>JAEEYO010000048.1 GCA_016288205.1 Treponema sp. | reverse complement strand
GCCAGCCTTTTGGGAAGCAGCAGCTTTTTCGGCATCTTCCTTGAGCTTTTTGTTCTCAGCTTCAAGAGCCTCCATCTTTTTCTTTTCCTCATCAGTCATGGGAATTTCCTCCTGATAGTCTATTGCGTCGCTGAAGTCGAATACCTCAACGCTGTCGCCGTCCGAATAGCAGCTCTTGACCATAAGCTGCTCAAGCCCCGGAATCTTTGGCGGGGTCGCGCCGCAGATTGCAAGGCTATGAAGGTAACGCTTTCCGTCGCTCCCTCGTCTGGGAATGGTGACGCTCCATCCCTTGTAGCATCCGTCGCCGTCGTCCTTGTCCGAAAACTGCCTCTCCAGCTCCGGGTGCAGCGCGACCTGACCCACAAGGACTTTCTCGCCCCTGTGTTTCGGATCATCGTAGATGCCGTCAATCAGAAGCACGTCTCCGAACTTCGGGAAGTTGTCGCCGTGTGCCGCGTCGTGTCCGATTGTGATCGGGCGTGTGGGCGTGAACGTCTCCGCGATTTCCCTCAAATCCTGTTCTGTAATCTTTGCGCCGTCCTGACCGAAAGTCCCGGTCCGGGCGAGCTGCCATGTACGAATCTTCTTCATAGTCACTATCCTACCTTAACCTTGGAATTCCGCTCCTTTTCCTGTAGGTATCTCAGGAGGTACGTGGATATGCTACGGCTCTCAAAGAACACCGTCTGGTGCAGGCTCTCAGCCCTCTCCATCTCACGCCTCGCGCCGGGGCTGTCCTCCCAGTCGCTCAGGAAGAATACCGCGTCGCACACCCTCTGCATGGATCCGCTCACGGTCATGTAGTCCTCGTAGGAGAATTCTGGGTAGTCGCCGAGCCACGCCGGATTCATCACCGAGCATCCGAGAGCCCTCAGCCTTTTCTCGGCCCTTTTGAATTTGCGCCTGTAATTTTTGTCGCCGGTAATCTTTCCGGCAATGTAAACTTTCATTTTTGACCTCTGCTGATATGTAATCACAGTCGGGTAAAAATCCGGCTATTCCGGGGGAAGGTCGTTTTATGAAATCTTGGAAATTTCGGGGAGATTCTGGATAAAACGGATAATTTGCCGTCCGAAAATTATTCACCGATATTCACCGCCAATTTTTTGCGGAAAGTGGGTTTTGGAGGTGTTTTGGGGATAGCATTTTGTTGTGAAATTGAGATATTCAGAAAGTTAGTGCGTATCCCGAAAATTTAGGCATGGAAAATTATGCCTTGCCGTCTGAAATTGTCTCCGCGATTATAACTGTTGGCGGATCTGTCTTGACGTTTTTTCTGGCCTCATGGTTCTCCGCACACTCCCGTAAGACTGATGAGAAGTTTTATTACATACGGGAACTGCTGAACCACCGACTAGCTTATTATGAGGATTTGCTGAGCTGGCTTCCGTCCGTTCGGCTTCTAGACGCAATGGAGTCCGAGGAGCTTTCGTCTGGTTCGCTCGAAGAAGTATTCGTCAAAGACTTTGCGGAACTCACACAGTTTATTGTCAGAGCCAGACTTTATGCCAGCGACGAGGTCATCCGGGAGCTGATTGTGTTCCAGGAAGAATACAACGTCGCTCTCAGCAAAGCCCTTTCCGACAAGAAAGACAACAAGCCCCATGTCGATGGGAAATCTTGCGGGGATGTCAATATTGATTCTCTTGTCAATATCCGAAAGAGTCGTGCCGACCGAATCATAACCGCCGTCTCTGCTGAAATGACTGCAAACAGTCCATACACAGTATTTGGAAAGCTCAAGAAGAAAAGGAACCAGAAAGGTCGACGCACAGCAACCTAAAACAATGCAGAAAAAGGAAACAATGATTATCAACATGTCTGAATGATAGCATCAGTTTTTTTAATAACGGCAGACTGTGGGGCAATAAAAAGCCCCGTGAACGAACCTCCATCCACAGGGCAGAATAGACAAAACTTTGGCGAGTCCATGTCCGTTGCCAATGTTATCATAAATCCTGATGCGGAATGCCATAGCGGGGAAGCTCCAGGATGTCGTGGACTTCACTGTCAAACATTTCCTTTGTCAAAATGACCATGTCACCGCCATAGATTTTGCCGTTGCCGAATCCGTATTCTGTGCCGCAAAACTCCCACACGTCCTGATTTTTGACAAAACCTGTCAGGGTTGTTTCAATCACCTCTTCATGGCCCTTTTCGTCAGTCCATTTTACGCTTCTTCCGCACAGATAGAGCGCGTTCTTTTTCATCTCTGAACTTTTCACCATTTTCTCCTTGATGCTGTAGTTCCCTAATTCTACATCAAGGCTTTCTGGCATGGACTGAGCGAGGGGAAAGAAAAAGCCCCGGATGTCCGGGGCTGTATTACTAAGCAACATCAGCAGCATTCATAATTTTTAACTTTTCTTTGTTGTTTTGTATTTCTTCTAGTTTACCATCCGTTTCTTTTATCATAACAGGCCAACCAAGATACAATCCTTTTTCAGCTTCAGAATTTACCAAATAGACTTTTGAACCATTCCAATTAGCAAGGAATAGCTTGCATGTGTCAAATTTATACGAATACTGTAAAGAATTAGCGAATTTTAATACCTTATCCATTGGTTGCCTCCAAAACATATTTTAACACATTTTCATCTAATTGCAAGTCATCAACCCTTAAAAGTTTTGGTTGATTATATTTTCCATCAAATAATATCTGTTTGAATAAAGATGAAAAATCTTCTTTGTCAAATATAGAGCCATCTTGTGGATCATAAAATAACAATTTTCCTCTTTTAGTTCGTAAAACTGAAATAATATGTCTTCCTCCATTTGATTTCCAATTAAAACTCATTACATATCTTTCTCCACGCTGTACAGTCTTTTTTATATAATTTAATCCATCCTTCCATGTTGTAAAAGCATTAATATCTACGGTAGGATTATCTTCTGGCCAAATCGGATGATGTCTAGTTTGAGGATCTATGAACGCTCTCAAAGGATTGTTTGCAAGTCTTTTAAAGAATACGCTGTTGTTATCAAAAGGTTTTGCTCTAACAGGGAATCCCTTCATTCTAGCTTCAAATGCAGCGACACAAGCTTGACAATTTTCTTTATATTTCCCTTCAAGACTGGAAAACGGATTTACATTACCACCATCAGCTTCCTCAAAAGTCATTTCATCACCTTTTGCAATGTTTCCGATTTTCTTCAGTTCTTTTATCGTCTTATGTCTTATTGTTTCATCACTTGGTCCATATACCCCCAGCGCAGCCTTAACCGCCTCAATCTCCCCCTGCACACCATAGTGCTTTGCCTGCCTTGCCTGGCTCTCAAGCTCATCCCACCAGCTGTCGCTTGAAACAGGATTTGTGCCGAATCCCTTCGCGGGTCTCTCAATTCCCTCAAGGCTTGTCCATTCATCCGGCAGCTCGTCCCTGTCGTAGATGGCACGTACAGTAGAGCGGCATCCGAAGTGAAGCGGAGGTATGTACTTCTTCCATATCGGATCGTCATAGGGTCTGATAACGTTGCTCATGGAGTGGCAGATGTCCGTCTGCCTAGCGTCCTCGATTCCGACAAAATGCAGTGCGAGCGGCCTGTCCTCCTCGAATCCCATCATGCGTCCTGCGTTGTAGGCTGTCTGCACGTTGGTTCTGTAGACAGTCTCCCAGTACCATCCCTGGTTCGGTCCCATCCCCACCTTGTCCAGGATGTCGGTCTTTGTCATGGAGAGGAAATCTTTAAGCCCCTTGCCGTCGTTCACGTTGGCGATCATCTCGGCATTCAGCCTCTCAAGCAGCTTTCCGTCATTGATTCTGGATGCAGTGAATGCACGGAACCTCATCTTGTCAGAGAGCTTGTTATAGTCAACTTTTTTTATAACGTCACGCTTCTTGAGGTACTCAACGGCTTCCGCATAGGGCAGGTTCTCAATCTCATCAGCTGAGGGCTCCGCAAACTCTTCCTTCCGAACCGAAGAATCCAATCCCATCATGGCGGAACGTGTAAAAAGCTTAGCGGCTTCTCCCATTGCCAACCAGTCAGGATCAAGGACCTTCTTTGTATTCAGGATGTCGGGATTGCGTGCAGCTTCCTTTATGTACTTCTTGATTCGCTCGGCGTAGCTGTCAGAGATTATGAGCCAGGCGGCAGTAGATATGCGGTCAAGCCTTTTTGCCTGTTTCTTTTCCTCGATGTATCGTGGCTCTACTGCCTGTTCTGAAAAAAATCATCTTTTCCATTGTCAGAAAAACCGAAGGACGGCTGAGCCTTAACAAACGAGTCCTTCTCGTCAACGGGCTCCGGAACATGAACCTTGTTGTAAATTGCCTTTAAACTGACAGGTACCCCCCTGTCGATGCAATCTCTGATGATTTCAAAGTCAGCAAAATCAGCTGAATCAATGTCGTATTTTGGTGGAATTGCACCAGGAAAATTCAATTCTACAAATGCATCAACAAGCTGTTGGTCTGTTTGCTGCAAGAGATAGGCATCTCCTTTTATCAAGTCATCATAAGTCTTTGCATGCTCCGCTCCCTGTGCGTGTGTACCATATTGTGCTGTATTTGATGTAAGAGCCTGAGCTGTGAGTGCATAAGCAATTTCAGCATCACAACATGCAACAATCTTCTCAAAATCATTTATCTGCGATGATACAACTTTAATGTCTTTTACATTTCCGAATGCACCAGAAGAACCGCTTTCCCAGTTCTGTAAAGCTGCTGTTAAATCAGCTGCACGTTTCTTTGCTTCTTCCTCACTCTTAGTTTCAAAGATTGCAAGAATCGAAGGAACTCCACAAAGCTCGGCAGCCATAGACCAAAATTTTATTCCAAGATTCTTAAAACGCCAAAAAGTATATGCCGACAATAAAACTGGCCGTCCCCAGCGATTCAATTCACCGTCATCATTTCTATGTATTATGAATTTACGTTTGTCTGAAAGCTCAATATTCTGGCTTGCAATGCACGGAGTATAATAATCAAGTCCGTCATGCTGTGGGAAAGAAAGAGCTGTTCTGGGGATGGGTGTAAAATCATAAGGAATGTAATATCCTTCAACAAATTTCCAAAGAATTTCACACGCAGCAATTCCATAAGGCACGGCATTCAAAAGAATATTGTTCAGTTTGAAGAAAGTATTGAATGAAAGAAAATTCTCGCAGGCTTCATTCACAAGTTTATTTTTAGTTTCGCTGAACGAGCCTGTCATTTGCAGAACTTTATCTTTGCGGTTCTTTACAAGACTTTCAACACGCGGGTCTGTTCGCATTTCTTCAAAAACCGATTCTCGTTCCTGAACTGAGTTTATCCAGTTCTGTGTATCAGAAACATACCCAGCAATAGACCTGAAGTTTGTAAGATTTAAAATTTTATCTGTTACAGATTTTGTTCTTGCCATACTGCCACCATCCTGTATGAGAATGGTAGCATATCGATTTATTTTTTTTGCTTTTCTGGAAGATAGTGTTTGCGGTAATAGCTTCTTACTGCTTCTTTGTTAAGATCACACAATGTGGAAATTTCTGAATAAGTAAAATCATTATTTAAAAGGCTATGAATAATGTGTAGAACTTGCGGTGAAAAATGTTCTCTCCCATTGTTGTATTTAGAAAATGTATCAATATTTGAATATGTTTTTTTATTAATCATATCTGTAAGAGCTGTAATAGAGACATTAAACATTCTGGCAAGCTTTGTTTTTGAATAGCCAATAGAAAAAAGTTCCCTTATAAACAAAACCTGTTCTTCAGAAAACACTGAGTTATAAACATCTGAACCTTGTGAAGAAAGTCCTGTTTTTAGTGCTTTTTCATTGTTTTCTGCGTAAGAAACCCATTCAAGATTTGAGACTCGATTATTCAGTTTGTTACCATCGATATGATTTACACAAGGTAAATTTTGAGGATTTGGAATAAAGTTTTCTGCAACAAGTCTGTGAACTAAAAAGATCTTTCCTTTTCCGTTATTAAAAAGGTGTACACGATAATAACCAGCATTTGAAAGTAATTGCGTCTTTTTCTTTCCTGTTTTCATATTAAAAATTTTGCCCATTGTATTAATCGTATAAAGACCTTCAAAACCATTAATTTCTTTTGTTTTTATAGTTCTCATTTCAATCTCCTTAGTAAAAACGGGGCATAATCGCCCCGCATATTTTAATCCGTCAGTTTTCCTTCATTTTTTAGTTTTGTGATTAAGTTGTCTAGTTCTTCCGCAAAAGCAGTTACCTGACAAAGTAAATTGTCTACTGCATAAATCGCCCCGATTGTTATATCGGGATTCTGGCAAGCATCGTTCTCAACTAAAGTAAGAACATCCGTGCAATGAATTACATTGCAGTTGATTTTGTCGATGAGCTGTACTGCTCTTGGTCTTGTGTCTGCCATAACAGACCTCCTTTGAGTTTTGGTAGTACGGATTTTTTAGAGACAAAAAAAGCCGCAAAAAGTCCTACCACTGCTCAAAGACAGCCGGGGCATCACTGCTTACCGGGGCTTTCTACGGCTATATTCACATAGTCGGATAACACCGCCTCTGATTTTACGGATTTTTTCGTAAAATCAAAAGGGCATAAAAATAGACACCTAGTTTTTACAGATGTGTCAGTCTGCTTTGAGTTTGTGGTATCTTTAATATACCACGAATCCCTATTTTTTGCAAGTCAAAACCAAGGAAATCTTGATTTCTTTTTCTTTTCTGCAACAGAAAAGCTCGGTGCCGGATCTGCCGCGCAAGTCTTCCATGCGCATACTGCAAGAAAAGCCGCTGCCGCCGCGTCGCCATGACGTTTGCCTTTCATGTCGCGGTCTGCAAGCTTCACCGCAGGAATGAGCGGAATGCCGTTTTTGAGGGTAACGATTCCGAAATCAGCCTTAATCACATCATCATCAGGAATCGTGAAATCCAAGTCCTCCATGAGTGACTTTGTGGCAGGAATAAACTCCGCATACCAGGCGTTTGTTTCCATTACACCAACAACAGCTCCCGGATGGCGGAGTTCCAGCGACTCCGCAAGCTGCATTCCGATTCCACGCTTGTCGTAGCACGCGCCGCCGAATGTTCTCCGTTCTTTCAGATAATCAGTAACAAGATTTGAGAACTGCTCCTGACAACCGAACGGACAGTTCTTCAGCTCCACAACAAGACGGCAGGAAAGTGAAGTTTTTGTCACTTCCTCGCTGAACCAGAAGAGCGAAAGGTCCCCGGAACGTCCTATATCGGCTCCGAAAAATATCTGTCCTTCAAGACATCCAAGAACAGACCGTATTTCCTGATTAAAGAATTTCTCAATCTCACGGTTTTTTCTTCCCTCGCTTTTGTGCAGAAAATCATCGGAACACTCAAGCCTGCGAATCGGAACCTCCGCCTCTTCCGAGCACAAGTCCAAAAGCCCGCGGTTAAAATAACGTCCGCTGGATGCCCTCGGAATCACGTCAAGCTCCTCATCGGGATTGTCACCGTAGATGCGGTACATCTTCTCCATGAATTCCCTGTCAGCCTCGGGAGTCCACTCGCGTCCCTGCTTGAGGCAGATTCTTTGGTACAAGCCCTGAGCCATCGCCTCGCGGAAAGTGATACGGTGAAGGCTCCATTCCTTCTCTTTTCCTGAGCGGATATTCTTGATCAGTATGTTGAACGGATTGTCGTCTCCGTTGTGCGTCGAGATCACGCGGAT
>JAEEYO010000047.1 GCA_016288205.1 Treponema sp. | reverse complement strand
CTGCAGGAAATAGCCGTGCACGGACACATCATCACGAAAAGGGCATACGGTGATTTCTCTCTGGACACACTGAAGAACTGGAAGCGCGAGCTGAATGACAACGCCATCATTCCGATCCAGCAGTTCGCATACACGCAGGGAAAAAACTCAAGCGACTCCGCAATGATAATCGACGCGATGGACCTGCTCTACACCGACAAATATGACGCGATCGCACTTGTCACCTCCGACTCAGACTTCACCAAGCTCGCCACAAGATTAAAGGAAAGCCAGGTTTTTGTTTTCGGCGTGGGACAGAAAAAGACACCGGCATCCTTCGTAAACGCCTGCGACAACTTCATCTACATCGAAAACCTCAAGGAAGACGATGACGACGCGGACGTAGCTGATGCGACTGAGGACAAACCTGCTCAGATCAAGCACAGGGCGAACAAGGCAAAATCCGGCAAATCTCCGCTCGGCTCATTTCTGCACAGAAATCAGAACGAGACAATGACCGACAGGCAGTTCAGAAAAATCTACAAGCTTCTGATGACCGCCTACGAACGCTATGCCGATGACAACGGATGGGCGGACGTTAGCGCGGCAGGCTCATTCTTCAAGCGTCAGGATCCCGGATTCGACACACTGGACTACGGTTTCAAAAAACTCTCCGACCTGATTGAATACCTTGACGACGATTTTGAAATCCAGCGCATACCATCCCCGAACGGAAGACGAGGAGCCACCCTTTACTACAGGCCGGTCTCAAAATGAGCGGATTCCTTTCCAAATTGCTGAAAGTCCTGCGTTGGATTCCAGCGGTTTTCATAGGATGCTGCAGCTGGTATCTCTCCTCCCAGCCCCACGTTCCCATGCCAGATTTCCATTTTTCGGACAAAGTGGTTCATCTGGTATGCTTCGCGGGTTTTTCATTTTTCACGGCATTCGCTTTCTTCGGACTCAAAAAACCGGAAGATAAAAAATCAGAATGCCTGAAAAGAATCCTCCTCCCCGCCATCACAATCTCGCTCTACGGAATCATAGACGAAATCCACCAGAGTTTCACCCCGGGAAGAAGCTGCTCATTTTTAGACTGGTGCGCAGATACACTTGGAGCACTTTTGGGAAGCATTGTCTTCTATGCTCTAATTGGAATAATATCAAGAAAAAAAATGGAAAGTTGAGAGAGGAAAAAGACGTTATGCACAAGAGAGGTTCCTCATGGAAATCCCTTGCAGATATATCTCAAGGATCAAAGCCTTTTTCATATTTAAATAATGTTTCCGATTTCCATTTTTTTTATTATATTTAAAATATGGATAATGAAATTATATTGCGAAAAGTCGCGGCTGACAACAAAAACTCGCTCAGAACACCGCAGGATGTGCTCAACACGGCGATGGAATTCCAGCAGCTTCTCATGCTCTACGAAAGCGGCATCAAGCAGATTACGACCAAGTTCGAAATCCTTGAGGACGAGTTCTCATGCAAGCATATCCGCAATCCTATAGAGACAATCAGCAGCAGGATAAAAGATCCCATGAGCATAGCGGAAAAACTCCAGCGCAAGGGGCTCGCCGTGACCATAGACAACATGGTGAACCACCTTTACGACATCGCTGGAATCCGTGTGACATGCCCATTCATCAGCGACGTGTACCATGTGACCCAAATGCTCTTGCAGCAGGAGGATGTGGAGCTGATTGAGATGAAGGACTACATCCGGCATCCGAAAAAAAGCGGATACAGAAGCCTCCATGTGATTGTGAAAGTCGGCGTTTATTTCAGCGACCAAAAACGTGAGATACCGGTGGAGATTCAGCTGCGCACAATCGCGATGGATTTCTGGGCGAGCCTTGAGCATCAGCTTCACTACAAAAAGGATTACGTCATGCCGGAAAACGTCTCTGAGGAACTGAAGTCCATTGCCGACACAATCAACTCCAACGACCTGAGAATGCAGGAACTTGCGAAGAACCTCCCGGATTTCGTTGACTACAGCACGGGCTACACATGGGACTGATGCATAATTTTCCGTTTTATGATATAATTGGAACGAAAATATTTTAGGAAATCCAAACTTCCACAGGAGCAAACATGGGACTTTTAGGCATTTTACTCGCAATCTTCATCGTGCTGGTCATACTCAGGATCGTCTTTTCGATTCTTGGCGTAGTACTCTCAGCCGCAATAAAAATCATCTTTTACGTAGTCATACTTGCGGTAATCGTGATTTTCGCGATGTCATACCTGCACATATTTTAAGACGGCCCGGAGGACTCAATGATTCAGCTGGTAGCATTTTTGGGAAATTTCGGCAGGGAATACGAGAACACAAGGCATAACACCGCATGGCTCTTTGAGGACAGTCTGCCGTTCTCAAGCCGCATCTCATGGTCCGCGAAATACAAGTCCGATTTTTACACGGCGGATTTCCCGGATTTCGTGGAGTGGCTTAAATCCGCGTCCCTCATAAAAACAAAGGAAGACGGATCACTCTCGCCATCGGTACCGAAGGACGCGCCTAAAAAAATCTATTTTATGAAACCGCTCACCTACATGAACCTGAGCGGAGAGGCTGTGGCGGAGGCTGCACATTTCTTCAAGATACCAAGCGAGGACATACTGATTGTCCACGACGAAATAGAACTTCCGCTTGGAACCGTGAGCCTTAAATGGAGCGGCGGACTCGGAGGACACAACGGACTTCGCTCGCTGAAAGCATCCCTTGGCACCGCGGATTTCTGGAGGCTGCGTTTCGGAGTCGGCAAACCTGCAAATGGCGATGTCGCAAATTACGTTCTGGGCTCTTTCACCCCGGATGAAAAAATCACCCTGAGCCAGATTTTCACACAAACATGGCCACTGTTCACGTCGCTTATTCTTTCAAGGGATCCTCAGAGACTCATTCCTGAGTGGGGTAAAAAGAAGATTATCTGAAATCAAAGGAGTCCAATATGGAAAAATATACGGTAAGCGGAATGAGTTGCGCGGCATGCAGCACGAAGGTAGAGAAAGCGGTTTCAAAACTGGACGGTGTGGACTCCTGCTCCGTAAATCTGCTCACAGGAACTCTTGCAGTGGAAGGGAAAGCCACAGAGGATGAAATCATCTCCGCCGTAGTCAAAGCTGGCTATGGTGCGGAAAAAATCAATGGAAGTAAAAAATCAACGGACGGAAAAGGCTCAAGCCGCACGAAAATTGGAAGCGCAAACGACGGTACCACGAGGCTTCTTGCCCGCAGACTGATTTTCTCCGCATTTTTCCTGCTTATCCTGATGTATTTCAGCATGGGCCACATGATGTGGGGCTGGAAGATACCGTCCTTTCTTGAGGGAAACCACGTTGCCATGGGACTTCTCCAGATGATTCTCTCAGCGACGGTCATGCTTATAAATGGAAGATTTTTCATCAGCGGAACAAAGGCCGTCCTGAACCGCTCCCCGAACATGGACACACTCGTCGCCCTTGGATCCGGCATTTCCTTCGCGTACAGTACCGTGCAGCTTTTTTTAATGACGGACGCACAGCTCAGAAACGACTCCACCGCAATGATGCAGGGAATGGAGAACCTCTATTTTGAGGGAGCCGCCATGATCGTTACCCTGATCACCATCGGGAAAATGCTTGAGTCCATTTCAAAAGGACATACTACCAGCGCGTTGCAGTCACTCATGGATCTCTCGCCGAAAAGCGCCACATTGCTCAAAGACGGTGCGGAAGTACAGGTTCCGGTGGAGGACGTGCTGCCCGGAGATATTTTTATCGTGCGTCCCGGAGAAAGCATTCCTGTTGACGGAGAGATTCTTGAGGGTGAGTCCGCGATTGACGAAAGCTCGCTCACGGGTGAGAGCATCCCCGCTGAAAAAAAATCCGGGGACAGCGTATATCAGGCCACGGTAAACACATCAGGATTTCTCCGATGCAAGGCTCTCAAAGTCGGTGAGGACACGACACTTTCAAAAATCATCCAGATGGTAAGCGACACATCCGCAACAAAGGCACCCATCGCACGGATCGCAGACAAAGTGAGCGGAATCTTTGTCCCCGCGGTAATCGCAATCGCAGCAGTCACATGCGCAGTCTGGCTCCTTCTCGGAAAAGACATCGGCTTTGCACTCTCACGCGGAATCTGTGTGCTGGTAATCTCATGTCCATGTGCTCTTGGGCTGGCAACACCTGTCGCAATCATGGTTGGAAGCGGAAAGGCAGCTCGAAATGGAATCCTTTTCAAAACATCACAGGCCCTTGAAGCCATCTCACGCACGCAGATTGTTGTGCTTGACAAAACCGGCACCATCACAAGCGGCAAGCCCACCGTCACCGACATCATCCCCTGCGCTCCATTCCCGGAAAGCGACCTGCTGCAGGCGGCGATGGACCTTGAGTGCATGAGCGAGCATCCCCTTGCGAGGGCCGTAATGGAAAAATGCACCTCACTCGGCATGAAGGAAAACCACAGCGAGGATTTCAAATCAGTCTCGGGAAACGGACTTACATGCACAAGGGACGGACACAAGCTGGCGGGCGGCAAACTGAGCTTCATACGCGGATTTTCAGACGTATGCAAAGAACTTACGGAAGCAGGGGAAAGACTTTCGGACGAGGGAAAGACCCCGGTTTATTTCAGCTGTGACGGAAAGAGCCTGGGACTCATTGCCATTGCCGACAAAATCAAGGAGGACAGTCCCTCCGCCATAGAGTCCATGAAAAAGATGGGACTTGAGGTCGTAATGCTCACAGGGGACAACAAGCGGACTGCGGCACATCTTGCCAAGGAAGCAGGGATCGAGCATCTTGTTCCAGAGCTTATGCCAAGCGGAAAGGATGAGATAATCCGCGACCTGCAAGAAATCGGGAAAGTATGCATGACCGGAGACGGAATCAATGACGCACCCTCGCTCACACGGGCCGATGTCGGAATTGCGATTGGAGCTGGAACGGACATTGCCATAGATGCTGCTGACGTTGTTCTGATGAACAGTTCGCTAAAGGATGTTGCTGCCGCCATAAGGATCGGACATGCGACTCTGCTCAACATAAAGGAAAATCTCTTCTGGGCATTTTTCTACAACGCAATTCTCATTCCGGTTGCCGCCGGAGCATTCTCATCTTTCGGTCTGGTGCTGAACCCCATGCTTGGAGCCGCCGCTATGAGCCTCTCAAGTTTTTGCGTGGTAATGAACGCGCTCAGGCTTAATCTTGTGGACACCAGCGGAAAAAAGAGGGAGCATAAAATCCGTGGAGTCAAAAAAGAAAGCATAGAAACTGCGCTGGATTCGTTCGGCACAAAAAACAAGGAGACCAATATGGAAGAAAAGATTATCAAAGTGGAAGGAATGATGTGCACGCACTGCGAGGTCCACGTAAAGGAAGCATTGGAAAAGATTGACGGTGTCTGTGAGGCTATTGCGGATCACGAGAAAAAACAGGTGACGCTCAAAGTGTCCAAGGCGATTCCTGACTCAGTGCTGTCCGACGCCGTAAAAGCCGCCGGTTATGAGATGATTTAAGCCTTGTCATTGCCGTGGATGCGGTCCGCGTTCAGATAGTTGTTCTCAAAATCCTGGATTGAGACAGGCTTTGCGAAGAAATATCCCTGGAAGAGACTGCATCCCACGCTCTTGAGGAAGTCCACCTGATTTCGGCTTCCGACCCCCTCGCCCACGACCTCAATTCCGAGTTCCCTCGCCATGCCGATGAGAGCACGCATTATGGTCTTGCTTCTTTCAACGTCCTTCGCCCTGTACATCAGGTCCATGTCCAGCTTGAGTCCGTCCATCGGGAGGTCCTTAAGTATATTCAGAGACGCGCTTCCGCTTCCAAAATCATCCATCACGATGACGAAACCGAGCATCCTGAGTCTTTCTATAACAGGCATCTTGAGCTCAAGGTCCGAACTGATCAGTCCCTCGGTCACTTCAAGACGCAAGTTTTTCGGCTCAATGTTGTACCGCGTGACCAGATCGGAAAGAGTCGCGAAAACATCCACATAGTAAAAATCCACCGAGGAAATGTTCACGGAAATATAGAGCTCTCCACGTCCCATGCGCTTCCATTTTTGCAGGGTCCTGCACGCAAGCTCCCACATAAAAAGGTCAATCTGCGAGACAAGCCCGTTGTTCTCAAAGGTCTTGATGAAATGGCTCGGGGGAAGAAGTCCCTTCTCATGGTGGTTCCATCTTACAAGAGCCTCGGCACCGCACATCACACCGTCAGCGTCCACCTGCGGCTGGAGGAACATATTGAACTGTCCGGCTTTCAGGGCACTCTCCGCCTCTCCCGTAATCTGCCGCTCCCAGACAATCTTCCGGCGCATCGAGTCGTCATAGAACACAGCCCCGTTCTTGTAGTCTCCCTTGATTGTGCTGATTGCAAGCCGGGCCCTGTCAAAAAGCGTGGACACGGAAAAATCGTTTTTCTGCACGCGGTAGATTCCGGCATGAATCACGATTGAGTAATTTCTGTCCTTGAGTATATTGGAAATCTCATTGAAGTAGCCCCAGAATTTCCTCAGGTTCTCCTCATAGTCGGTCCGTCTCATCATAAATCCGAAGCAGTCACCGCTGAGTCTTCCGTAAAGCATGTCCTGAATGTTCAGCTCCGAGATACACGACGCAATGCGGACCAGAATCCTGTCGCCCTCCTCCTTGCCGAAAACATCGTTTATGAGCTTGAAGTCCTTTATGTCGGTGACAATCAGATAGTACTCCACGTCGGGATTCTCGCGAAGGCGCTTTTCAACCTTCTCATACAGCACTTCGCTTTTGTAGGTACCGGTCAGCTCGTCATGCTCGGATCTGAACTTCTCCTTTTTCAGGTTCTCCTCATCGTCCGTGCAGTCCTGAATGCTGTAAAAAATTCCCTCCTGCTTCTTCCTGTGGAAAGTAGACTTGTACTCAATGCGCAGGTAGATTTTCTTTTCGTCCCTCTGCACCGTGTACATTTTCGTAAAACTCTTGCTGTTCTGGGGGAAAAAATCAGCCTTGAGGATTTCCCGCAGCGGCTCCTTACACGCGTTCAGGTTATGGTCCGAGAACGAGAAGAATTCCTTGGCCGGGGTATTCGCATAAACGCACTCACCGTCAGCGTCGAAAAAGAAAACCATGCTAGAGCTTCTTGTGAACAGTTTTCCGAGCAGACTGTTGATCAGCCTCCACGGACGGCGTATCAGCGCAAAATAGGTGAGCAGAATTGAGCAGATTCCAAATCCCACGATAGACTTGTCAATCACGGTCTTCTTGACGACGAAAAGAGCGTCCCAAAGCACGACGACGAGCAGGCTCGCAAGGATTATCAGGTACTTGCGCCAGTAGACAGGAGCCGACATGCAGATTTTCACAATCAGAGTGGCGAAGCTGAGAACCGAAAGAAAATATGAATAAAAAAGATGCAGCTTGAAAAGGGTGTGTCCCTGCGTCAGGAAGTAAATGTTGTGCTCGGAGTCATAGAGCTGGTAGAGGCTGAAGACTTTTCCGCTCCACAGATTGCTCAGCATAAGCACGGAATCCACTAAGGTGACAAAATAGAGCACCCAAATCATCCATTTGTATTTGATTTTTGTTGATGTGTAGGCAAGACAAAAGCAGAAGACAAAAGTAAGAATCCAGTTGATCGTGGCATAAAAAAGAGCATAAGCCAGACCGCACACGACGGAAGAAGAAGAAAGCAGTATGACGACGTTTGCCAGAGTGGGCACAAGGGCACAAATCAAAGCGGAACGCAGTACACACGCTATCTTCTTTTTCGTGCTGATGAACGTAATGAAAATGCATACCGCGAGTATGGCAGCCATACCCGCAAAAATCAGCGCATAAAGTGTCTTCAACGTCAAAGGAGTCCCCTCATCTTTCTAACAGGCTTAGCCCGAAAATCAGTCCTCCACAGTTACGGAGATGACGACGGTTCCACTCTTTCTGTCAACAGAGTCATTCACGATCGGTCCCATTCCGTCTGCTTTGCGTCTTGAAGTTTCCTTTGAGGCAAGGCTTGCTGTTCCGTCACCCCTGAGTTTGCCAGCAGAACCGGCCTTTCCTTTCTGAGGATCCACGGCAAGTCCCGTATACAAGTCGCTTCCGCTGCTCTGTCCAGCAGATACGGGCACCTCACGGTTTCCGCTTACCTGCTCGGTTGATGTGGTAGCCGTTGACTTACCGTCAGCAGGAATGAACTCGCTGACCTCATCGGACTTTGCAATATTGGCATGAGGAGCGCCACGTCCCTTGCTGACAAGACCGTCCATCGTGATCAGGTCGCCCCTTGACGAGAATCTGAACCTTGTTCCACGCACGGAAGCCGTCGCCACCGGGGATGTCACCTTGAACTCAACCTTCTTTCCGGATGATTTTTTCACGTCGGCAGAGACCTTTCCGCTGTTCAGGTACAGCTTTGACTCATCCTTAGACGCGCTGGACGCAAGTTTTTCAATCGTCATGCGGGTAAGAGGCTCCAGGGTCACAGTGGAACCGTCGATCTGGATTTTCGCGCTGGACTTGAATCCTGTGGAAATGACGGATCCCTTGCTCAGGCTGTCCCCAGTCTTAAGAGGAGTCCACGTGGCGGAACCATTTTTCTGAACCTCAACCTTGCCGCTTACGGAAATCACTTTGGCATCAAGAGCCCCTGCCGCACCAGCTGTAAGAAAAGCAAGCACAAAGGCCGCGAGTGTTCTGTTAAATCCTTTCATATAATCAACCTCCTGCAAAAGTCCGTATCAGAATGCCATCACCACATTCAGGGTCAGGACAGAATTGTTGTCATATTTATCTACATCATAATACTGCAGGACTGAAATTCCAAGCTGCAGATCCGTAAAAAACTGATACTTTGCGTTTGCCGCCCACTCAAATCCGCCGTATTTGAAGGATTCCGACATATCAAAGTCCAGACCAGTCTCAAGCCCCACGTAAAGTTTCTCCAGCGGTTTGATTGAGCCTGAGAGTCCCACCTTAAATATGCCGGTCAAATCCGGGTCGGAATATGCATAGGAGGCCGAATTTTTCGTAATTCCCTTGAACGCCTTGATTCCTCCGTTCGCACCGGAAGCATAGAGCAGGGAAAGATTCACGGCAGAGTCCATCACCGCCGGATAATAGCTCAGCTTGAGGCTCGACAGATTGCTCACACCGCCCTTGAACCCGAAGGTCGTTGAGAAGTCATAGAAAAGTCCTGTCACAATGGGTCCGTTAAGAGTCAAGGTGGCATAGGGGCGAACCTCCCCAGAATTGCTTCCCGCAGGTCCGTTCACACCGATCGCCGCAACGAATTCCGCACCCAAAGTCTGATTCGCGAAAAGATACGGAAGGGAAACGCCTGCACCCGCGACTATAAACGGAGAAGAGCAGTAGTAAATCGAACTGGTGGTGACAGCGACATCATCTGTCATAGAGACAAAATGCGCGCTGGTAAGTCCTGTATACGCCGCAAAAGCAGACGCAACAAAACGATTCGCCGTAAAGCTTACGCTCGCACCGTCCGCAGTCTGGGAAAACACAAGGCCGCTCAAGTCATCCATAAAAAAGCGTCCCGCGTTGATCTGAAGGAGATTGTCACCCACATTGAGCAGATAGCCTATCTTGAGAAGTCCCAGATCAAGGTAAAAGGCGGGTTTTCCTCCTCCGAAATTGGAGAGGTCGCTCACCAAAAACTTGAAAAGAGCCGTTCCCTCCGTCGCAAGATAGATTTTTCCGTCCTGTGAAAGAGGAGTTTTGAGCCACGCCGTAAGTCCGTCCTGCTGGGAAAGACCGACTGGATCCCAGTCATTTGTATAGACACGCGACGTATTGAAGAAGGTGCCTCCGAAATCCAGCGCGCCAAGGGAAATAGCTCCGGCCATGGAAAAAATGATTGCAGCGAATATTTTTCTCACATTTCTCTTCATATTACTTATCCCCCTCAGAACCGGCGGATTGTCCTGCAAGCTCAATGCACTCGGAAATCACGCCCATGGCATCATATCCGCTCACTGTCCTTTCCGGATCAGCCGTTGACGGAAGCGCACCGAGCGACTGGAGCTGCTTGAAGGCATATCGGTCCGCGGAAGTAAGCCTGTACATGAGGCTTTCACGGATTCCGAAGGTCTTGGAGCATATTCCGGAGAGACCTTTGTAAGTCACCTTGTCCCCGGCAGAGACATTCTTTCCCACGTATCCCGCGTTCTGCAGTGCGGTAAATGCCTCCACAAAGGATGTGGAATCATCCACAAGAGAAAGCTGACAGGCCGAAAGATATCCGAGCTGTCCGTAGGTAATCTCATCCGTCTCAAGAATCTGGGTCACTTTATCCGCCGACTGAGCGAAGGAAAAAGATCCAGCCGCAATGGTCAAAAACAAAACAAGAAATAATCTCCTCATATTCTTCCCCGTATTATAGAAGAAAAGTGCTGAATTTAGGTCGCACAAACCAAGACTTTTCTTAAAATGTAGAAAGCAAAAAAGCCTTTGATATTTATTATATCATATGTTATAATTTTTGTCATATGGAAAACCCGAAAAAAATTTCTTTTTTTGCCAAAAGACAGTCCGTAATCATTCTGATTGTCACAACGCTGGTTTGCGTTCTTCTCGCATTGTCAAAGATCACACGCAAGCTCGACTATAGGATTTACGACCTGCTTTTGGGCTGGACAAAAGCACCTGAAGCCTCGGAGCAGATTCTGCTTGTGGACATAGGCGACAAATCCCTGAACGAATACGGATCCTGGCCCTGGACCCGCGACATTTTGGGCGACGTTCTGCTCAGGATGAGGGATCTCGGGGCAAAGACGGCAGTTTTCGATATTGAGTACCTCTCGGACTCATCGCTCACGGTGGACGAGGGGATAAACGACATCACCCAGAGCGCGTTCACAAACGGAGAGGAGACCATAGCGGGAGCAATCAGCTCTTTCGCCGACGTAATCGCAGAGGGGTACATTCCGCTTTCCGAGGTACAGGAAGCCTCAAGCGAGCTCATCAACAACACGGTGGACCCCACCCTATCCGACATGTTCATGCAGATAAGCTCGGGCCTCAACAAGGACAACGATGACTATTTCGCCCGCACGCTGCAATTCTTCGGAAATTCATCACTCACAATCAACACGAGGGACGTGAAGATTGACGTGAGCCCGGAGGATGAGTCCTACGCGGAAAAGCGCTTCCTTTTTACAAACGTGACCGACCCCGCCGGACTGATTGAAAGGGACAACAACTTCAATGCGGCCGAGGACGCGGACAACATCTCAAGGGATTTTGTACCAGCAATCCACAAGATAATCTCCTCGGCAAAGGGAGCGGGATTCACGAACGTCGTGGTGGACACTGACGGAACCAGGCGGCGTGTGGAGCTTTTGAACCAGCACAACGGACGCTACACCGGACAGCTCTCATTTTCCCCGATCGTAAGGATGCTTGACGTGACGGAGATAATCAGAAAACCGCGCTCCATAATTTTAAAGGATGCCCTTCTTCCCGGATCAGAAAAAAGGGAGGACATAAAGATTCCGCTTGACGACCACGGAAGAATGCTCGTAAACTGGCTCCACCAAATCTACGCGGACAGTTTCAGGCACACCGAGGTATTCAATTTCAAGTATCTGGATGACGACGAGGATTCCATTTACTATGATTTGTGCTGCATCCTGCTTGCGGACGATTCTGAGCTCAGCGACGACGACAGGGATTTTATTTCAAACGCCGAGGAGCTGGTTGATTTCTACGATGAGATTCTTTCAAAAAAAGACTCCATGCTTTCCGCCTGCCTTGGATACGACGAGGACGGAAATGCCATAGGCGGAGGACTCAGCGACAACGACTACGAAGAGTATTTCGGAATGAGAAAGGAGTATTTTGAGTCCTGCACGAATTTTGCAGAATCCCTCTCCACGCTCAGCATCCCCGAGGGAGACCTTCTCACCCACATACAGGAGTTCATAAGCGACGTGGCCCTGTACAACGAGAACTACAAGCTCATGCATGATTTCGTGAACGGCACCTTCTGCATAATCGGAAACTCAGCGACCGGAAGCACGGATTTAGGTGTCATGCCGTTCCAGAGACGTTACGCAAACCTCGGAACACATGCCAACGTTGCGAACACAATCCTCCAGAAAGATTTCATCCGTTACGTTGACGTTTGGTTCGGAATCGCATTCGCCTTTATTGCCGCACTGATTGTCATGCTCTTCACACAGAAGCTCTCTCCCGCAAAACGCAGCGTCTGGAATCTTCTTTTCGTGCTCATTCCCAATGCCGTACTCATCCTGATGATGGTGCTTTTCAGAATCTACACGCCGCTCACCGTCCCCCTCATTCTTCTCATCATCACCTATCTGATTGAGCTTGCCATGAGCTTCATTGTCACCGAAAAAGACAAGAACACTCTCCGCCGCGGATTCGACTCCTACGTTGCACCTGAAGTCGTAAGTGAGATCGTAAAGAACCCGAACCTTCTCGGCTTGGGAGGAGTCAGCAAGCACATCACGGCACTTTTCAGCGACGTAAAGACATTCTCAGGATTTACCGAGACCGTGAACAACATGACCACCGATGAAGTGCGCAAAAGAAACGAGCAGATTAAATCAGGGGAGATTTCAGGAAAAGAGCTTTCCGAGGAGGAAATCATTGAGGAGGGAGCCGCAAACGGAGCTTCACGTCTTGTCTCCTATCTGAATGACTACCTTGGCGCGCTGAGTGACGCAATCATGCTGGAACACGGAACCATAGACAAATACGTAGGCGATGAGATTGTCTCCTTCTTCGGAGCCCCGATCGACGACCCCAACCACGCATGGAACGCCTGTGTAGCCGGAATCCGTATGTTGCAGGCAGAGTCAAAGTTCAACGAGGAATACGGCAGCTCGCTTCCGATCAATCCGCGTACCGGAAAACCATTCTACCTCCGATCAAGGGTCGGAATCAACACCGGAGACATGACGGTCGGAAACATGGGAACCTCGAAAAAACTGAACTACACGATAATGGGAAACAACGTGAACCTCGCGTCCCGACTTGAAGGAACCAACAAAGCCTATGACTCATGGATCATGTGTTCCGAAAGCACGTGGAAAGAGGCGAACTCCGGCGAGCACGAGGGAAAGCTGGTCTCAAAGATGCTCGACTGCGTGAAAGTCGTAAACGTGGAAAAGCCGGTGCAGATTTACAGCATACAGGGTCTTAGAAGCGAGATGAAGAGCGAGGAGATTGAGGCATCAGCAATCTTCAACAAGGGAATGGAATTTTATCTGAACGGACGGGATGACGCATCAGGTGAAAAGGACATACAGGATTTCTACAAGGCAATCCATTATTTTGAGGATGCCGCACGCTGCTACGAGTCGCTTGACTATCCGGACAAAGGAAGCCTTTCCATGGAGCAGAAGATGATTGAGCGGTGCCGGGCATTCATACAGAACGGACTTCCCAAGGACCGCGATGGAAAAATCCTGCCGTGGACCGGTGTGTACACGATGACCTCAAAATAAAGTTTCCCTAAAAAACGGAGGCGAAAAATGGAAGACGCAAAATTACGTTCATTTAAAATAAACACAATAAAAAATCTGCATGTGTACGGAAGGACGGGACATTCCGGGGACTCGCTCGCATTGTTCTGGACGGCATCGGGATTTTCGGTGGACTCCAAAAGCGGAGAACTGTGGGCTGAGCTTGAGGGCGACTACACTGATTATGAGCCTTGGGTCAGCGTGTGGATAAATGGAAATCAGGTGAGCCGCTTCATCGTGGAAAAAGGCCGTCGCTGGTACTGTCTCTTCCGTGGGCTCTCGCCAAAACAAAACAGATTCACACTCCTGAAAGAGACACAGGCCATGAGCGGAGATGAGAGTCACATGCTTTTGGTTCACGCGCTTGGAGTTCCTTCCACCGTCTCTGGAAATGCGGATGATATATTTTTACCACAGGAAAAAAGAAAGCTGAAGATTGAGTTCGTCGGAGACAGCATCACGACCGGCGAGGGACTTTACGGCGGCATGGACGAGATGGACTGGATCAGCGGATGGATGGGACTTTCCGCAAACTATGCCGTGAACACAGCGAGAAAACTCAAGGCCGATTTCCGTCTTCTCTCACAAAGCGGATGGGGAGTAGTCTCAGGATGGGACAACGACAGGAAGAGCACCATGCCACGGCACTACGGAAACACATGCTCACTCGCACCCGGGGAAAGGAACCGAGGGATGGGAGCCTGCGATGAGAATGATTTTGAAAAATGGCAGCCTGATTTTGTAATCGTGAATCTCGGGACAAACGACTGGATGGCGTTCAACACGGCGGCGTTCAGGGACAGTGCGAGCGGTGAAATCTGGAAGATGCGTCTTGATGAAAACGGAAAACCTGAGGCGGAGGATTTGAAGTTCTTCTGCGACGGAGTAAAAAATTTTCTGAGGGAAATCCGCGGAAAAAATCCAGATGCGAAAATCCTGTGGGCGTATGGGATGTGCGGACCTGAGCTGGGTGAGGAAATCAAAAAATCAGTGGAAGAATACAAGGCGGAAAGCGGAGACACAAACGCAGATTTTATCGCACTTGATTCCATGACACTAGAAGGAGATGATGAGCACGGATCAAGGATGCACCCGGGAAGCATCACGCACGCACGCGCATGTAAAAAACTTGTGGAGGAAATTCAAAAACGGATATGAAAGACGAAAGCGAAAAAATGGAGCGGCTGGATAAAATTCTTTCCAAGCACGGATTCGGAAGCCGGAAGGACGTTCACTCATTGCTCGCACAAAAAAGAGTCGCTGTGAACGGAGAGATTACAAGAAGCGGTGACATGCGCCTTAGTCTGAAAAGCGACAGGATTGAGGTGGACGGTGAGCCGATTCTGATTCAGACCCACGCATATTTTATGATGAACAAGGCCCCCGGATATGTATGTTCAAAAAAGGACGGAGCGCAACCTAGCGTCTTCAATCTGCTTTCACCCGAGCACACGCACACCTATCTCGGTGGGGAGCTTTCGTTGATCGGTCGTCTTGACGCGGACACAGAGGGACTTTTGATTTTCAGCACCGACGGACAGCTCAACCACACGCTCACATCTCCGAAAAAAAAGGTCCCGAAAGTTTACCTTGTCCGGCTGAGGAATTCCGTTAGCGAGGCGGATCAAAAAATCTACGCACAAAAACTGAGCGAGGGCATACACATTCCTGCGGACGGAAAAGAAGCCGAGGATGACTGTCTTCCCGCGGAAATTGAGTGGCATGAAAAAAAGGATGACGGCACAAGCGACACCTGCCATCTTACCCTGCACGAAGGAAAGTATCACGAGGTAAAGAGGATGTTTCTGGCTTTGGGAAACGAAGTGATTTATTTAAAACGCATTTCCCTGGGCTCCCTGAATCTTGATGAGAATCTGGGACTCGGCGAATACCGTGCTCTTACCGAAAGCGAGGTAAGCAAATTGAAGACGGAGAGTTGACCTCCAAGGCATAATTACATGTTCCCAGATAAAGAGTTGGACAAATCTTACGACACCGAAATCTTATAATATTCTCCATTTATTTTTACAATCCCTCTAGATCGCCCGACAACAAATCTTTTTTCCTCCTCGAAATCTGATAAATCCAGCGCAAACCTTACATTTAAATCAAGGTCGTCAATTGTTTTATCTCTGACATCAATCTTCTCAGAAATATCTTCAACATAAGCACCTAAAAAATCCATGGAAAAACCGTTGACAACAGGCAGCGAAAACAGACGTATTTTATTTTCCATACATTTCATCAATTCTTCTTTCTGAGCCTGATTTATTTTAAGGATGATAGGATTATCTGCATGGAGCATAAAACAGATTAAAAATAATAGAAAGAAAGAAAAAACTTCTTCATATCCACCTCCCAAGCATAGAATTAAATAGTGGATTTGGAACTCGTACTGCAATTGTATATCCCTGAATAGTTCTTAAATCAATTATTTTATCCTCAAACAGAAAATCAGAAGTGAGACTATTGTTAATTTATTTTTCAACATACGTTCCGCTCTCAACTCACCTGATTGCGTCGATGTTCGCATGACCGGCAGCGACAAAGGGAAGCACGTTTTCTTCTATATTAATCGGGACGACGACAAGATGAGGTCCCTTGGCGAAAGCGCGCTTGTTCCAGTCTGGGTCGGATCCCGCGTCAATGGCATCGATTCTGAATCCCTTCGCTATGGTAAGGAAATCCGGGGAAAGCCTGAACTCAGAGGCCGAATAATTCTTGTTAAAAAGATACTGCTGCTGCTGACGAACCATACCGAGGCTTCCGTTCTGCATGATGAAAATGGTCACGTCAAGGTTCTCCTCGGCAAGGGTGGAAAGTTCCTGAATGTTCATCATGATTGAGCCGTCACCTGAAATGCACACGACACGCTTGGATCTGTCCGCCAACGCAGCACCGATCGCCGCAGGAAGACCGAATCCCATAGTACCGAGAGAGCCGCTTGTCAAAAAGTGCCTCGGATTCTCAACCGGATAATACTGAGCGGACCACATCTGATGCTGTCCAACGTCCGTCGTAACAACAAGATCGCTCGCCTTGATTCCGCACTCACCCGCCTTAAGAGGAATGTCACGGATAAACGCACGCGGATTTATGGAGGACTCAGGCACAGAAGGATTGCGTCCCAGAATCACACTCTCAGTCTCATTGTAAACGCCGACAAGTTTTTTCACCCAAGCGTCCCTCTCATCCTCCAAAGCCTTCACTTTCACAGCGGAAGACATTTTTTCGGTGAGCAGGGGAAGAGCAGACTTAACGTCACACACAAGGGAAATGTCAGCCGGAAGAATCTTGTTGATTTCAGCAGCGTCCACATCAATATGAAGAATTTTCGCATCCGGGCAGAATTCAGAGATAAGACCAGTGGCCCTATCATCAAATCGCACGCCGACGGCAAAAACCAAATCAGCGTCGTGCATCGCAAGGTTCGCGGCATAGGATCCGTGCATTCCGAGCATACCGAAATTGTTCTCGGCAAGACGGGAGACCACACCGAGTCCCATCAGGGAAGAGACAACCGCGCACCTGTATTTTTCAACGAAGCCCCTCACAGCCTCAGTCGCACCGGTCCTGCGGCATCCACCGCCAATATAAATTACCGGTCTTTTCGCCTTAAGAAGAGCATCGCACATTTTGTCCACTTCGGATTTCAGCTGAGCGTCATCGGCACGGAATTTCTCCGCGGGATCATGGATTGAAGCGACCGAAAGAGAGTCCACCGTGGGCCAGCTCTCAAACTCGGCTACGGCAGTCTGAACGTCACGAGGCACGTCAATCAGAACGGGACCCGGACGACCGCTCTGGGCAATGGCGAATGCGTCAGGAATCACAGTCAGAAGATCCTCGGGCTTTTTCACCATCACGGAATGTTTTGTAATCGGGAATGAAAGACCGAAAGTGTCGGCCTCCTGAAAAGCATCGGTACCAATCAGGGAAGAGTTCACCTGGCCAGTAAAAGCCACGATGGGAACAGAATCACAGCGGGCATCGGCAATGGCGGTAAGAAGATTCATCGCGCCCGGACCGGAAGTCGCCATACATACGGCAGGTTTTCCATTCAGACGCGCCATACCCTGGGCAATGAATCCCGCGGCCTGCTCCTGACGGACAAGGACATGACGGATCTCGCTTTTGTTAAGCTCATCATACAAAGGCAAAATGGAACCACCGGGAATTCCCGCAACAATGCGAACCCCTTCCAACTCCAACATCTTGATAATAATCTGTGAACCTGTCGCTCTAATCATGCGGATATTCTACAAATAAAGGGAGGGAATGTCAAGGTTGCCAAAACGTGGAAAATATGATATACTGATTGCATGGCTAAACCAAAGACAGAATTTGCAATCAACCAGAAGGTTGTGTACCCGAGTCAGGGTGTTGGAACCGTCACCGACATTTTCAAAAAAGAGTTCAACGGCGAGATGGTTTATTATTACAAGATTTACATTCCAGTTTCAGACATGTACGTCATGGTGCCTGTCAAAAACTCATCGAAGCTGGGAATCCGCTCCATCGTGTCAAAGGAAGAGGCTCAGAAAGCCATAGACATGATCAGCGAGAATTTTGAGCCGGCCACAACGGACTGGAAACTCCGCTATCAGCTGAATCTGGACCTCCTCAAAAAAGGAAGCATAGAGGACATCACAAAGATTGTCAGGAGCCTTTATTACCGTTCCAAGCAAAAAGAACTTCCCATCATGGAGCGAAAACTTTACGACAACGCAAAGAAACTCCTTGAGGACGAGATTGCCGAGGCACTGGGGATTGAGCCGCAGGAAGTTGAGGCCATGCTCCACGCGAAACTAGAGCCGCTCGGAATAAAGGCCGACAAAAAATCCCTGCTTGACGACGACTCCGATGAATTCGACGACGAGATTGACGACGAGAAGAAGTCTGACGACTCCGATGACGAATTCGACGATGATGACGAAGATGATGATGACGAAGACGACGAGGGAGATGACGACGACGGAGAGGATGACGACGACAACTAATTACACCTCGTATTTTATCCAAGATTTCATCCCCATCCTTCTCGCGGCAGGAAGCTCAACAAGAATGGGCACCGGGCAAAAAAAGGAATACCTTCCCCTTGACGGAGGAACAGTTCTTTCAAAATCCCTGCTGTCCTTTCTGAGTTTCTGCGAGTCGCATCCTTTTTCCCGTGTTTTTATCACCGTTCCTGAGGGACAGGAAGAAGAGGCCGAAAGAGCAGCGTTTGCAGATCCAAAAGTCGCGGCATTCAGGGAAAGGTGCAACCTCCATTTTATCCGAGGCGGTAAAAGCAGACAGGAATCAGTTTACCTTGCGCTGAAAGAAGCCCGGGCATATTCAAATGAAAGGACAGTCGTCCTGATTCACGACGCAGCACGCCCCTTTGTAAGCGAAAAAATAATCCGTGAGACAGCGGAAGCCGCATTGAAATTCGGAGCAGCAGTCCCGGCAATCCCGGCGGTGGACACATTGAAGGAAGTCGAAGAGACGGAAGACGGAACTTTCATCCAAAAGCATCTGCTCAGAAGCTCATTGCGGGCAGTACAGACCCCACAGGCATTCAACTTGCGTGTCCTGCTTTCATGCCACAAAAAAGCCGCGGAAAACACAAAACTCAGAGCATTTACCGATGACAGCGAAATCTGGGACGCATTTCCAGAGCTGACGGGAGGAAGGAAAGTCTTTCTTACGGAAGGGAGCCCTGAGAACCGCAAAATCACATACAAGAACGACCTTCCCTCAACACAGACTCCGCAATCACCGGAGAAAAAACTGCAGGGCACAAACATCCGAATCGGTTTCGGAACTGACCTGCACACGCTTACCGCCGGAAGAGATTTTATCCTTGGCGGAGTGAAAATCCCTGCCGAAAAAGGTGAGCTCGGACATTCCGACGGAGACGTGCTTTTACATGCCATAAGCGACTCATTGCTTGGTGCGAGCGGACTCGGTGACATAGGCTCCTATTTTCCGCCGGAGGATCCGCAATGGAAGGACGCAGATTCCGCCGTGCTGCTAAAAAAAATCTGGTCGGACGTAAGGGATGCCGGATGGTCACTCGTAAACCTTGACTGCGTGCTTGAGTTTGAGAAACCGAAATTCCTTCCATGGCGTGACAAAGTGATTGACTCCATTGCGGATGTGCTTGAAGCGGAAAGATCGCGCATTTTCGTAAAAGCAAAGACAAACGAAAAAATGGATGCCGTAGGACACGGTGAAGCCATCAAAGCCTACTGTACCTGCCTCCTGGAAAAAATCTCCTGAGAAAAAAATGCGGCAGGAAAAACCGGAAGTCCGGAATCACCTACCGCATCATCTGAAAATCAAAAGCGAAAAACTTTCCGATCTCCACTTTCCACTCGTCAATTCTCCTCGCCAGGCAGCTCCAGAATCAACTCAACCTCGGACTCAGAAATACCGCAGTTCTCCGCGATCTCCTGGTTCGTCCAGTTGTAGCGTTTCTTCAGCGCACGCACTCTGTCACGAATCTGAGGCGTAAGGCTTGCGGACGCGCTCTTTTTCTTTGACTTGGAGCCCTCACCGCCCTTCTTGCCCTGCACATCCTTTTTCGCGATGTCATGCAGAACGTCAATCTGATGGTCGGCCTGCTCAGCAAGTTTAGTAAGACGCTCCTCGGTGCCTGAAATCTCATTTCTTGTCTCGTTCAGCTCAGCAATGCGCTCCTCGGTCTCGTCAAGAATCTGCTGCAGGGAAGAAAGCTTGTCCACAGCGTCGTTGATGCTGCCGTTGCTTTCCATAATCCTGTTGATTCCGTCCTGCACTTCCTCAAGCTGAGACGGCATTTCCTCAAGCTGGTCGTTGCACCTGAGAAGACGTTCCTCAAGGTCCTGAATCTTGTCCGCGGTGCTGTCCACATTTGCCGCGACCCTCTCGATCGTCTCCGCCTTGGTCTCAATCCTGTCGTACTGGCTCTGGATTCCCTGGATGGAATTCTCAAAGTTGCGGATTGTCACCTGCATGTTCACAAGATTATCGCTTGAGCGGTTCAGGTCAGCAATCTTCTGGTCCATAGACGAGCTGAGTGCCTGAATCTGCGCGAACTTCTGCTCAAGGCCGTCAAGCGTTGTCCTCTGTGTGTTGTAATTTGAAATGCGGCTGTCGAGATCGCTGCTCATCGCCTGCACCTGGTCAATCTGGCTCTTCAGATTTATGACCTTTGCCTCATAAGCCGCGAATCCGTTGATTTTTTCCTTGAGCCCCTCAATGGAAGACTCAAGCTGCTTCTTGAGCTGGTCAGCCTTGTCAAAGAGACCTGTCTGTGCTGTGAAGCGCGCGATGCCCTTGTTGATTTCGTCAATCTTCACTTGCAGGGCGTTCGTATCCTCGTTAAGACGGGTCATCATCTTCTGGTATGCCACTCTGTCACCGTCCGCCGTCTCCTGCAGGTCACGCTTGAGTCCGCGGATTTTTGCGTCTGCCTGTGATGTGGCGTCGGTAAAGAGCATCTGAGTGTTCTGCAAAAGCTCGTTGTGCTTTGCCTGGAGCTCGTCCATAATCTGCTCGGAGCGTTTCTCATAGGAGCGGATTGCGTCCTCAGCCTTTTCATTCAGGGTGATTATGTCCTGCTGAATCTTCTGCCTTGACTCCTTGGTTCGCTCATCAATGTCCGCGAATCCCTGCTTCTGCTTCTGGAGGAAGAGTGAAAGCTGGTCCTCGTACTGAATGTTGGACTCCTTGAACTGCTGTGCAATCTTCTGCTTCCAAGTGTTGAAGTCCTGGATTGTAGCGTCGATCACGGCATTTCCAGAACGCTGCTTTTCTTCCATCTGATCCTTGAGCTGAGAGAACTGGTCATTGAGAGAGCGAACATTGTCCATCATCTGCTCGGTGACTTTCTTGTTGTATCCCTCGCTTTCCTGCTCCAGAATTGCGGATGCCTTTTCGGTGGTGTCCTTGAGCGCGTTCCTGTACTGCTCGATAAAGTCATGGAGACGCTGGTTCACCGTATTTATCTGATTCTGAATTGTTGACTGACCTGCCTGCAGAGCCGTCTGGAATTTAGACTCCTGCTCGGTGGTCTTCGTCTGGATTTCCTCAATGCGCGAACGGAGAGAGTCAGAATACTTTGTCTCAAGGTCGCGGCGGCTTTCCTCATAAGTGTTGGAGAAATTCTCGATACGCGTGTCGAACTTATGCTTCCATTCGCTGAGCTGCTGGGAGATTTCCTCCTCACGTTTTTTCAGGTTCAGAGTGAAATTGTCCTCGAACACTTTGAGCTGTGTTCCGACGCTCGCATAAGACTTCTGCTTCAGCTCCTCAAGTCCAGACTCAAGGCTCTCAATCTCTTCCTTGAGCTTGTCGCTTCTTGTCTTCAATGAGGTCTCAAAGTTCACGTGATTGTTCGTGAGGCTCGTCGTAAATTTCTCAAAGTCACCGAGAACACGCTTCTGCGACTGATCCATGATTTTGCGCATGGCTTCCTCAAGCTTGTCCACGTCCGCACCGGCGGTACTGAGTTTGTTGAAGCGTCCCTCAATCTCCTTTTTGTACTTGTCAAGCTGATGGTCTAGTCCCACAAGGAAAGTTGACTGCTTGTTGTCATAATCAGCTGCGATTGCCTGCATGGACTTCGCGAGATTTGCGTCGAAGATGTTGAACTGCTCCTTCATCTCACGGTCGAACTGAGTCAGCTTTTCGCGGGTCAGGGTCGTCTCCTCATCAATTCTTTCCGCGATCGCATTTGACTCCGCAAGGGAAGTCTCATAGCGCGACTTTGTGTCACGGATCGCAGCGTCAACCTCGTCATGGATTGAGTTGGCCCTGTCCTGAACTGCGTTGAGTGAGTCCGCAATGTTTTTCTGCATCTCGGAAACATACTGCTGCAGCTCTGCCTTATACTGATTCAGGCGGTTCACGCTCATTTCCTTATACCGCTCGTATGCGGAGCTTTCCTTCTGCTCGGCCTTGTTGTAAGCGTCATCGAAAAGCGTCGTGAATCTTGTCTGGATTTCCTCGGAGCGGTCACGGAGCACGGTCTCAAGTTCATCAAGGCGTCTCGTGTTCTCATTCGTCTCTGAGTTCAGGCGCTCGGCCGTCTGCTGTGCGTTTGAAAGCGTTGTCAAAACTGAGTTGCGGAATTCCTCTATGCTTGAATTCGACACGGACTCAAGTTCCGCGGTTCTCTGCTGCACAATGCCCTCAAGCATCTGGACTTTCTTCACAAGGTCCTCGGTTATGGCATTTACCTTCATGTTGATTTCAGTTGACACGTCAGCCTTCGTGGACTCAACGGCAGCCTTAAGATTCGCCGATCTCTCGTCAAGCTCCTGTTTGAGTGCGCTGGTGGTGTTTTCGATGGACTCGCCCAGCGAATCGGTAAAGCGGCTCAGGTTGTCGGAAAGATTTCCAGTGCGCTCGCTGACCTGCTGCTCAAGTCCCGTGATCCTTGTCGTGACGGAATCCTCAATGGAGGAAGTCTTCTCATTAAGCTTGTCCTCCAGCTCATCGGTTCTCGTCTTGATTGAGTCCGCAAGATTGTAAGCGCGGTCATTCAAATCCTGCTCGATGCCGTCAATCCTTGAGCTCAAAGTAGACTCAATTGCTCCGGTTCTTTCAGCAAGTCCGCTCTCAAGCTCTCCGGTTCTCGTGTTGATTGCCTGTCCCAAAGCCTCGGTGCGCGCATAAAGCTCATGTTCCAGATTGTCGGTGCGGCCCGTAAGCTGTCCCTCAAGGGCATCAGTCCTTGCAAGAATGTTCTCGCTGAATGAGTCGGTCCGAGACTTCACCATGCTGTCAAGGTCTTCCGTCATCTGTCCCACTTCTTCTTTCAGGGACTCTGATTTTTCCGCGAAAGTCTCAAGCAGCTTGTCCACAATTGCGTTAACGGAATCCTCAAGTCCAGACGTACGCTCGGCAACGGATTTCTCAAGCGATTCGGTAAGTCCGCTCACAGACTGATCCAGATTCAACGTGCGGTCTTTTACCGTGCTTGTAAGAGTGTTTATCTTTTCGTTGAGTCCCTTCTCCAGGGCTCCCACGTTTACTTTGATTGCCTTGGTTATGGACGCCGTCTTGTCGGTGTACATCTTCGCGAGTCCTGCGATTCGTGATGTGTAGGTCTTTTCTATGGCTGAGGTACGCTCCTTCAGGCTCTGCTCCACGGCGTTGGTTCTGTCGGTGGCGTTTCTTTCCATTGAAGAAGTCTTTTCCTCAATCAGATTCATGAGTGCGTCGGTGCGCTGCGTCAGATCCGTCTCAAGATTTCCAGTCCTTTCGCTCACGGATGAAGTCAGATTGTCAGTTCTCTCATTGACCATCGCCTCAAGATTCTCAATCAGATTGCGGACATTCTCCTCAAGGCTGCCGGTTCTTTCGTTCACGGATGAAATTATGTTTCCGGTGATGTCGCGCACGGATGTCTCGATGGATGAAGTTCTCTCGTTAAGCTCATGCTGGAGTGAGTCGGTTCTGTCCGTCAGCTGAGTCTCAAGGGAATCGGTCTTTTCATTGATTGCCTGCTCAAGAGTGTCCACCTTGTTGCGAAGCTCGGATGTAAGGCTGTCAGTGCGTCCGTAAACCTCATCCTGCAGCTCCTCGGTGCGTGATGTAAGGAGCTCCTCAAGGCTCTGTGTCTTTGATCCAAGGTTCTCCTCAAGCAGCTTCGTCTTGTTCACAACGTTCTCGATAATTACCGAAGTCTTGTCGTTGATAAAATCCTCAAGCGGGACAATGCGCTCGTTGACCCTCGTGGTGAGTGTGTCGGTGCGCTCATTAACGTCAGCCTCGAACGCTCCGGTCCTCTCCTCGAAATTTCTCTTCATCTCAGAGATGCGGTTTTCTGCCGTAGTCTCCATAAGCGAAGCGCGCTCAAGCACGGATTTCTCCACGCTCTCGGTTCTTTCGCTCGTAATGTCATCCAGCTCGGAGAGTTTTCCTTCAAGCCGGGTCTCGTAGCTCTGTGTACGCTGCTCCATGTCTGCACGTATTGAGTCGATCACCTGACCCACGGATGTAGAAATCTCCCCGGTCTGCTCATTCAAAAGGTCACGGAGCATACTGATTTTCTCGTCCACGGAATCAGAGAGGCTTGCGGTCTTTTCATCCATGTTCTCTTCCATGTCGGAAAGGCGGTCCTCAAGCTGGTCGCTCAGGCTGGTGGCACGAGAGTTCACTGAATCCTCAAGCACATTGAAGCGGTTCTCAAGCTCATCCTTAAGATTGTTGGACTTTCCGCTAACAGTGTCCTCAAGCGCGCTGAGTCTGTCCTCAAGCTGATCCTCAAGATTTGAAGAACGCTCGTTGAAATCATTCTCAAGATCCGACATCTTGTTTTCCATCTTGTCGGTAAGGTCAGCCGTTCTCGTGGTAAGCTCGTCCTCAAGGTTCGTCATGCGTTCCTCAATGGAGCCGATAACATTCTCGGAGCGTGAAGTGATTTCATCCTCAAGCCCCTGCACACGCTGCTCGACGGAAGATGAAAGATCCTCCGTGCGGATTGTAACGTCATCCTGCAGTGCGGCAATCTTGGTTTCCACAGCCTCCGTGAGACTTGCGGATTTCTTGGTAACGGTGTCGATGAGCGCGGCAAGTTTCTGTCCGAGTGAAGTACCGAGCGCATCAGATTTCGAAGTAACCTCTTCCTCAAGGTCTGACAGTCTGCTCTCCACTTCCTCGCGGATTTTGTCGGAGCGACCGCCCATATCAAATTCCATGTTGGAGAGTTTTTCATCAAGGCTGGATCTGAGCTCGTTGCTCCTTTCCTCAACGTTTCCTTCAATCTCGTCAAAGAGCCTGTCCATGTTTCCGCGCATCTCTGCGGATCTGCCGTCAAGAGTAGCCTCAAGAGCGGACATTCTTCCTTCCATCGTCTCGGTGAAATCAGCCGTCTTGGTCTTCATCTCAGTCTCAAGGCTGGTCATGCGGCCGTCAATGTCATCCACAAGCTCGGTGGAGCGTCCGGTAAGATTTTCCTCAAGGCTGGACATACGTTCTTCAATGGACGTGCTGAGCTTTTCGGAGCGTCCGGTGATGTTTTCCTCCAGATTGGACATGCGTTCCTCAATGGATGAGCTGAGTGTTTCGGAGCGTCCGGTAATATCAGTCTCCAAGGTAGACATTCTTTCCTCAACTGAATCCATGAGCGATGTTGAGCGTCCTCCAAGTTTGTCCTCAAGGAATGCCATGCGCTCTTCCACGTTGTTCTGCAAAGTCTCGGAGCGACCGTTGATGTCCTCCTCCAGGGCTGACATTCTTTCTTCTATAGATTCGGTAAGCTCGTCGCGTCTCTTCTCCACGGATTCTGTAAGGGTGCCCAAACGGATGTCCACGGACTCTGCGATGGAGCCTGTGCGCTCGTTGATTGACTCCTCCAGTTCGGAAGTCTTGTCCTCAAGCGCATTCCTGAGCTCGGAAGTTCTGTTCTCCAGGTCCTGAGTGTAAGTGCTGGTCAAATCCGTGTACTGGGAAATGGCGAAGTTTGTCTTTTCCTGCACGTCGTGAATCAATGTGTTGAGCTTGTCCACGACCTCTGCCTGCAAGTCTCCGGAAGCGTCGTTGATCTGCTTCTCAAGCATTCCGGTTCTCTCTTCCAAAGCCGCCTGAAGCTCCTCGGTACGGTTCTCAATATTGCGTGTGTAATTTCCCGTGGTCTCGGCGTAATGCTCAATGGCCTCATCCGCACGCTGCTTGACCTCATCAATCATGCGCTCAATCTTTTCGTTGATTCCGCGCTCAAGGGATCCTGACTTGTCCTTAATCTGGTCGGAAAGCTCGGCAGTTCTTCTCTGCAATGCGGCATAAAGCTCGTCGGTGTGAGCCTGAACATCCTCGTCGTAAGTCTCTGTGGTAACGCGGTATTTTTCAATGGCGTTCTCGGTCTCCTGCTGCACGTTGAAAGTCATGTCGGCAAGTTTCTGCTTCAAGAGTGATTCCAGAGCGTCCGTCTTTTTCTTGATGTCCGAACTGATTGTGGTGGAGCGGAGGTTAAGGTCGCCGGTCTTCTGCCTGATCTCAGCGTCCAGAGCCGCAAACTTTTCACCGAAAGTCGTGGAGATTGACGAGGTTCTCTGCTTCAAATCATCCTCAATGCTCGTCGTGCGGTCATCAAGCTCCTCGGCAAGTATGTCGGTCTTTTCCTTAAGAGCCTCGGTCAGATCGGAGATACGCTTTTTCATGTCGGAGTCAATGGATGTAGCCTTCTCGCTGAACGTCGCAAGCATGTTTGTGATTCTCTGCTTGCAGGATTCCTCCACTGTCTTTGTTCTTGTGCCGACAAAATCCTCAAGGTCCACAGTCTTCTTGGTGACTCTCTCCTCAAGTGCGTCGGTTCTGGAAGCGATGGCATCCTCAAGGCTCTCCGTGCGGCGGTTGTAGGACTCCTCCAGATTCTGCGTCCGGTTCTCAAGTATTCCGCTCAGGTCCTCAATGCGTCGGAGAATCAGATCCTGTATGCCCTGTGTGCGGCTGTCCATGTCGCTCTCAAGTCCGTCGGTGCGGTCGGTCACGGTCTTCTCAATCTCGTCGGTACGTGTCTCAAGTGTGGTCGCAAGGTCGTCGGTCCTTATCCTGATTGAGTCTGCAAGCGCGGCTGTCTTTGCCTCAAGGTCAATGGAAAGATTTCCGGTGCGCTCGTTCAGTGAGTCCTCAAGGCCCTTTGATTTTTCATCTATAAGTGTGCTGAGCTCGTCGCTCTTGTCGTTAAGGCTCTCCTCCAGCGTGCGTGTCTTGATGTCCAGAACATCCTTGAGTTCCTGGAGTCTTTCCTGCATGGAGCTTTCGTAAGTGTCAGTCCTTTCGTTGAGAGTGTCGGTCAGATTCTGAATCTTGCTTACCACGTCATTTTCCAGATCGTCCTTTTTCTCCGCCACGGATGATTTCAGATTTGCAATCACCTCGTCCACGGCTGCCTCAACGTCCTGAGTCTTCAGATCCACGGATGAGTTAAGTCCCGCGACAATCTGATTCACGGACTGCTCGAATGCTGACGTCCTCTCCTCAACTGCGGCGGCAAGCTCCTCAACCTTGGCTGTTACGGACTCCTCCAAGGCAACGGTCTTATCCTCCACGTCATCCGCGAGTGCCGATGTTTTGTCATTAAGGACGTTCTCAAGATTCTGTGTCCTTTCCTCTATCTCGTCGGCCAGATTGTCTACGCGTCCATTAAGCTCAGTCTCAAGGCGTGTCGTGCGCTCCTCGACCATATCGGTAAGCGAGCTTGTCCTTTTCTCAAGCTTGTCCTCGACTGCCTGCGTGCGTGAGTCAATGTCATCCACGGCGGAGTCAATCTTTCCGTTGAGCTCAGCTTCCATGCGTCCGGTGCGCTCGTCAATGGAATCCGCAAGGGATTCGGTCTTGTCGTTCAAAGAATCTTCCACGGCCTGGGTTCGCTCGTTCACGGCTTTTTCCAGTGCATCCATGCGGTCGGTGAAGTCGCTGTCAATTCCAGAGGTGCGGCTTGCAAGCTGATCGGAAATGGCGGAAGTCTTTTCCTCAAGTGCTGTCTCAAGATTTTTCGTCCTGCTCGTAAGTGCCTCGGTAAGTCCGGAGATGCGCTCCTCGAAAGTGCTTTCAAGCGACTTGGTTTTGTTGCCGAGATTCAGCGAGAGACTCTTCATTGAGTTCGTGAGACTTTCAACAAGGCCTGATGTGCGTCCGGTAACGTCGGCGGTAAGCTTCTCTATAATAGAAGAAACATTGTTCTCAAGGGTTGACGTGCGGGTCTCAACGTCGGAGGAAAGATTGTCCAAGGTGGAATGAACGTCATTTTCAAGCGATGATGTGCGGTCGTCCACCATGGAGTTGAGGCGGTCAAGAACAGAGGAAACCTTTTCCTCAAGGTCGCCGGTGCGGTTGTCAAAGGAGCCCGAGAGAGTGGAAAGGGTCTCGCGCAAAGTGCTCTCCATTGAATCCGTGCGGTCGGTAAGCTCCTCGGAAATATTGGTGATTCTCTCGTCCACATTCTGCTCAAGCTCGGTGGTACGTGTGTCAACCGAAGTGGTGAGTTTTTCGATGATGTTCTGGATTTTTTCCTCAAGCGTGGAGGTTCTGTCCTCAACCGAAGTCTCAAGTCTGCCGGTAAGATTCTCCACGTTCTCTTCCAAAGCCGTAGTGCGCTCGGTGACGCTGTTCTCCAAATCAGAGAGCTTGTCGGAAAGATTTATGTTCAAGGATTCTGCTGTCTCATAAACGGAATCCTCCACGGCTTTAGTGCGCTCCTCAAGTGCCGCGGTCACATTCTCCATGCGCTGAAGGACATTGTTCTCCACATCAACCAGGCGGTTCTCCACCTCGGTGTTGAGGGTTCCCGTGCGCTCGTTGATCTCGGAGTCAATCTTTGAAGTGCGCTCCTCGAAGTTGTCCTCAAGCTCCTTCGTCTTTTCTGTGAACATATCCACGAGAAGCCCGGTCCTTTCCTTATATGTGTCCTCAAGGAGAGCCGTCTGTGCGTTGAACGCGCTGCTGAGGGATGAGTTTCTGTCGTTGTACTCGGTCTCGAATTCCTTGGTCTTCTGGGCGAAGGAAATGAGCAGGTTCTGAATCTTCTCGTTGAAGGCAGCCTCAAGATCCGCGGACTTGTCCATGAACATGTTTGAGATGCTGTCGGAGTTGTCCTTGAGCGAAAGCATGATTGCGTTGGTTCGCTCGGAGCAGGATGTGTCAAGCGCGTTGGTGCGGTCGGTCACGAACTGCTCAAGTTTTTCAAGGCGGTCGGTGAACTCGTTATGGATTGAGTCGGCCCGGGAAGTAAACTCATAGGCAATCTCCCCGATCTTCTGGGTGAATTCCTTTTCAAACGCCTTTTTCTGTCCGTCAAGGGATGCGTTGAAATTGTTGGTCTGCTCGTTGATTGTCTCCTGGGCGGTCTGGATGCGTCCGTCAACAAGGGCCTGGAGCTGCTGGGTCTGGGTCTCAATCTCGGAAAGGAGGCTCTGGTTTCTGTCCTCAACCCTGGCGGTAAGTTCCTGGAAAGCCTCGTCCTCAAGGGAGCTGGCACGCTCGGACGCGTCAACGAAGGACTGCTTGATGCGGCTCAGGATTTCGTTCATCATCACGTTGCTTTCCTGGATGGCGTGGTCGGTGGAGTCTGAGATGGACTGGGCGCGGCTCTCGTATTCCTCAAGGAGCTCGTCCCCGAGGTGTTTCAGGCTGTTGTCGTTGGCTTCGGCAAATTTGTCAACGAGCTCGGGAATCTGGCGGTCAATGGAAACAACTTTCTTTCTCTGCTCGTCAAGGCGGTCATTGAGCTTGTCGATTATATCAGCCTCGTCCTTTACTTTCTGGAGGTTCTCCTCAACTGCGGCGGTCATTTCCATGAGATTGCGGATCGCTCCGTCGTAAGTGTCTATCTTCTCGCCAAGTTCGGCCACTTTCTGGATGGGCTCGTCCAAATCATTCGCGGCCTGCACGAATTCGGCTTTCTGCTCCTCAAGTTTCTTAACGGCAGCACGGGCTTCGGCATCATGGCCCTCCAAATCGCTACGGAGCAGCTTAAGATTGTCGGTCTGAGCCTTGAAGTAATCCTCAAACTCCTTCTGCCTACGGTCCGCATATTTTTTCACGGACTCCTTGGAATTCGAGCTCCTGTCGATTGACCGGATCAAAATGCTTACAATCGCCGACAAAACTACCGATATGACTATTACAAGGATACTATTCACTTTTTTCCACCCGCCAAATAGGTTTGCGTTACCCCGGATGAACCCGATTCGAGTCCATAAAACAGAGAAAATACCGCTATTTTATTATAGCATATTTTTTATTTTAACACAATATCACATAATTGGCGATAGCTTTTGAAGGAAATATCCGCATCTTTTTCTTCTATATTAAACCACTTTTTGGGGCCCTTGAGCAGATAGGCTGATTTCATCCCGGCGTTTTTCGCCCCTCGCACGTCATATTTCACGGAATTTCCCACGTAAAGGATTTCCTCGGGCCTGACACCCAGCTTCATGGCAAGGATTCCGAATGGATATAACGAAGGTTTTAGCGCGCCTGATTCCTCGGAGCCGATGCACACGTCACACAAGTCACGGATTCCCCAGATTTCACCCTTCTGATCGGGAGGAAAGTCGGAGAGTATGCCGATTTTGAGCCCCGCGTCCTTCATCTGCCTGATGCACTCATAGGTATAGCGGTATGGCCTGAACCTTTCAAAATAGACCTTCATTCCGTCGTAGCAGATTCTCTGGATCTTTGATTTCGCCTCCTCACTCTCAACGTGCATGAGCTGCCCCAAAAGACGCGCCTGATACTCGTAAAAATCCGCGAGGGGAGCCGTCCTGTGCATGACCTTACGCACTTTGTTGAATCTTGAGAAAAACTTAAAATTTTTTATGAAATATGGAGCTATACGCAGATAGAGCTTCCAGTTGGCATACAAAGTCCCGTCAATGTCAAATGCGACGGCCTTAATCCCTTCAATCATGCTTACATTATATATGGAATCAGGCCGCTTGTCGAGGGGGGATAAAGATTGGCTCTACAAAATCTTGCTTAGGGTATATCACACATTTTTTGACTTGTCCCGACTCGCCACTTTTTTTGGAAAAAAAATTAAAAATGTGGACTTTTTTGAGATTAATTTTTACTCTTTGATTTTTTTTACTTTTTTAAGTCTTTTTAGTTAATTAAGCGGGTAGAATAAATGCAAAAAAAATCCGACAATGGAAGGAATAACGAAATTCTACTAAGGGAGCTTCTATGACACAGGAAGTCGTTCAGACCAAGCGCAAAGCTGCGGAGGATGCAGTAAGCGAACTTTGCTCTAAACTCAGAAAAAATGCCTCCGAATACGGTGCGATTATTTTTTTTGCCAGCACGGACTTTGATTTTGAGAAAATCTCGGAACTTTTGCACCAGAAGTTTCCGAAAGCGGAGGTAATCGGCTCAAGCTCCTCCGGGGAAATCACTCGGGATGGATTCACGAACCACTCGATAGTCCTGAATGCCATCTCAGACCCAGGAAGCACGTCATTCAAGGGTGTCCTGATCGACGACGTGGACGAGTTTCCGGCAATCCACTCAAGAAAAATCGAGCAGGCGGCATCCAGCATAGGAGTGCAGCTTTCATCTCAGTCATGCTCAAGGAACGCGTTCGCAATCAGCCTTATCTGCGGACTTCTTACGGCGGAGGAGGGAGTCCTTTCGCTTCTCTACTCCATCATAAAGGATCCTGATTTCATGGTGGCGGGAGGCTCTGCCGGGGACGACCTGAAATTCAAGGCGACCTACGTAAGCCATAACGGGGTGTGCTCAAGCCACGGCGCGGTAGTCCTTTTCGTGCGCACAAGCAGGAAGTTCAAAATCTACAAGGAAAACATCTTCCAGCAGTCAGGAAAAAGCGTTGTGCTCACAGACGTGGACGCGGAAAAGCACTTAATCTCTTCCATAGACAAAAAGAATCCTCTCAAACGGTACGCGGAGGTTCTTGGAATCAGCGAAAAAGAGACCAACGACGCTCTTCTTGACCATCCTTTCGGACGTGTTTTCGGGGACGAGGTTTTCATAGCATCTCTCGTGAACTTCGACAGTCAGGGAAGGCTCCTCATGTACGCGAGGGTTCTTCCAAACTCAAGCCAGGAGATTCTTGAGCCAATGGACGCGAAGGCAATCACGGAGGAAACCTGCAAGAAGATTCTCCAGGAGATTCCGAGGCCCGGATGCATAATCCTTTTCAACTGCATTCTGCGCACGGTCGGATTCCAGAAAAACGGACTGCAGGAGGCGGTCAACGGACTTTGGAAAAAATATCTTCCGGTCTACAGCGGATTCTCGACTTACGGAGAGCAGTTCGGACACATCAATTCAAATCAGACGCTCGTGGCTCTGGTTATGGGAGAATAAGCTATGAATCAGACATATACACGCGAGGACGTAATCCGCACCGGAAAAGAGATGATTGAATTTCTTCTGAATGTCTCGAACTCGGCGAACAACATCAGCGGATTTCTGAAGGAATATATCGGGCAGCTCACTTCGGAGGACGGAATCTACAGCAGGCAGGAAGAGGCCCTTGAGCGATACGCGGAATCAAGGAAGCAGACACAGGCTGAGGCGGACAGCATGATTCAGACTTCACTGGTCAACGAGAAGGCGCTCCAGTCAATCTGCGAGGAATTCCAGAGCATGAACCGCAAGATTACGGAGGCGCAGAAGGGACGCGAAATGCTGGATAAAAAAGTTCAGGACCTGAACAAGCGGATTAAGGAAATCAACTCCTTCATACAGAACATACAGGAAGTTTCGGAACAGACGAACCTTCTTTCGTTCAACGCTTCCATTGAGGCGGCACGGGCGGGGGTCGCGGGCAAGGGATTCAG
>JAEEYO010000046.1 GCA_016288205.1 Treponema sp. | reverse complement strand
TTTTTGACTATGATGGAAACATAATCAGCAAGAGATATGGGAAGTAAATCTAAAGTGTCTTTGAATATGTATTTATAATAACGTTATAGGGGGAGTAAAAAGAAATTGAATACTAATTCTCAATTTGCGCAACAAAATATTTTTTACGCCCCTCTTCCAAGACATGGGATAGCCAAGCAATATCAAAACGTCATCGCAGCAGATATTTCTCTGATATTTGCACGGTATTTATTTCTTTTTGAACAACATACAATCTACCAAAATTCTTGCACTTTAAAAACACCGCAACTTAATGTCCCTCAAGGAAATATATATATGGGTACACGATACCTTGACCCCAAATACAGCCGCTGGATCAGCGTGGATCCGGCTTTGGGGGAGTACATACCTGCCGCTGGCAAGGGAAACTCGGAAAATGCGGGTAATCTGCCCGGTATGGGAGGCATCTATAATCACATCAATGGCGATTTGTACCACTACGCCGCAAACAATCCAATTAAATATACAGACCCAGATGGGCGATGTTCATATGGAAATATTTTATTTGATGATGATGGAAATGAAACTCAGTTTTCAAATGAAGATGTAAAGTTTATGGCTCAAACTATCTATGGCGAAGCTCGTAGTGAGAATCTAACTACCAAAAAAGCTATCGCATGGGTTATTAGGAATAGAAGTGAAACAAAAAACAAAACCATTGAAGATATTGTCACTGCAAAAAATCAATTCGATTGTTGGATTGAAGGAAATCCCAACTATGATGCAACAACAAATCCAGAAGAACATGCATCAAAAAGCAAGATTGATAAAGATGCATGGGAAGATTGCTTGAGCATTGCCAGAGAAGTTTTATGCGCACCAAAAGATGCTGATATAACAAACGGTGCAACACATTATTTTGATTCTAGTATTGAGTTACCATATTGGGCTGACCCCAAGAAAGAAAAGAATGTTAAAGAAGTCTCAATTTCTGGTGCTTCACAAGAAATCAAATTTTTTAAGGGTATAAGGTTTTAAAAAATGAAAAAGATATTTTTTGCACTGTTTTTTATTGTACTGGATTTTTATGCTTTAGCGGATGTCACATTTACTATTGACAAAAACAAGTCTATAAACATTCGAACAAGCGAAGACTCTTTGGAAGTATACTTTGATTTCATAAAAAATTCAAAACAAATCGACACCTATGTTATTGAGGCGATTGGACCCGACAGAACAGTTCAATCAATTTATCACTACAACATTGATGGATACGATTATATATTCATTGACTTTTATCTTGGAAATCCAGGCGGCTTTCAGAAAGTAAACAAACGCAATCTCTTTGTTTTTGAATTATTTAACAATCAAATTGTTCTAAAACATAATATTGAATTAACGAGTATAGTTTATAGTTCAAAGGCAAAAAAATATATTGACACACAAAATTATTGGTTTTTCTTTGAGCCAAGTACCAATTCCATAGTTCTTTATGATGAAAAAGATTTTATTTTAACGGAGCTGAAACGAATAAAACTAGGATGTAATAAGGCAGAATAAGACTCGGTGACATATTATAAATGGTAATTTTTTTATGACTACACAATTTCGTTTAAAAAATCCCAATTCCTCCCCACTCAAAAACTGGATTTCACTAGGAAAACATCTTGAAATTCGGCATAAAAACATTCCGTATTATGGCGATTTGTATGCATACGCCGCAAACAACCCGGTGAGATATGTGGATCCGGATGGAAGAATATATGATGATCCTTTTGAAAAAGAGTTTGTCTACCAAGTGTTAGGTGAGGTTGGTGTTTTTGCATATAACACTACAAGTTTTAAAATACTACCTAACGGTCGTAGAGGAGGTTCATTTGTCAACGGATGGATTTTCTATGAGGCTGATACATTTGTAAATCCAATGGCAAACGACAAGAATACATTTATTCACGAGTTGTTTCATCAGATTCAATACTATCAAAATCCACTTTGCCAGATTGATCTAATAAAAGAGTTTTTCCTCAATGAGCAGAAAGAGCATAAGGGAAGCATAAAAGAATATGAGACGATTTCTTTTCATGACGGAAGTATGTACACAAAGCCTATTTATGATGGAATACCAATTGAATCCTTTACTTATCAATACTCACCGTTCAACCTTTCAAAATACAAAACATTAAATGATTTACCTTTTTACGAGGCACAGGCCCAGTTTGTTGGTGATTATGCCACATTATATTTTGATGCCAGATTTGGAGAAGGATTACCCGGATATAAAAAATATAGATTAAGACAAATGGCACAAACTATGAAAAATTCTGGATATGAAGACACAGAAGGCAGTAAGATGGATTTTAAACGATATGGAATAAAGGCAGTAATATTTATTTTTTTCGCACTCTTTTCATTTATATCCATTTATTGTTATATTCCCAGCAAAGAACATAAAAAGCCATTGCTAAAATCAATATATATGGATGAAAAAAATCTTGTTACAATCATATTGGACAAGACCAACAAATCCAAGAAAATTGGTCAAATACATGAACTGAAAATTTATTACAGAGAAGATGTGTCTGAATTAGAAGAGAACGAAAATGAAATAATTATAAAAAAGGACGTATCCGATTATGTGGATAAATTCTATGAGAATTGTCCTTATAAAATTGAGATAAACTGGTTTGGAGGACATTTGTTTCTGGAAACAATTTTTCAAAATGGTCAGTTCACGGTATTAAAGGAAAAATATCTCGATAGGATATGATCGGATTTTTTGAAAAAGGGATAAAATGAACAGTAATATAAAACAAGTAAAGTCAACCAAATATTTTATTATCTCTATGTGCATAGCAACCAAGGAGCACCTGTATGAGGAGGAATCTGGATTCGATATCATCACTTTCCTCCTCCGCTACTCATTTCTGCTAAATGACACGACAGAACTCCAAAATTCCCGCGATCAAAAAACACCCCAACTTAATGCACCTCAAGGAAATATATATATGGGTGCACGGTACCTTGACCCCAAGTACAGCCGCTGGATCAGCGTGGATCCGGCATTGGGGGAGTATGCGAGCGGCTCTGACGCAGGATGCGGTGGAATTTATAATCATGTGAATTTTAATCTGTACCATTATGCGGGAAATAATCCGCTTAAATATACTGATCCAAACGGCAATTATTTAGAGGTAAGTGACAATGAAAATGGAACATATACTATCTTAAGTGGAGAGGCTAATACTGATAAAAATATTTATATAAAAAAAGATGGAATACGGACTGGTGATGTGTTAGGGAAGATGCTTACTGAGCATTCTTTCTTTGATGATGATGGATTAGTAAAGGATGCTGTTATAGATTGCGGTGATTCTTCTGGCCTCGAATTTTTGGATGATTTTAAAACAAATACGCCAAGTTTGTTCTATTACATGCCAAATGCTTTAAATGGGAAACAATATGATTTCAAAGATATTGGAAAAGATGGACGAAAAGGACTAGAGTTAAATCAATACCGTCACAGAGGAATGCAACTAGGATTAGATGAAAATGGAACCAAAGTTTTCGGTTCTGCACGAGATGTCGGAAATTATGCAGCCGGTTATTTAGCTGGTAAAAATGGACTTCGTTGGTCTGAGGCAAGACTCGGATTTGATGGACTGCAATCTTTTTCGGCTTCGAAGGCTGCTAAATCTATAAGACTCTGCACAGAGGGACCTGCTACACAGGCAGCTCAAAATTTAGGATTTAATGAAGGATATAATACAAAAACTGGTAGTATTATACGACAATGCCGAGCCGTGATTCAGGTAATAACTTTTCTGAATATTATATTTTGAGGAAAAAAATGAAAAATTATAAGCGACAAATATTTGCTATACTTATTGGAGTCATTGCTATTATTTTTGTTTTGTTCTCATATTATATCAAACAACGAATCGGATATGTTCTTTACAATTGGATGATAAATGCTTTTATGTGTATTATCATCGTCTATTCTCTTGTAATGATTTTTTGCATTAGAAAGTTCCATAACATTCTTATCCAAATTTTGTTATGCACCAGTATTTTCCTTATGATAAAATTTGATGTGCCGGATAGATTTGCATTGTGTATTGAGGTTCCCAAGTATGAAATGAGCATAAATAATGGTAGAGAATTTGGTAAAGTCATAGAAGATAGTAATGATTTTACGGTCTTTGAATGGGAACCGGGATTCCTTGATTATCAATATGTGCTTGTTTATGATAAGAGAAATATTATGGAAAATGCAGATTCAAAAATTTATATTTCCGAAGGGAAATTATATCGTTTATATAAAGCAAAGGATAATTTTTTCTTGTGCCTTTTATATCGATAATATTTTAGGGAATACGAATGAAGAACGAATTATTTACACAAGACCAAAATAAATTTCTTATTCTACTCAAATTCCATGGGATAGAGGATAGTAAAAAAGAAATGCAATCTGTGTCCACTCTAGTCCTCTTCCTCCTCCGCTACTCATTCCTGCTAAATGACACGTCCAAACCCCAAAATTCCTGCGGCTTAAAAACACCCCAACTTAATGCCCCTCAAGGAAATATATATATGGGTGCACGGTACCTTGACCCCAAGTACAGCCGCTGGATCAGCGTGGATCCGGCTCTGGGGGAGTATATACCGCAAGCCCCAGTTAGCGATGAAGCTCGTAAACATAACCAGAATTTACCAGGTATGGGAGGGGTGTTTAATCACATCAATGGCGATTTGTATGCCTACGGAGCAAACAATCCAGTGAGGTATGTGGATCCGGATGGAAGAAAAATTGATGCTGCAATAGAAATTCTTAAAAGTTCTAATAATCTTTCTGATAAAACAAAAGGGATAATAAGTGTTAAAAAAGTAGAAAATCTATATAAAGCTGAATCAAGAAGGCTTTCTTTTTTGGAGCGTATTGGAATAGATGGAGCAACTATTGGTAGAGGACAAGTTGGCGAAGATGCTTATAATGATGTTTGGAATCTTTTCAAAAGTGAGATGAAGAAGTATGAAAGCGAAGTAAGAAAAAAATTTTCTGGTGATTTCAAAAAGGATATGAAAAATACAGATCTTGAGGATTTTATTGTAGCTGCATATTTATCAATTTGTATTGACAGAAGACAAAAAGAAGGCAGATCTGCTGAAGATGCAGCAAAATTCGGAATAGGTTACTATCATGGCGGTAAGTCAATGATAGTAAAGGCACAAGCCAAGGAACCTAATATAATAACTTTTGCAGGAACTGAAAAAGCACTAAAAAACGGAACAAAAGAAGAAAAGGATCTGCTGAATTATATAATGGAGGTGTTTGATGAGAAATAATAAATTTTGTAGCACATTATTATGCTTGATAATTCCTTTCATTTTTCTTTCATGCAGTTATAAAGAAAGTTTTAAAGATAAGATTTTTGTTGATTATTACAACTACACAAATTATGACGTAGAGATTCAAGTTACATGGTCAAACAACAAAGTAGATAATACTTTGCTTCAAAAAAAAATGCAGAGGAGCAAGACTTATAGATTTTGGTTCAACAGTCGTCCAAATTCTGGTCTGGTAAAGTTAATATACAAGGGCGAACCAGTTGAATCAATAGAGTTAAATTTTCCTGGAGAAGGTCTTTATTCATATTGCGCCTATGGAGGGCTTTATACCAAAATAAATATTTTATTGGATGAAAACGAAGTGCCATATATAAAAATAACTGATGATGCTGAAATGGAAGTCTAGATTTTCTTTTGTTCCAGTATTAGGGAAATATATACCTAATAAATGGATTAATTCAATGATTTTAGATATTTCTTTATTTTGATTGTTTATTTTCACTCATATATTTAGTGAAAGGAGAATATTTTTTATGACTACACAGTTTTGCTCAAAAAATCCCAACCTCTCTCCCCTCAAAAACTGGATTTCAGTCGGAAAGCATCTCGAAATCCGGCGTAGAAACATGCCGTATTATGGCGATTTGTATGCCTACGCCGCAAACAACCCGGTGAGGTATGTGGATCCGGATGGACGAATTGTCAAATTAAAATGGTCTTCCGATGAAGAAAAGAATATGCTTCTCAAAGTAATAAATAATGTCTCAAAATATAAATATGATGTTTCTGCTGACGGATCCTTATATAGAGTTGGAGATAGGACTAACGGTTTCTTCGGACATGGCAGGTCGCAGAAAATCTCAGCGGCATTGGATGATGCCATTTCTCTGACAGACAAGACAATTACCATTGAGTTCAGCGAGATGCTCATTAATTACTCAAACGGTAACATACTTGTTGAGGACATTTGTACACAGTCAAACGGAGGCGTGACAACAGAAATGAACGGTGAAATACAGATTCATCTGTCCAAACGAGGAGGTGTGCTCATAAAATATGCGGACGGCTCAATGCATACACCAAAAACTGTTGAAGAACTTTTTATACATGAATTCTATGGACATGCATATCCTATTGCAAAAGGTGTAAATGGAAATGCCGTTGAGAAGGAAAACGAAATCAGAGAGGAGTTGAAGATGAAAAAACGAATGGAGGAGTCTGGGCATGTTTGCTTCGTTGAGAAATAGTAAAACTTCTAATATATACTTTTTATTTATTTTGATGCTATTTATATCATGTAAAACAAAAAACAAGAGGAGCCGATTCAACTTCCCGAGAATGTGCAGGTTGATATTATAAACACTACAGATTCCGTTGTATATGTCAACAATTTTTTTCAATTAACTGCCGTGGGAAAATTCAAAGACTCTAATGGCGAAAAAACTAGAAACATATACAGCATAAATAAAATGCCGTCATATTCAGACGATGAAGATTGTGAAATGGGGATTCCGTATCTGATACTTATTCCTAACCAAATAATAACAGTGTCAGTTCCCAGAGATGGAATGCGTGAGCCAGAAGATATCCTGCTGTGGGTGTGCAGGGAAAATCCTGCAAAGGATAAAAACCGTCTGCCTACCATGGACGAGTACAGAGAATCGTTGCTAAAAAACGGAGGCGTACACTTATCATTTTGTCAGGACAAATATAATACAATAAGTTTCAAGATAAGCGAGTTGTGGACCATGCCGGCTACAGAAAAAGCCATAAGAGACATTGAAGATTTTGTAAACGAGGATTTCTATGAGAAGTGGCTTCATCGAGATGGCATTTTCTATTACGATGGGGAGTAAAATTACGAAATTTATTGTAAACTATCTTGCTTGACAATAAAAATTAAAAGGTGTATAGATTGAGAAATGACCGACAGAGAAACGAAACTCGCGCATAGAAATATCCTCACCTCCCTGCTCATAACAACATCAGAACAGAGTACACGACAGGGCTTCGTTACCGACTTATTTCTCTTCCTCCTCCGCTACTCATTCCTGCTAAATGACGCAACCAAACCTCAAAATTCCCGCGTTCAAAAAACACCCCAATTTCCCACACCTCAAGGAAATATATATATGGGTGCACGGTACCTCGACCCCAAGTACAGCCGCTGGATCAGCACGGATCCGGCTTTAGGTGAGTACATACCTGCCGCTGGCAAAGGAAACTCGGAAAATGCAGGTAATTTGCCCGGCATGGGAGGGGTGTTTAATCACATCAATGGCGATTTGTATGCCTACGCCGCGAACAATCCGGTGAGGTATTTGGATCCGGATGGGAGAAAAACCAAAAACGCAAAAGTTCAGGAATTGATTAATAAATTGGGAGAAAACCCTAAGTCTCTCATATCTAAAGATTTAACTATTGTTAATGATTTAAAGGATGCTGGATGGACATTTATAGGAAATGATGCAGAGGAAATTTGTGCTACTGCGCTAGATCTAAAGAGTTTAGCGAAAGATGATGGAACCATGGTAAATTCATTTATTAAAACTAAATCTATAACATCTATAATTACAAAAGAAAAAAACATTACAGAATCTTTTTCAAATGCTAAGGAAGTCTATAAAAGTAGAGCTATCGGTGCCAAACCATCTATTATTACAGAAAGAAATTCAAGTCCTGCTACTGAAGAACAAAAAATAAGTACTTATGAAATGCAAATATATACAGCAACTAAGATAGATCCAGAGACAGGTAAAGAAGGAAAAATTTCCCAATCTTTTATAGATATCAACAATGATGGGAATATAGATTTTAAAATGTGGGGATATAATGAAATATATGATGAAAACTAAAAGAATATTATTTGCCTTTATCAGCCTTATTTTTATGGCTTGCAGTTCAATCAAAAACGAGCAACATGGCACGAAAGGGATTGAAGAAAAAATGACGCTGGCTGTTGAAAAAGCAGGGATACGAAACAATTATATCCAGTTTATGGAGATGTTGGAGGATTCAAATCGAGTCAATGCATATTCCGAAAATATTATAGAAGATTTAATTTCTAATGAATATAGGGAAGGTGACATTCATAAACTTTTTAATGTTGAAATTGAAAAGGTCTTCTTCAATGAAATTCTACACCTCAAATGGAATATAGTTGGTACAACTTCAATGATATACATAATTGATGGGATAAAATATGTTGCTCATTATGTAATTGATTTTGACACTGATGCTCCAAACATTTATACTTTGGTATATGTGTATTCAAATCAGGAAAAAACGAATATAAGAGTTTTTTACAAAATAAATTATAATCTTGAGTACTATATATTAACAAGTGGGGATGAAAAATGCAATGTTTTTTTCTGATAAAAATCAGTCTATGCTTTTTTATATTCTTTGTAACTTGCTCATTGAACGAAACAGTAGTTATTCATCCCACCAAGGAGACATGCTTGGCAAATCCATTTTTTCACCCATGCATTTAATGAAAGGAGAATATTTTTAATGACTTCACAAGTGTGCTTAAAAAATCCTAATTTCTCTCCATCTAAAAACTGGATTTCAGTCGGAAAGTATCTCGACCTCCGGCACAAAAACGTTCCGTATTATGGCGATTTGTATGCCTACGCCGCGAACAATCCGGTGAGGTATGTGGATCCGGATGGAAGGATTTATAAAAATGAATTTGAAGCCATTTTTGTAGAGCAAGTATTAGGTGAAGAGGGACTTGCAGTCTATTATTGCTCTAACTTTTTACCATGGGCACCAGAGGATTGCGGTATTTCTTTGCCAATTCTACCCTTTATGTTTATTGCTTATGACAAAGCTACATATGATAATTCCATCTTAAATAACAAAAACACTTTTATACATGAAATCTTCCATCAAATTCAATATTTTTCAGATCCCAAAGCATTTGTAAAATTGGTTGGAGAATTTTTTTTAGACGAACAGATGGCTAAAAAGGGAAGATTGATAGGTTATGAAACACATTATTTTCAAGGCAATGGCGGCATGTATACAACTCCTGTTTATGATGGAAACACTGTAAGCCGTTATGTATATCAATATGAAAAATTTAATCTTACTAAATATAAAACCTTGAGCGATTTACCCTTCTATGAATCACAGGCACAGTTTGTTGGAGATTATGCGGATTTATATTATGAAGCAAGATACGATGAAGGACTTAATTCTTATGATCAATACATATTAAAACAAATGGCTAGAATAATGAAAAATTCTGGTTATGAAGAGACGGAGGCTGTAAAATGGATAGAAAGCAATATAAAATAATAACTATTCTTATCGGTCTATTTTTCATTGCTTTTGTTTTCTCTGGTTGTTTTATAATTAAGCGGAACACTAAAGAGTTTAAGAAACCATTATTAAAGTCAATTTATATTGATTCAAATAATATTGTAACAATTAAATTGGATAAAACAAATGAATATAAACATTTTGGTGAAATTTATGAAATGAGACTATTCTATTTAGTTCCAATTTTTGCATATGAAGAAAATGAAACTGAGATTACCTTGAAAGAAGATATATCTGATTATAAAGATAAATTTTATGACGGTTGTGATTATAGAATTGAAATTAAATGGTACGGAGGACATTTGTTTCTGGAAACAATTTTTCAAAATGGTCAGTTCACAGTATTAAAGGAAAAATATCTCGATAGGATATGATCGTTTTTTTTGAAAAAGGGATAAAATGAACAGTAATATAAAACAAATAAAGCCAACCACATATTTCATTATCTCTATGTGCATAGCAACTAAGGAGCACCTGTATGAGGAGGAATCTGGATTCGATATCTTCACTTTCCTCCTCCGCTACTCATCTCTTCTAAATAACACGTCCAATCCTCAAAATTTCTGCGCTGTAAAATCATCCCAATTTCCAACACCTCAAGGAAATGGAGAGATGGGGACACGATACCTGGACCCCAAGTACAGCCGCTGGATCAGTGTGGATCCAGCTTTGGAAAAGTATGTCCCGGGTGCTGGCAAGGCTAACGCGAGGGATTCCGGCGGACTTCCTGGTATGGGAGGGCTGTTCAACACAGTTAACTTGAGTCTGTTCCATTATGCGGGTAATAATCCAAAAGGAGTTTCATTAAAAATTGGAGCAGGCTTATGACTATTAAATTTTTGCTATCGATAATATTAATTGCGCTCAGCATTTTTTTATTTGTAAAATATGTAAAAGCCTATAAAGTGTATAGTTCTGACTTGGATAAATTATTTGATTTTCTGTCCGAGAAAGCTGACTATGATGCGCTAAAGTCATTGGGGGCAATCAATCCATTTGGAAAAAAGGAAAAGTGGCATGTTCCAAGTCGAAAAATCAGAGAATATTTGGATTCGCGGGAAGACCTCAAAAAAGACGCTGAAGTAAAGAAGTTTATGGAAAGACTTGATATTTTTGAAGGTGCATTTATGGGATATTACATTTTACCAATAGTGCTGGTTTTTATTGTATGTTTTTTATACACCTCGTCTTAGTTGAAAATTTAAACTGCCGTATATATATAAAACGAAAATGAATAATATAGCATTGGAACTGAAAAACAAAAAAATCCTCATCTCCCTGCTTTTAACCACATCAGAGAAGAGCTCACAACAAGGCTTCATTGCCGAACTGTATCTTTTCTTCATCCATTACTCATTTTTGCTAGATAAAGCGACAGAACTCAAAAATTCCTGCGTTGTAAAAACATCCAAACTTTCGGCCCCTCAAGGAAATTAAGCAAGATAACATCCCTAAAAGAAAAGCTGAATGATGATTCATTCATTTATCGCCCCAACAAAAATAATTATGCAGCAGTGGTTGCTGCGGATAAAAGCAGCAGGAGTTAGAAAAATAAAATTTTGAAAGACAAGTGCGTCTCAATTGACAAACCCAACAAGAAATGGTAATGATGTATTAGAAGGAATCATAGTGCATGAAGTTTCACATTTTAAAATAGGAACGGATGATTTAAAAATAACTGTTGATGTCAATGAGGTGACAACATACGGAACAGATCTAGCAGGAAAAGTGCCTCGTGGTGTCAAAATAAATAATGCGGATAATTGGGAGTATTTTTATGAGAAACATTTTTGCAATGGTCTTTAATTCTTTTATTTTAATAATTTGTGGAGGAAGTGTATTGAATACAGGAAGCTATATTTTTCACGAAACAGTGACAATGCTTCCAGTTGAAACAGACGGAAGTGCTAGCAGTGATGTTTTATATGTTTATTTCGGTGACTGGCCACAGACAATAAAAAAAACGGATGTTGCGATTGACGAGACAAAAAGAATAACAATTGGTTTTAATACATATTATCTTGGAAGTGATAATTGTTATTATGCTAAAGTTGTAGAGCATGGGTATTATTCCAGCCACAGGTATTCTGATGGTAGTCCGGTCTTACATTCATGGCCACAAGATGAAAAAATAAAGTATTTCAAAGTTGAGCCAATAAAATGGCGTGTGCTGACAAAGAATTACAAAGGAACAAAGAGAGCTTTATTGCTTGCAGAAAAAATTTTGGATACACAAATTCCATTTTATGATGACTGCTATAACTTCTGTGATTACAAAACCAGCTCTGTAAGATCTTATCTTAATACAAAGCTGTACACAAATGAATGTTTCTTAAAAAGTGCATTTACAGAAAAGGCTCAAGATAAAATATCTTTTACTGATCTTTCAAATGAAGACGGTATAATTATATCAGATAAAATATTTCTGCTGGGCTTGGAGGATATAAGAAATCACGATTATGGTTTTGATGAAACAGATTTAAATACTCGAGTAAAATATCCAACTGATTATGTCCTGGCAAAAGGAATATTTACAAATATGTATTTTGGATCTCCTTGGTGGTTAAGTTCTACGCAAGGGACGGAGGGAAAAGCATGGTGCATTTCATCTAGTGGTAAAGAATCTTGTTGTGAAGCAGAGGAAATGGCTAATGGTATTGTTCCCGCTTTAACTATTTTGCTTCCTGAATAGGTGTAACAATAGCGAATAATTATTGCGTTTACTTTTTTTATAAACACTGGAAGGAAGAAAAATGTTTTCTTTATCGAGGCCACAATTTTAATGAAAAGGCAGGAAACCACTATGATTATTAGTTTTGTCAAAGAGGATGTAAACGCATACAAATACAATCTTCCACCGAGTATGTGCATCATTAGTGCTACAGTTGAAAGGAAAGGTGATTGGCAGAATGCGTTGCAGCTGGCAGCGGATGTGTTAAGATCAAAATTGGAGCCGTTTGGCGAGAAGTGGAAACTTTTCCTTTGGTTAAAAACAGATAGTTATACTTCATCGAGGTTCAGAAGGAACAAGCATATTTGGAATAATCAAAATTTGAAATGGCTCAGAAAGGATCAATGTATTTTGCATTCTCATAAAGATAACGATGAAGAATTTTATTCAGCAACTGCAAGTGTTGATAAAACACAATTAGAATCATGTTTGGATTTTGTAAGGACAAACAAAGAATCTTTTTTATTTGCCCTAAATGATGAAAATAAAGACATGGATATATTGGATTCATTTTTGAGCGAGAACTGTTCAGATTTTGAAAAAATTGTTAGTTTTTTCTTTGAGAGAAATATTCTCTTTATAAGAGTTTTTGGTAACTTTGATGATAAGGAACTTTCTCTTGATTTCTTCGGGCAAGAACAGTCCCTGTCGGAAATGTTCGGCGATATGGCGAAATAATTCAGGTTTTGATTTTATTGACGATACAGTAAATGTTAAGCTTGATTTTATCCGTGGTAGATAGTAGAATTGGAATATGAAAAAAATAGATTTCAAACGACGCAAAATAATCCTTATAGTAATTTGTATTTTCTTATTAATTCTTCTGGGTATCTTTTGCCTTTGGAAGATCAATATAACATGTCAACAAAATAAAGAACATTCACTGGTTCATAAGTCTGAATTCTATAAGCTGATGTATAAGGAAAAAGATATTGATTTTATTAAAACTGCTGAAAAAGAATTGGAAAACATTGATTCATACATAGAACGCTACAAGGAAGACTTTCCATTTTATTTTTATATTAAAATCCAGAGGGATTGTCTGTTCGGGGAACTCAACAACAAAGTTTATCATCTTTTACTGAATAATCAAATAATCAGCGAAGATACGGATTATGATTCATATTTAGAGCAGCACCCGGAGACTCTTTCGAGTCTTAAAGAAAAAGGGAGAATCCTGGAGTATAAAGAAATCGATTACATAGATTTATTCAGAAAGTATTGTATCGAGTGGGATAAATATGATGAATATCTTTATTTTTGCGAAAAATATTCTATAACACCAGTAAAAGAAATCACAGAATACGATAAACAAAACAATGATTCTGATGCTCAAAAATATTTCCCAAAAGGAGTATTTAGTCAATTTCAGAATGAATATCTGTCTAGTTTTCTTGATTATTTTGATCCCGTTAGTATTGTGTCCATGAAAAAGGGGCAGAACGAAATCAGGTTTTATTGCATTGATTCAGGAATGATGAAAGTTTCATATTCGTATGTCATTAATGTCAACTGGACAAGGTTTTCAAGAAGCATGGAAGTGATAGTGGAAGACAGTCCGGCCAGACATGAAAAAATTGAAATCAGTAAATCGGAGTTGGATGAACTGATTGATTTGCTTGCTGAATGTGATTTTTACAATCAGAAAATAAGCAACGATATAAAAGCCTTCGACGCTAATGAATATATTTGTGAAGCGAATATCAATGGGAAATATAAGGTTGTCTCACGTTGTGACTATTCCATGGAATCTTTTATGTCCCTAATTCAAAATTTTCTGGTCAAAAAAACAGGGGGTGCTCCCCATCAAGGTAAAAGAACCTGGGAATTTTTACGGAAATAACTTTTATAAGGTGGTATGGAACTGTCATCTGCCTCGAAAATGTCCATAAGCCCCTTAATCTCATATCCTTGCTTGAACATGAACTTGATTCCGGGTATAATAATGAGGTCTGGGGCTGGTGACAGAAATTGTGGGCTCACAGATTTGTGTAAGATGAAATATGACAAATGAAAAATCAGTTTCCCAAAAGGGGAATACCGTTACTTGGACAGTGCGCTATGCACTTATAAACATCACGTATTTTGCGGCCTTCTGTACCGTTCATGCCTATGCAGCCGTATTTCTTCTTGCGAATGGATTCTCAAACACACAGGTCGGAATCCTTCTTGCGGTCGCGAATATCATTTCCGCAGTCTTCCAGCCTTTCATTGCCGGAGTGATTGACAAGCCGGGAGCTCTGACCAACCGACGCTTTATCCTCGTTTCCGTCCTCATAATTCTTGCGGGTTCGGTCGTGCTTCTTTTTTCCGCAAAAAGCAAGGTCCTGATTTTCATAATTTACGCGCTCATTTACATGATTCAGTTTTCCTATCAGCCTGTGATGACCGCCCTTTGCTTTGAGTACCAGAAGGCAGGATGTCCCATCTATTACGGACTTGCCCGGGGATTGGGATCCGCTAGTTTTGCGTTCATGTCCGCGTTCATCGGCGGGATTGTCGAGAGGCATGGAGTGAGCGTCCTTCTTTTCGTGAACATAATCACCATGCTGCTTTCCGCCCTGATTATTTTTACCTTCAAAAAGCCGGTTCCCAAAACTGATTCTGGACTGGATTCTGAGACAGATGCCGTGGATGAAAAATCACCTGCCAAATCAGATGACGGAGCCGTGGAAAAATCTGCCGCTCACAACAACATCGGGGATTTCGCCCGCACTTATCCTGCGTTCATGCTTTTTCTTGTCGGAACAATCTGCTTCTATTTCGCCCACAACATGATCAACGATTTTATGATTCAGATTATCCGCTCGCTCGGCGGTGGTGAGAAGGAGCTCGGATATTCGAATTTCCTTCAGGCGATTCTGGAGCTTCCCGTAATGGCTCTGATCGGTTTCGTGCTTAAGAAAATCTCTTCGCGGAAAATGCTCGTTTTTTCGGGCGCGGCTTTTTTTGTAAAAATACTCATTCTTTTGTTCGCGGGAAACATGGCGGTATTCTATTGCAGTCAGTCCATGCAGCTTTTTGCATACGCGGTTTTCATCCCTGCGGCGGCTTATTACGTGAGTCAGAACATGGAGGAGCTGGATCAGGTGAAGGGTCAGGCCTACATTACGAGCGCGATTACCCTGGGCGGTGTTTTTTCAAATCTCATAAGCGGAGTGATCCTTGACCATTTCGGAATCATGCCCATGCTTTTGACCGGAACCGTGGTCTGTGGCGTCGGTGTCCTGATTGCGTTTTTTGCCATGCGGAACAGAAGGAAGCCGCTTTCGGATTAAAAATCCTTTTCTATAAATTTTTGGGAGTTTGTTGTATGAGAAAGTTGCTTGTTTTTATCTGCGTCATGTTCTGCTTTTGTTGTTTCGTGAGTGCACAGGAGAGTGCGCAGGACAGTGTTGAGACTGAGGAGAAAAGCGAGGAGGAGCAGGGGGATTTCCGGAATTTTTTTGTGCCGGACTTGAGCTTTCAGGCGCTGCAGATCGGTGAGAAGGATTGGGTATTTTCTCCGTCAGCGTCCCTGCGTTATATCAGGACAAAAAATGACGGGGTGGAATCATCGCAGCCGGATTCCCTCATGGTGGCAGCGTCATATACGCCGAACATTTTTACCGCCGGGCTTGGAAAGGACAATGTGCGGTATCTTCATTCCCTTAGTCTGATGGGAAGCGTGGGGTTCGGAAAAAACAATCTTCTGGTCCTTGTCTCAAGCGACGGAGAGGTTCTTTTTTCTGACATAAGGACGATTTTCGGAGGTCTGCTCTATACGCACGAATTTTTTAAGAACGACTCTTTTTCCCTTTCTCTCGGCGCGGGACTCGTGGTTGGTGATTTGGGAATTAAAATCCGTGGAGTGAACATTTACGTTATTCCACTTCCCATGTTCAGCCTGAGCTATTCTTCTGACATCCTGGACGCGTCTCTTTCACTCTTGGGGCTTAATCTTACGCTTTTCCCGAAAAAGATGTTCCGTTTTGAAGGCCAGTGCGCAATCACAAGATTTGACTCAATAAGGAATCTGACCTTTGACTGCAAGCTTGTCTATTATCCGCTGCACAATACTGAGGCCGGTGATTTTCTTGCGGTCGCTGCCGGGGTTATGAACGAGGAGACTTCATTTTCACTTCGCGACAAGGATAAGTACGGATGGCAGTATTATTGTGTGTACGGCGAGGTGGACGCTTCTTTGGTGCGGATCAAGGCCGGATATCATTTCAACGGAAAGAATCTGCTGGACGACGAGCCTGTTTCTGATTTGCACAAGGGATTTTTTGCGTCAATTCAGGCGATGTACTTCTTTTAAATCTTGCATTTTTCTGCGATTGTGATATACTAGTATGCGAGGTAAACTATGAGAGCTTTTTTGGACGATGATTTTATACTGGAAAATGATTCCGCGAGGATTCTTTATCACAAATATGCAAAGGACGAGCCGATTTTTGATTTTCACAATCATCTTTCGCCACAGGAGATTTTCGAGAACAAGAGCCTTGGAAATCTTGCGAATGCGTGGCTTGACCATGACCACTACAAATGGCGTGCGATGCGTGCGTTCGGTGTGAGCGAGGAGCTGATTACAGGACACATCAGAAAGGACGGAAGCGTAAAATCCGACGAGGAGCGCGGGGGAAAGGACGCTGTTTTGAAGGCCGATTACGAGCGTTATCTTGCGTTCGTGCGTACCCTGCAGCATTGCGTGGGAAATCCTCTCTATCACTGGAGCCATCTGGAGCTTGCGCGTTATTTTGGAATCAATGAGCCTCTCACCGAAAAAAATGCGGAGGATGTCTGGAATAAATGCAACGAGCTTCTTGCCCGCCCTGATTTTGGTCCGCGTGGTCTTTTGGAAAAAATGGGAGTGAAGGAGCTTTGCACTACCGACGACCCCCTGGACAGTCTTGAGTGGCACAAAAAAATCGCCGCCGACTGGAAATCCGTGAAAGTGCTTCCCTCGTTCAGGCCCGATCTGATCGTGAATGCCGAGAGTCCTGATTTTCCTTCCTATATATTGCGTCTTCAGGAGATGGACGGCAAAAGGATAATGGAGCTTTCCGACATGATGGAAGCCATTGCCCGACGCATGGATTATTTCAAGGAAAACGGTTCCGTTGTCAGCGACCATTCTTTGGAAAGCGATTTTTATCTTCCCGCACGTTATGAGGACGCGAGCTATATTTTCCAGAAAGCATGGATAGGAAAAAAACTTACCCGCGAGGAGCTTGCGAAGTACAAGGGATGGATTTTGCCTGAGCTTGGAAAACTCTATGCGCAGAAAGGATTCGTGATGCAGATTCACATCGGTGCTCTCAGGGACAACAACCGCGCCATGTTCGACGCAGCCGGTAAAAACATCGGTGAGGACAGCCTGAATGATTTTAATTTCGCGCCGCAGATTGGTGCCGTCCTGAATTCAATCTACTCAGCCGAGCCCGGAGCGCGTACCATTCTTTACAATCTGAATCCCAAGGACAATGAGGCTCTTGCGACTATGGCCGCCAATTTCCGAAACTGTCAGGCAGGTCCCGCATGGTGGTTCAACGATCACAAGGACGGAATTGAGGAGCAGATCCGCGTGTACTCAAGGACTTCGGTTCTGGGACGCTACGTTGGCATGCTGACCGACAGCCGGAGTTTTCTTTCTTATCCGAGACATGAGTATTTCAGACGCATCCTGTGCAATTACATCGGCTCCCTCGTGGAGAAGGGCGAGTTCCCGTGGGATGAGGAGTCGCTTGGAAAAATGGTCCGGGCAATCTGCTACAAGAACTCCGAGGATTTTTTCTTTAATCGCTGAGAGATTGACAGATCCTTTTCGCGGTGCTAGACTTGAATCATGAAAAAAGTTTTTATTCTGATTCTTTTGGCGCCGCTGCTTGTTTGTCTCTCTTGTGGTAATATGCGCAAAGCGGAGGATTATGTTCCTCCCGAGGATTTGTGCGCCGACATTCAGATCATTCAGAGAAAAATTTCGCAGTCCCTGATGAGGGACCTTTATTCGCCGGAACCCTTCGAGCAGATAAAAAAATCCGTGATGAAAGGAAAGATGGGCAGGCTGGACTGTGTTTTCAAGATAAAGGAAATCCTCTGCTCTTATCATATCAGTCATCTGAATCTGGTTCCGAACGATGATGACCCGACCAGTTTTATCTGTATGCCTTTCGGACTCTTGCGTTTCGGCGATGAGTATCGGGTGATTTATGCGACGGAGCCGTATCTGGGATTCCTGGACCGGAAGGTGGTTGAGCTGGGAGGTCTTCCCATTGAGGAGGCCCTTGAGAAATACAATGCCTTCAGCAGCTATGAGACCGAGTGCGGCGCGAAATATTTTCTGGAAGGATATTTGTCTTTGCCCAGATTGAAACATGCGGGGCTTGTGGACTCGAACGATGAGATCAGCATAACTTTGGAGACCCCTGACGGTGACAGAATGACGCAGACTTATCCTTTCGTGGATTACAGGGACGATCCTCTTTTCTACAATGTCTGGGGCGATGGATATCCGTATGACATTTATTTTTCCTATGAGAATTACTCGCTGAAAAAGAATCCGGCGAAAAGGATGATTTATATTCCATATACTTCCTGCTATGAAATCTCCGAGTACACAATGGCGGATTTATTTTCGGATTTGCTGGGCGAGCTGCGGACCGGACTCTATGACACTGTGGTTTTTGATGTGAGGAGAAATTCCGGCGGGGACATGTATTTGCGTCGGAAGATTCTGTATGAGTTCCGTTGTTGCAAAGATGAGCTGGAAAAATATAATATTGCGATTGTCGCTGGCGGGCGGACTTATTCTGCGGCATGCTGGTTCATGAATGATTTGTTGCAGTATTTTCCTCACGCGAAAATCTTTGGGGAAGAGACGGGGCAGGCTGTTTTCAATTACACGAATGTAATTCCGCTTGAATTGGATAATTTGAAGTGTGATTTTTCCTGTCCGAGGGCGAAGGATAACATTCCGGTCCTCAGGGAACGCTGCGAGGATATTCACCGTGGCGTTATGCCGGATTTTGAGGTGCACGAGGATTTCAGGGAGTTCCAGAAAGGCAACGATGCTATTTATGACGCGATTTATAATTTTTTTGAAACGTATAAAGGTTGAGGAAAAATTGCGGAAAATGATGGATTTTAGGTGACATTTTTTTGCGAAAGTGATAGAATTAATTAACTGGAATACTAGTATGGGAGTTCTAAAAGGGGCAGATATGAACGACACATTGAAGAAGATTGGTGCGACCGGGATTGTTCCGGTTGTGGTTTTGAACAGGGCGAGCGATGCGGAACCCTTGGCGGAGAGTCTTTTAAACGGAGGTCTTCCATGTGCGGAGGTGACTTTCAGGACGGACGCGGCTGAGGAGAGCATTCGTGCCATAGCGAAAAAGTTTCCCGAGATGTTCGTGGGTGCGGGAACCGTTCTTACGACTGAGCAGGTAGACCGTGCGGTTGATGCCGGGGCGAAGTTTATCGTGAGTCCGGGGCTGAACCCGAAGGTGGTTGAGTACTGCGTGAAAAAGGGATATCCTGTGACTCCGGGAATTATGACTCCGACAGAGCTTGAGGTGGCGCTTGGATTCGGTCTTGACGTGGTGAAGTTTTTCCCTGCCGAGAATGCCGGTGGTCTCAAGATGATAAAGGCGATGAGCGCTCCGTACACGATGATGAAATTCATGCCGACCGGTGGAATCAATGCGACGAACGTGAGGGACTATCTTGCGTGCGACAAAATCCTTGCGTGCGGCGGAAGCTGGATGGTCAAGGGCGACCTGATTAATTCCGGGGATTTCGCGAAGATTGAGGAACTGACCAGGGAAGCGGCTGCGATCGTAAAGGAAATCCGGGGATAGTGGAAAGTTGAGAGTGGAAAGTTGAGAGTGGAAAGTGGAAAACTGAAAGTTGAGATTCCGAATCAAGTTCGGAATGACGAATATTATGGAGGATAAAAGATGAAGGTTGTTACTTTTGGTGAGATTATGTTAAGGCTTGAGCCTGAGGGATATTTCCGTTTTGTTCAGGTGGACAGGATGACTTCGACATTTGGTGGGGGAGAGGCTAACGTGGCCGTGTCTCTTGCAAATTACGGGCTTGATGCATATTACGTTACCAAACTTCCAAAGCATGAGATCGGACAGGCTGCGATCAACAGTCTGAGGCGCTATGGCGTTCATACGGAATGCATCGTGCGTGGGGGCGACCGTGTTGGAATCTACTATAATGAGCGTGGGGCAAGTCAGCGCGGATCCAAGTGCATTTATGACCGTGCCCATTCATCGATTGCCGAGGCGGTTCCTGAGGATTTTGACTGGAATGCGATTTTCAAGGACTGCAAGTGGTTTCATCTGACGGGAATTACTCCGGCTCTGGGAGGCAATCTTCCGAAAATCTGCGTTGAGGCTTGCAAGGCGGCTAAATCTGCGGGTGCGACCGTGAGCTGTGACTTGAACTACCGCGGAAAGCTTTGGACCCGTGAGCAGGCTAGGGAAGTGATGAGCGAAATCTGCAAGTACGTGGACGTGTGCATTTCCAATGAGGAGGATGCGAAGGATGTCTTCGGAATTGAGGCGGAGAACACGGACATCAACGGTGGAAAGCTTAACAAGGAAGGATATAAATCCGTGGCCAAGCAGCTTGCGGACAAGTTCGGCTTCAAAAAGGTGGCCATTACGCTCAGGACCTCAATCAATGCGAACAGGAACAATTGGGCGGCGCTTTTGTATGACGGCAAGGACTTCTGTTTTTCCAAGGAATACGAGATGTACATTGTGGACCGTGTTGGCGGCGGGGACAGCTTCGGCGGCGGACTGATTTATTCGCTTTTGAACGGCAAGTCAACTCAGGACGCGGTGGATTTTGCTGTGGCGGCTTCTTGTCTTAAGCACAGTATCGAGGGGGACTACAATATGGTCTCGGTGGATGAGGTGGAAAAGCTTGCTTCCGGCAACGGTTCGGGAAGGATTCAGCGCTAAGATTTGAAATAGGGATGTGGATTTGTGTCCGCATCCCTTTTTTAATCAGGATTTTATGCTTGCACAGAGAGACCTTCAGCGATTTTCTGTACTTCCTCGGGCGGAAGACCTATGCACCGGGAAATCATCTCTTGTGAAATACCCTCTTTTAAGAGGTTCGCCGTGGCTTCAACAGCTTTGTCGTAAACACCGTCCTCGTAGCAGACCCTTTTGAACTCTTCCTCGTCAAATTCCGTCAAACTCATGCCAAGTACCTCCGCTTTCTGTCTTTTTAAGAATCATACAACATTTTCCATTTTTTTTCAAATTTCATAAAAAAAACTTGCCGAAATCCGCTTTTTTTATTATCTTTTTTAGTACGAACAAATGGCCGGTTCTAGGACCGGTTTTTATATAGGAGTAATAAAAATGGCTAAACAGTTGATTTACAATGAAGATGCCCGCAAAAAGATGTTGAGCGGTGTTGAGCAGATTGCACGCGCAGTAAAGGTAACGCTCGGTCCCTGTGGCCGCCTTGTCATGCTGGACAAAAAATATGGCGCACCCACAATCACTAAGGACGGTGTTTCCGTAGCCAAGGAAGTGGAGCTCAAGGATCCCTACGAGAACATGGGAGCCCAGCTTTTGAAGGAAGTCGCTTCAAAGACCAACGACGTTGCCGGTGACGGAACCACAACCGCTACGGTTCTTGCTTATGCCATTGTCCGCGAGGGACTCAAGGCTGTTTCTGCCGGAATGACACCTATTCAGATTAAGAGGGGAATCGACAAGGCCGTCGCTCTTGCCACAGCTGAAATCAAGAAGAACTCACGTGCCGTCAAGGACAATGCCGACATCACACACGTTGCGACAATCTCCGCGAACAACGACCCCGAGATTGGAAAAATCCTTGCCGATGCCATTGAGAAGGTCGGAAAAGACGGAGTTATCACCGTTGAGGAGTCCAAGAACATGGACACCACAGTTAAGACCGTTGAGGGAATGCAGTTCGACCGCGGATATATCAACGCATATTTCGTGACCGACCGCGAGCGCATGGAAGTTGATTACAACGACGCATATATCCTGATTTATGACAAGAAGATTTCCACAATGAAGGACATCCTTCCGCTTCTTGAGAAAGTCGCACAGTCCGGCCGCCCGCTCCTGATTATCTGTGAGGACATGGACGGTGAGGCTCTGGCTACTTTGGTCGTCAACTCAATCCGTGGCACCCTCAAGTGCTGTGCCGTCAAGGCTCCCGGATTCGGTGACAGAAGGAAGGAAATGCTCCAGGACATCGCTATTCTTACAGGCGGAAAAGTCATCACCGAGGATTTGGGACTCAAGCTTGAGAACACTGAGATTGCAGACCTTGGACAGGCAAAGAGCGTGAAGATTGACAAGGACAACACCACTATTGTTGACGGTGCCGGAGAAAAGAAGACCATCGCTGACCGTGTTGCCGAAATCAAAAAGCAGATTGAGAAATCAACCTCAGATTACGACAAGGAGAAGCTCAAGGAGAGACTCGCAAAGCTTTCCGGTGGAGTTGCCGTAATCAACATCGGTGCAATCACTGAGACCGAGATGAAGGAAAAGAAGTTCCGCGTTGAGGACACACTTGCCGCTACCCGTGCCGCCCTTGAGGAAGGAATCGTGTGTGGTGGTGGACTTGCCCTGATTCAGGCATCCAAAGTGCTCGACGCTGACAAGGCTGATCTGGTTGGTGACGAGAAGGTCGGATTCCAGATTGTCAAGCGCGCCCTTGAGGAACCCATCCGCCAGATTGCAGACAATGCCGGTGTGGACGGAGCCGTTATCGCTGACCGTGCGAAGAACGAGAAGGAAGGCGTGGGATACAATGCCGCTAACCAGTCTTGGGTGAACATGATGGAAGCCGGAATCATTGACCCTGCCAAGGTGACCCGCTGTGCTCTCCAGAACGCAGCTTCTGTTGCCGGTATGCTCCTTACAACCGAGTGTGCCATCACCGACATTCCAGAGCCACCAGCTCCAGCTCCTGCAGCAGGTCCTGACATGGGCGGAATGTATTGATTTGACTCTTAGAAATTGTGCTTAAATTTTTAAGTTAAGTTTAGGGAATACCGGTTGACTTGGAATCAGGGTGGCCGGTGTTCCCTGATTGTTTTGTGGGGATGTTATGTGGAAAAAATTCGGAGAGGCATTCAGAAAGATGTTTGAGCTTCGCGGGCGTGCGTCAAGGTCGGATTTCTGGTCTTTCGTCGCCTGTTTTATGATTATTTTTGCCGGACTTGAGGCTGTTTCCGGGTGCACCTTTGCTCTTCAGGCTTTGTTGAAAAGGGAATTCGCTCCTTCGGGGATTCCTCTGATTTATTTTGAGCAGATTGCGGTCCTTGTGTTCGCCCTTGTCTGTTATTTTCCGCTTTCATCCCTTGCCGTGCGCCGTGTGCATGACCTTAACATGAGCGGATTCCTTCTGCTCGTGCCTGTCCTGTCCGTGGTCCTGCTCTGTCTTCCAAGCAGCAAAAAGGAAGCCAAACCCGAGGACGGCGAGACTAAGACGGCGGAGAAGTCATATACTGCGGGGCACATAATTATCCATATTATCTTTCTTGCGCTCTATACTCTTGTGGTCATTTTCACGCACAATGTTTTTATCGGAGCATTTTCGGAGCCGGCGTATCAGGAGGGGGACGATGAGATCGTGCATGATGCGGTCGAGCCTTCTGTGACTTGGAGCGGTGAGGAACCCCTGGCGGATTTGGGTGCCGTCATTCCGGAGGCGGAGGATCCTGAGAACGATGGAAATCCGGTAAATTCTTCGCGCGGAGCCTCTGCAAACGCAAAAGTTGACGAGGATGCCTTGCTTGCTCTTGGACCCGTGGTGATTCCTGTTACGGAGCCGAAAAAATTCAACTGGACACTTGACCGAACCGAGACTCTTTCCGGGGGACGTGAGGCGGTCGTTTATAAGAACCGTCAGCTTTTGTCCTTGCGCTCAATCAGCGACCTGAACATTTACGACACCTTTGAGTGCGAGCATCCAATTGGCAGGGTGACCCAGGGGCAGGATGTGAAGGTCCTTTCCCTCATAAAGATATGCAGACCGAGCCAGAATGACGCTGTGGACGCAATCGTGCTGGCCATTTATTACAGGAAGTCCACCGGATACATCGCCTGTGGAAGAAATGCGGCTTGGCCTTATGAGAACGAGCTTTATGTTCCGATGCAGCAGATTTCCGTCGGAAGCAAGGTGTGGACGGTGCGCCATTTTGACTCCGTTTACTCGCTCTGGGAAAATGTGGACGTGCGCAATGCTCCCGGATTCAAGGGAACCAGCGTTGTAAAAACCCTGAAGCCTCCGAAAAACTCAGCCATGCAGCTCAGCGTCTCTGCGATTACCGAGGAAAACGACCCGGAGACAGGGGACGAGCCTTGGGTGAAAATCCGTGCGGACGGAGTTGAGGGCTGGATTCCTGGAAGCAGCCTTTCCGCCGAGAGAAGCGGTGCAAAATATCTGACCCCCAAGTATCTTGTGGCCGATATGTTCTCCTGACCCTAGCTTCTTCTGTGGCTCAGGTAAAGACCCATTGCGGCGGCCATGAGTGCGTGGGGATATTCCGTGCTACCGATTTTGCTCATCACCTCTCCCTGCTCGACCTCCATGTAATCGACGAACTCATCGCTGTCAAGGTTCTGCTCCCCGCTGAAAGACAAATCCTCGGCCAGAAAAATATGCACGTGGTTTGCGAAAAGGGCAGGATTGGGATTCATGCATCCGAGTTTTGTCAGCTTTCCGGCCTTTGCTCCGGTCTCTTCCTTAAGCTCCCTTGCGGCACCAAGTTCAGGACTTTCTCCATTGTCAATCACACCGCCTGGAAATTCTATGCTCAGGGCTCCCTCTCCGTGTCTCCACTGCTTGACCATGAGGAATTTCGTGCCCTCCACTGGAATCACAATCACCCAGTCCCGCGTCTCATTCACGATGTATTTCCCGTGCTGTCCGTCCGGTCCCTCGCTTTCCCTTTCCGTCACCTTGAAGACAGGGGTTTCGAGCAGGGTCTTTTTTGAAAGTTCCTTCCACTCAAGTTTCTTTTCCGTGCTGTCAGTGTCCATAAGAGCTCCTTTGAAAAATCTGCAAAATTCTTTTGCAATATTACAGCTTTCAGTTTATAATATATTGTAAGAAAAATGAAGTGGCAGCGGCTCAGTTTCGGGAGGTAAAAAATGGCAGTAATTACAATCAGTCGTCAGGTGGCGTCGCTCGGTGATGAGATTGCGGGTGCGGCGGCAAAGACCCTTGGATATACGTTCATTGACCGCAGGCAGATTGAGTCCCGCATTGTGGAGCTGGGATTTCCGAGGTCAAAGCTTTCCAAATATGACGAGCGTAAACCCGGATTTTTTGCAAGCCTGAACAAGGACCGTGACGAGTATCTGAATTACCTCCAGTATGCCATTTTGGAGGCCGCTTCCGTGGGCAACTGCATTCTGATCGGGCGTGGTGCGTTCAAAATTCTTGAGAATGTGCCGAACCATCTTTCTCTGCGGCTTGTCTCAAGCGATGAAATCAGGCTGGAGAGGCTTAAAAAGGAATTCTCATGGAACGACAAGCAGGCTCAGGCCCGGATTGACGAAAGCGACGCGAACCGGCTCGGTTTCCACAAGAGTTTTTTCAACATTGACCATGATGACCCGCGCAACTATCTGATTACCCTGAACACGGGGCTTATCTCGCTTTCAGATTCCGTAAAGGTGATTGAGGGCGTGGTGAAGAATTTTGAGACCGCGGAAAAGGAATCCGCCGGAAAGACAAAGGTGGAGCAGATGCTTAAGGGGCAGAGACTCGTGAACCAGCTCCTTTTCGACTACAGGATGAACATTACCTTCCTTCGCGCTGAGGTGGAGCCCTCGGTCATTACCCTGCATGGCGTGGCGGACGCTCAATCCACGGTGGACAGGGCCGTTGAGATTGCGGCTAAAATCCTTCCGAGCATTGAAATCAGGAGCGGAATCACAATCGTGCAGAACTACAGGCCGTATCAGTGATTACTCGGCGGCTTCTTTGAGTACGCTTCCGAAATTTTTCAGATAATCGATGAAACTCGCATAGCTCAAAATCACGCAGACGGCAAAGAAAATCTGTGGGACAAGGTGCAGGATATTATCCGGAACCGGCACAAACTTTATGAGCGTGGTTCTCACAAGTCCCTCGGCAACCAGGGTCACGAAGCAGCTTGTGATGTAGAACACGGTTTTCAGCTTTCCACCCTTTCTTGCGGCGATTGCGGTTCCTTTTTTTGCTGCGACCATGCGGAGAAAGTTCTGGCTGAACTCACGGTAAAGAATCAGTATGTAAAGGACGGGGTGCATCCATCCGGTGAAGACAAAACATGTGAATGTGCTCAGGTGCAGGAAAACATCGGCGAAGGGATCGAACATCTTTCCGAAGTCGCTGACCTCATTGTGCTTGCGTGCGAAGTGTCCGTCAAAGTAGTCGGTGATTTCAGCGAGCGCAAGAAATGGAATCAGCACGCAGATTGTGATTATGGAAACTATGGAGCCGTTCTCGCATTTGAGCCAGCTCGGCAGAAAGTATAATATGAAAAAAATCGGCGCGGCAAAAATCCGTACCAAGGTAAATTTGTTCGATGTCTTCATACTTCCATTATAGGACGAAACGGATTTTTTTTCAAGGGTTTAATCCAAATGAAAAACGGTACCTCCTTGGTTGAGTCCCTTGGAAGTACCGTCCTTTGATTTTTCGTCGCTGCTTATTTTACGGCGGCGAGTGCCTGGTCAAGGTCCGCGATTATGTCGTTGACGTTCTCGATTCCAACTGAGAAGCGGATTAAATCGGGGCCGATTCCACATGCCTTGAGCTCTTCATCGGTGAGCTGACGGTGGGTTGCCGAGGCCGGATGGAGAACGCATGTGTGTGCGTCCGCTACGTGGGTTGCGATCATGGCAATCTTGAGGTGCTTCATGAACTCCTCAGCAGCCTTGCGACCTCCCTTCACGCCGAAAGAGACGACTCCGCAGGTTCCGTTGGGCATGTATTTCTGCGCCCTCTCGTAGTATTTGTCACCTGGAAGTCCGGGATATTTTACCCAGGAAACCTTTTCGTGCTTTGAGAGAAATTCAGCGACGGCCTTTCCGTTTGCGCAGTGCTGCTTCATCCTGAGCGGAAGTGACTCAAGTCCAAGGTTCAGAAGATATGCGTTCATGGGAGACTGGATTGATCCGAAGTCCCTCATCAGCTGGGCGGTACACTTGGTGATGAAAGCTCCCTCCTTTCCGAATTTGGTCGCGTAGGTGATTCCGTGGTATGAGTCATCGGGAGTACAGAGACCGGGGAATTTGTCGGCGTGTGCCATCCAGTCGAAGTTTCCTGAGTCAACGATGGCTCCTCCAACTCCGCAGTCGTGTCCGTCCATGTATTTTGTGGTGGAGTGGGTCACGATGTCAACTCCGTACTTGATTACCTGGCAGTTGATCGGTGTCGCGAAAGTGTTGTCCACGATGAAGGGAACTCCGTGCTTGTGGGCCACCTTTGCGAAAAGCTCCAGGTCAAGGATTGTGAGCGACGGGTTCGCGATTGTCTCTCCGAATACGGCCTTGGTGTTCGGTTTGAAAGCTGCCTCAAGCTCTTCCTCGGTGCAGTCGGGGGAGACGAAGGTAAAATCAATGCCCATCTTGCGCATGGTCACGTTGAAAAGATTGAAGGTTCCTCCGTAGATTGAGGCTGATGAGATTACGTGATCGCCGCTGTTTGCGATGTTGAAGATTGCGAAAAAGTTTGCCGCCTGTCCAGAGGATGTGAGCATACCTGCCGTACCGCCCTCCAGAGCCGCGATTTTTGCCGCAACATAGTCGTTCGTCGGGTTCTGCAGTCTTGTGTAAAAATATCCTGATGCCTCAAGGTCAAAGAGCTTTGCCATGTCCTCGCTGGTGTCGTACTTGAAAGTTGTGCTCTGTACGATCGGAATCATCCTTGACTCACCGTTCTTGGGAGTGTAGCCGGCGTGAATACATTTTGTTTCCTGTTCCATTGTTTTACCTCTTGGAAAAATGTTTTGGGAGAAATAATTATACCATTTCCCTGTGTTTGTGCCTAATACAAGTTTTGTATGGTCGGTTATAGAAAAAATCTATAAGGGCCGCAAGTTGGACCCCATGAGCATTATTCTTCTATTTCTTCTGCGGGCTCTGATTTTGCCTCCGATTTCGACCCGCCCTGACTCACCAAGAAATGGATGAATGCGGATGCGGTGAAAATCAGTGTGGAGGCTGACAGTGCGCCCCATTTGATTACGTTCCAGATCGGGACTCCTGGGATGAGGAGATTGAGCAGGACAATCAGCAGGATTGGGACGAGCGGATTGAACACCACGAAAAAGAGCGGCAGCGAGGTTGATTTTGAGATTACCGCGATGAACAGGATTACCGAGAGCACGAAATATGAGATGAGCATGAGACAGGCTGACGGCATGAGGAATGTGAACGCGAAGTCACTGATTGTGGAAAGCCGGTTGCCCTCAATCTGCGAGACGAAAATCTTCCATATATATAGCGTGATTGTGCAGATCAGATAGCTTGCGGTGGCGAATGCGAGGAAGGAGACGAGGCTCCATTTGCAGAATCCACTGAGGACCTTTCTGTTTTTGGAGAAGAGTTTCAGGACGGCGTAGAATCCGAATGCGGAGAGGGGCAGACCGATGAGATGAAACAATGCCGAGAGAGCGAAGCTTGAGGATGGAATCTCCTGTGTGCCGCCCAGTATGCCAGCCAGTGTCGTGGTCGCCGTGCTCAGCGTGAGGTCGGACGGAATGGATATGGACGAATAGCTGCCGGTAAGTGCGCTTGCGATGAACGAGAGTGCACATCCTGCGATTCCGAGAATGAACAGAAATGCAATCTGATTGAACGAATTGTTTTTTTCCATGAGAAAGAACTCCGGGATGTTTGATTTTTGGTAGATTATATCAGCGATTGGAGAAAAACTCAATACTCTTGCTTCGTGTCAGCTACACATGAAGCATTTTTCCCTTGCGGGTTCGGCTTATTTTTGCTATTCTTGATAATAATAAGCAACTAAAATTATTTTCGGTTGTTTATGATTTATAACTAAGCATCTTTATGGAGAATTGTCTATGAAAGCAAGATTCCTGCCCTGTGCTCTGGCACTGTTCGTCTCTGCGCTGCCTGTTTTCTCACAGTCCAAATCTATTGATGCTGCCTCAGAGAAACTTGTAAAAGAAATCATGGAAAATGAGATGGTCACTGTGATTCATGCTAAGGGAAGGATGGGCATGGAAAATTTCGCCGGAACCGAGGGAATTCAGATAATCAACGCATATCAGATAGCAAAGCATGAGGTGACTCAGGAACTTTACACGGCAGTGATGGGAGAAAATCCGAGCTACTTTAAGGACAATCCTGCAAGCGACCAGCTGAATGATGTGGCATGGTGTGACAACTATTCCGATATGACGATGTCAATCGGAGGCGCTTACCGTGGTGGCAGCTATAGCAGTTATGACACTTTCTGCGAGGTTTCTTACCATGGAGACACCTATCCGGCCAACAGAAATCGAGCCACGGGCTTCCGTTTTGCTTGCTCCGTTTTTTAATGTAGTGTCTTTAGTTTAAAAATGTGCTATAATATGTAGAGGAGGATTTTATGAACTTTAGAAAATCTATTGTTATGGGATTGTTGCTTGTCTGCTGTGCTTATATGTTTGCGGACAACGAAGCTTTTTTGGACATCGGCAAAACGGCGAAAACAACTACGACGGTCTACGTTCCGTCAAAGGACAAGACTCTTTCGCTTGAGGATGCGATTGAATTTGCGATGGTGGACGCTGAGTATTACGGCGACGCATCTTATGACATAAAAATCTATGAAAGCAAAACCGAGCTGTTGACTTCGAAGGATTTTAGCGACGAATACATTTACGGTACGGCGACAATGGCGGTTGTGAACTTGAATTACGGAGTCGTCCAGATTACTTATTACCGTTATGATAACGAGGTTGAGAATATAGTCGGATGGGATCACCTCGGTTTCTTTGTCCTGAATGACGGCCGTGTAATCTGCGAGAAGATTTTATTTAATTCCAAATAATCTGATTTTTAATCGCATAAAAAAATGCCCCAAAGAACGAGCGTTGCTAGAAAGTGCGTTTCTAAAACGAGTGTTTCTAAAACGAAGGTTCCTTGGGGCAGATTTATGTTCGGCCTAAGTCATTGGGCTTAAGCCGATGTCGCTGGTGTGATTAGTTCTCCAGTGTTACGGTTCCGAATACTCCCGGATTCATGTAACCTGTTCCGTTCTCGTCGTACCAGCTGAGTGTTCCAAGCCTGCTTCCAGATGCGCCCGCGTCGTTAATCTGAAGCTCAAGACCAATCTTCTGTCCGGCCTGTGGTTTGATGTCGGTCCACTTGAAGGATGCGACAACCTCAAATCCGTCGCTTGTAAGGCGTGCCTCACTTGCCATGTTGTCCTGTGTGCACTTTGCGCCGTTGAATGAAGTCACGTTCTTGCAGCTGACTCTGTACTGCTTGTCATCATCCTCATAGCTCTCAGCCTTGGCATTGTTCTCGTCGATGAACACCTCAATGGAATCCTGCTCCCATGCGTTTGCGTTGGCCGTGTTGATTACGTCATCCTTGACCTTTGCGTAGACATAGAGCGCAGTCTCATCCCAAAGAATCTGCATCGTGGAGTCAGACTTTGCTCCGAGACGGATTGTGAGAGGAACCGGAGTAGCCTTGTTCCATGCGCTGTCGGTGAAGCTCAGTGCAGGAGATCCCTTCTTGATTGTAGTGAACGGCTTCATCTGTGCCTTTGCGTAGAACTTGGATGATGAGTCCTGAGTGTTCTTCAGGTCGTTGAATGAGAAGATGTCATTGCCGTGCTCATAGCGGAAATCAATCTTCACCGTGCCGGAGATTTTTGCGCCCGCTGAGTCGAGTGAAAGTACCGATTCTTCTGATGCGTCCGCCGATGTTGATTTTACACCGCTTCCGTCATCAAGGAACAGCACAATCTTGTCGCCGGATGCCGGGTTTCCAGAGACCTTGCTCTGTACGAATATGGTTCCGTTCTTCCAGCTTGGTCGGAGCTCTACGCTTGCGCTTCCCGCTTGAATTGTGTAAGGAATCGCGTTGGAGAAATCCTTTCCGTCGCCCTCAAGAATGGTTATGTTCTGGATTGCAGGCTCAAGCTTGCTGGGATCCGTGAACGCGTACAGTGCAGGTTTTGCCTTGTATTTTCCGTCGAAGAGAAGTGGACACTGTTTCTGCGCACCGTCAGAACCGCCGCCCACGTTGTTGAATGACTGGAGCCATGAGTAGGGATCCAAAATTCCCCAGAACACGATTCCCTTAACGTCAATTCCGCTCTCCTTGTCCAGTTCCTTGAGCTTGTCGTATATTGCCTTGTAGCGGTATGCCTGCTTGTTGTATTCCTCTTCGGTGTTCTTTCCGTCGAAACTTGAGCTGGCCTTCATGTCAAGCTCTGTGAGCATTACGCTTCCGACCACATCACAGTATGCACGTACCGCGCTCTCAATCTGTGCGATGGATGGTGAGTCAAGGTTGTAGTGTCCCTGCATTCCCATTCCGCTGATTCGTGTTCCCTCGGCGTTCTTCACGTCCTTGAGCAGCTGCACAATTCCCGCGACCTTGTTTGGCGTACACTCGTTGTAGTCGTTGTAGTAAAGCTCCAAGTCCTTCGGCGCATATTTGTTTGCGAACTTGAACGCGTTGATGATGAACTCATTGCTCTGATAGACATGCCACCAGCTTGACTTGCTTCCGTGGGTTGAGTCCGTGAGTTTGTCCGCTCCTCCTTCCGTGTCCGTGCGGTAGGTTCCGGTCGCATCGCTTATGGCCTCGTTCACGACATCCCATCCGTAGAAGAGGGACGCATATTTCTTTCCGGTCGGGCTCTTCTTGTCGGTGTAATATGTGAGCATGGTCTTGATGTACCACTCAAGGCGCTCGTTCATCACATCTTTGGTTACATAGGGCTTTGAAGCGTCGTAATTCTCGTGGAAGAACCATTCTGGAGCCTGTGAGTGCCATACGAGAACGTGTCCGCGCACTTTGATTGCCTGATTTGGATTCGCCTTGTTCCATTCCGCAATCTTGTCCAAAAGTGAGTCGGCCCTGCTGTGGTCGAGCACCGGAACTGCGATTTTCTTTCCGTTCAGTTTGTCTATCGCGATTCCGATGGGGCTGCGGTTTCCGTCATGGTATCCGTTCATCGCGTCCATCTTCAGCTCGTTTCCGATGGTGACTGAGTTGAAGTGCTTGAAGAGAAGATCCATGTAAAGACTGTCCGATGCCTCACCGACCGTAACGGCTCCTCCTGCCCATACATGCTTTCCGAATCCGTCCTTTGATGTGAGCGCGTCCTTGAAACTCACGATGTCATTTTCAATCGTCAGTTTGGCCGCTGAGTCAAGACCGACTCTGAAATCATCAATGCAGTATGAAAGTCCGTCGCTTCCGTTGAACTGGAACTGAACCTGGTCATGCGGGTCAGAGAGAACGAAAGATCCCGTCACGAGCTGCCACTTGTCATTGAGAGTGTACTCCTTGTCAAATGTGACGACGGCTGAATCAACCTGTGACCAGTCAGATGAGGCTCCGTTCACCACGAGTCCTACGTTACCTGTCTTCACCGTGCTTTCCGGGGCAACCTTCATGTAGCTTGTGAAAGAGTATGTCGCTCCCCCTTCGATGATTGATGCGAGTGCTGTCCAGCAGAACTGACACTGGGCCTTGTTTCCGTCCTGAGAAAGAACCTTCACATAGTAGGCTCCGCAATCGGACCCCGGCTGCTCACCGTCGCCATAAGCCTCACGCGGAACAGCGTTCTTGCTCCAGTTGTTGTCGCTCCACCAATACAGTCCGCCGTCATCACCAATTCCCTCGAAGTTGGTGTTGTAGTCGTTCAAAACATTCTGGTTTATTTCCCTGCCCTTTGTTTCTGTGCCTGCAGCGGGTTTTGATCCCCCCTTGTTTGAGCACGAGTTAAAAAGCAGCGGAATCATTGCCATTGTGCATCCAAAAATCAATGCTTTTTTCAATTTAACATTCCTCCATGTTTCCTTTTCTTCTATTATATACTCATTTTGACAAAGGGGCAAGTACGATTCCTGTAACTGACCTCAATAAGATAATGCTGAAAAAACTTGATGTTGACAAGAATACCGAGCGGTAATATGATTATAATCACTTTGCCGGGGATGGTGAAACAGATTCTTGGCGCGGTCGAAGGAGGAAAGAAAAATGGAAAAAAACAATTCCCATAAAAGTGCGAAGTATTGGATTTTAATCTGCGGCATAATGAGCGCGGTGATTTTTACGGCGGCACTTTCCGTCGTCGCATTCAAGAGGGCAGGATGAATTTTAATCCGAGTGAAGGCGAGATTGATTTTGTGAACAATGCGCTCGCACGGTTCAATGACGAAAAGGTTGGTCCTGACAATCACGAGCTTTTGAACATTGTGGAATATGACGCTGACGGAAATGTGATTGCTGGAATCCTCGGCGGCACATACTGGGGATGGATGCACATTGACATTCTTTGGGTGGATGAAAAATTCAGAAAACAGGGCATTGGTTCAAAACTGCTTCAGGCTGCGGAAGATGAGGCGAAGCGTCGCGGATGTCATTCGGTACATGTCGATACAATGTCGTGGCAGGCTCCGGACTTTTACAAAAAGCACGGATATGTTATAATCAGTGAGCTGGATGACATTCCGAAAGGGAACAAAAAATATCACCTCATCAAAAAGTTTTAGGAGGACAATATGAAAGGATTCGGTTTTATAGTTTCAGGCATGGCTCTGATTCTGATGGGAGCGGTCACAGTCTCTTGCGCGAGTGCGAAATTCAAAAGCGACAAAAAGAAGATTGAGATGGAGGGAAATCCCACGACCGGCTACACATGGGTTTATGAGATTGAGGACGAGTCGATAATTTTCGTTGATGAGAAAATAAAATATCTCGGAGCAAAAAATATGTGCGGTGCTCCAAGCCTTTTCACATACACAATCACGTCACGAAAACCCGGCTCGACCGAAATCCGCTTTGAATACAAGCGCCCCTGGGAGGACAAACCCGCCGAGGAGACAAAAACGTATACAGTCACCGTGGATGAGAGCGGAAAGATTGAGATTGGGGAATGAAGAAGTGGTCGAAATCGAAAATGCCTATAACGGCAGAATTGTGCTGGACACAAAATCTGTTCTTTCAAGATATTTCTCGGTGGAAGAGACTGATTCTATTTGGTTGGATATAAAACTAAGATTTTCTTCCCTTGCTGATTCCCTGAATCTTCCGCAATCAGATGAGGATGCGTTGTTTTACATTCTTCCCTCGGTTGCGATTTATGATGTGCTCAAAAAACGAAATCAGGAACAGGCCTTGAAAATATTTGAGGAAATTTATTTCATTTCAGGACAAAAGGCTCACGACTACCTTGTAAAAAGATTGCACGATGATGAGTCTTTCCTAAAATCTTTTCCGCAGGATTTTTTAACGACCGTGGGCGAGGGCAGAAATCCTGTCATAGTGGACACACCAACCTATACTGAATTTCATGTAGAAAAATGCCACTTTCTTGAGCTGACAAAGAAACTCGCCTGTCCCGAACTATGCTCCGTCTTTTGCGCGATAGATGACTTGATGTATAAGAACATCCACCCCAAGCTGGTGTATTCACGCGACAATACCCTGTTTGCTGGGGATGAATGCTGCAATTTTTCCATGCGGTATCTTGGGGAGTGAGGGAACCATCCACTTTGTTAACTATTATTTTTGAATAGAATTTCCATCACTGGATTATAAAAGCAATCCTCTATAGATTTTATTGCCGAAAAGTGAAATGTATTAATGAGTTTGATTTTTTTTCCGTTCAGGTCGAAATCTACAAAATCAGCGATGTTGTTTCCGTATTTTTTCCAAATCTTGAATTTTTCACTTGGAAAACATTGTTCAAGATATTCGTCCTTAACGCCGCAGCCCCATAAATTAGCTGTAATGATAACATCAGGCTCAAGCAACGATAGTTCTTCCAAGAAGAAATTTCTTTTATCCAATTCTGAATCTTCAAGGAAGCGATTCATCATGTACACATTCCTAGTAGCTCCTTCATCGCTGTCGTTCGAATACTTTGACAACTGCATAACTGCAAAACCAAAGTTATTGGTATTTATCATCTCTTTTGCAATTGTATCAGCGTACGGAAGTTCACCATACTCAGGTTTTCCGTCATGCTGTATGCCATAAAGCATGTACAGAACTTTGCACCAAAAAGTACTGGTGTTGACGTTGCTTTTCTCAAAAAAATTCATACTTGCTTCAATAAAATTTTGTCCGCTTATCCATCTTGTCTCTCTGCCGATAAACAAAACCTTTTTCTTTTGTGAAAAATAACCTGGAAAAAATCCGTCATAGGCAAAATAGTCTGCCGGTGAGTATTCTTTACCATCATCTTGGAATACTATTTTTGGCTTGCAAGAAATCTGTTCTTTCCAATCATTTTGTAGAGCCAGAAGGTCAGTGTATTTTTCTATTTCTAATGCATCCGTAAATCCTCTGCCTCTTGACTTTGCATCAACAATTAGCTTTGCCTTGATTTCGTCCTGTTCTTCCTTTGTCATTTTCTTTCCTCCAGAGAAATTTCCTTTCCTTATAATTTTACTCCGTATACACTATCAAAATGTGATAAATCAAAAGGAATTTTTTACCCTTCGACCACTTTTCTCAACTCTTCCACTGCTTTTTCTATGCTGTCATCCCTTCCAGAGATAATTCCATATATGGCATTTTCCTTGAATTTCTGATAAGCCGCCTTATATTCAGCCTCAGGCAGATTATTTGCATTCCTAAAATCGAAAGAGATATTTACACCATTATAATCGCCACCATAACAACCACCGATAATCCATCCTGTTTCAACAAAACTGTCTGGAATCCACCAACCATTGTTAAATGTATTCTTTATTGCTTCCCTCTTTGTTTCTGCCCGGTCGAGTATATCCTTTGAAGCAAAAACATATATGCCAAACGTTTTCGCATCACCATAAATGCAGAATTCCACGCCGTAACCATCGGTAAAATCAACCTTATATCCAATTTCACTGCGACGTTTTTTATCCAAAAGCCAATCTGCGATAGTTTCAGCCGTTGTGTCTTTATTCTTCCATCTTCCCCAGTAGTAATCATCTCCCGCATTGCCTTCTCGTTCTGTATTTCCGAATTTGTTGTTAAGCTGTCTTTGCATTTCTTCTAAACAGTCGGCAAGACAGGTTTTTCTGAAATCCAGAGATTTCCCTGATACACCAGAATCCAAATCTTCTTGTAAGATTTTATTCTCGGCTTTTTGTTTTTCTGTATCCTTATCTTCCTCAAATAAGCTAGAATCCTCAATTAATTTTTCAAGAGAAAATTCTATTATTTCTTTTTTATCTGAACTCCGTCTGATATTTTTTGCTGCAAAAGTATTGATTTCTTTTAGACTGTCTATTATTTCCTTGTAATAACTTTTTTGTACATCATTAGGAGTTTCCTTTCCTTTGATTTTGCCATCCCAAAAGTCTCTATTATTTGAAGGTAATTGTTTTTCCTTTGTTGCTTTGATGATTTTTGTCACTGCCTCTATCAAAGTATTTACACCTTTGTTTTCTGCATTCTTTTCCTTTTTATCAGCTTCAATAAAAGAAGAAAGACGCGTTATTCCAAAAAGCAGCTCTGATAATTCGTCTTTTTTCCCTTCTAGCCTGTTATCTTTTATTGTATCAACTTTGCCATCGGAAATTATGTTTTCAAGTGATTCTAAAACTTGTAAATATGCCTCTGTCTTTTTATCAAAAATTTTTCCGCTTACCTCGTGTTTTTCTTCACTTTCTGTTTGGGCTGAAAGGAGCAACAATGTAACAACAGAGGTTACTATGGTTCCAAAAAGCACACCGATAATTTGGGTAGGAATCTCATCAGTTTTCCAAACAAAGAAAAAAATCATACCCAGTATAAAGCCGATAAAAGCAAGAATTATTAAAACTGTACTAACGAATTTTTTCATATTTTCCTCCTGTGTTGATGTGAAATAAATTTATTTTGCAGGAAAATGATATCTTGTTGGGGATTTGCTACAAGAATTGCGGCATAAACTTGTCAGAGTGGAATAAGAACTTCCACAATACTTACATTTATATGAAGGTTTTTCATTTCCATCATACGGGAAATGATGCTTTGTTGGCGAATAAGTGCATGAATTTCGTGTTAAACTTGATAAACTGGTGTAAGAATCTCCACAATATGCGCAGAAATACTTTGCTTTTTCATTTTCAGCAAATGGAAAATGATGTTTAGTTGGCGAATAACTGCATGAATTTCGTGTTAAACTGGATAAACTTGAGTAGTAATCTCCGCAGTAAGTACAGTAATATTTTGATTTTTCGGTTCCTTCGTATGGCACATGCTTTTTTGTAGGTGAATAACTACATGAATTTCGACATAAGCTGGTCAAGCTTGAATAGTAATCCCCGCAATATGCACAATAATACTTTACTGCTTCAGAGCCCTCAAATAATTGATGCTTTCCTGTCTTTGAATAGCTACAGGATCCTGATAGAAGACTACTTTCACTGCTATAACTGTCTCCACAACATTTACAATAATACTTTGTCATAAAAAATCCTCCTTAAGTTTTGAAACTCTTTTATAATTCTACCTCATCCCCACCATCAGAATATGATGTACCTAGGAAATAAATCGAATATTCGTTTAAAATTATACGACTAAATATATTATATGTCAACGAATATTTGAAGTAAGATTAACGCATAGTCGTAGAATGTCTATATGGATATACTCAAGAAAATTACCGAAATGCGCTTGGAAAGGAACTGGACTGAATATGAGCTTGCGGAGCGTGCAGAACTTACGCAATCCACCATTTCGTCATGGTACAGAAAAAATCTCATCCCTTCCATCCCCTCGCTGGAGCATATTTGTAAGGCATTCGGAATCAGTCTCTCGCAGTTTTTTCTTGATGACGAAACACAATCCTCTAATATAACAAAGGAACAGGACGAAATCTTAAAGCGTTGGAACCGTCTTTCCAAAACTCAGCAGCAAAAGCTCTCCGATTTCCTTGACTCGATCTTTTAATTTTTGTCGATCGTATTCGACAAGTTTATTCATACAGTATTTATCAGAAGCATGGTGACGGTAAGAATATTTTGTGATATATTTTTATATCATGCTAAAGGAGAAATTTATGGAAATTATTTCAACAAAAAATGCGCCTGCTGCAATCGGACCTTACTCACAGGCAATCGTGAGCGGAAATCTTGTCTATACTTCTGGACAGATTCCAATCAATCCGGCGAGCGGAAATATTGAGTCGGCGGACATTTCATCGCAGACTGAGCAGGTTATAAAAAATCTCAGGGCTGTTTTGGATGCAGCGGGTTCTTCGCTTGACAAGGTGATTAAAACGACATGCTTTTTGCAGCACATTCAGGATTTCGCAACCTTCAATTCTGTATACGAAAAATATTTTACTCTGAAGCCTGCCCGAAGCTGTGTCGAGGTCGCCGCCTTGCCCAAAGGTGCCTTGATCGAGATTGAGCTTGTCGCCGAGGTGTAGGGGATTCGATTTTGGAAAATTCGCCTCAGACTGATTTTCTGTGGTTATGTGGCTTTAAAATTGAGATAACCACAAAAAATACTTGATTTCTTGTGGCCTTTGAATGTTTCTGGAACAATTACGGTACGGCGTAAAGCAAAATAAGTATTCTTCAATTATGCAGAACGAAGTTGCACTGACGGATTTGTTTGTCGAGGGATAAAAATGCAAACTTTCTTCTATAATAATACTCGCTTTTCTCCCTTGACGAGGTTTTTAATAATGCATATAATTACAATATGGAAAGCAATGAGGCTTTAGAAAAGGTATTGGATTCTTACCGGGGATATTACAACGTCACTACCGAGGGCATAGAACCACCGTTTTGTGCGGAGGCGGAATTCCATTCCCATAATGAGCAGTATCTTTTGGTCAAGGCTGCCAGAATTGCCGACATCGACGACAACGAATATGTCTTTTTCGCGCTTGAAAATCATCTTACATCTGAAAAACTTGTGGAGCTGTGCGACGCCGCATGGAAAAGGGGACTTTCCCGTGTGAATCCGGTCGAGGGGCACAGATGCTCTGACGTGATTCTTTTTCTCTTGGCGGACTCCGTGGATGAGGATGTCTTCAATACCGCAAAAAAAATCAAGCGTTACAAATCCTATCTCCTTTCGTTCAGGGGATGGAGCCATTTCAGGCTTTTAGTCCGCGATTGCTCTTCGGGCAGGCTCGCATGTAACCGCATGGGAAGCGACCTGAAGAAAGTGGCGGCAAAATTATAAAAAGGCGTTCGTAGGAGCGTCAAATTCTCTTAGGAGGAGAAGAAATGACAGCATTACTCATTATTCTTGCTGCGATTGCTTTGCTTTTCCTGGGCTATGTTTTCTATGGCTCATGGCTTGCGAAGCAGTGGGGAATTGACCCCAAGAGGAAAACACCCGCCAATGAATTGAAAGACGGTGTTGACTATGTTTCCGCAAAACCGGCGGTTCTTATGGGACATCACTTTTCGTCCATTGCCGGTGCAGGTCCGATCAACGGTCCGATTCAGGCCGCTGTGTTCGGTTGGGTTCCTGTTTTCCTGTGGTGCGTTATCGGAGGAATTTTCTTCGGTGGTCTCCAGGACTTCGGATCCCTTTTCGCTTCTGTAAGAAACGGCGGAAAATCAGTTGGTGAGATTATCAAGTCTTCAATGGGCAAGACTGCAAAGAAGCTCTTCATCATCTTCGCACTTTTGGTTTTGATTCTTGTCATCGCGTCCTTCGTAAACGTCGTTGCCGGAACTTTCTTTACGGCTGAAGGTGCCAAGATGGGATTCGTCGCCAATCCTACGAACAACCAGACTACGGCTCTCATCTCCGTTCTCTTCATCGTTCTTGCAATCATCTACGGAATTCTCACCAACAAGTGCGGTGTGAAGACTCTTCCCGCCACAATCATCGGCATCGTGGGAATCGTGGTCTCAATCGTCATCGGACTCAAGTTCGGTCTCGCAATGAACCGCACTACATGGATCATCCTCATCGGTGTGTACATCGCCGTCGCATCCCTGATTCCTGTTTGGATTATGCTCCAGCCCCGCGACTATCTCTCGTCTTTCCTCCTTTACGGAATGATGGCGGTCGCTCTGGTGGGTATCGTAATCTCCGCGTTTACAGGATCCGCTAAGTTCGAGATTCCTGCGTTCAACGGAAGCATGAAGGGAAATCTTTTCCCGACTTTGTTCATCACCGTTGCTTGCGGCGCATGTTCAGGATTCCACTCATTGATTTCCACTGGAACATCATCAAAGCAGCTCGACAACGAGAAGAACGCAAAGGCCATCGGCTACGGTTCCATGCTGATTGAGTCCGCTCTCGGAATCATCTCCCTGATTGCGGTCGGTATGGTCTACAACAAGTGGACGAGCAAGGGATTCGGATCTCCTTCCGCCGCTTTCGGTGCCGGTATCGCTACAATGTTCGGAAAGGAAGGTTCTACGGTCTACAATACAATCAGCGCGCTTCTGACTCTCGCAGTCTCTGTGTTCGCACTTACGTCTCTTGACACAGGTACACGCCTTAGCCGCTTCATGTTCTCAGAGCTTTTCCTCAAGGACAGCGAAAAGACATGGAAGGACGCGAAGGGTGTGAGAAAGCTTTTGGCTCATCCGCTTTTCGGAACAACTCTCATGGTCGTCATCGGTTGTATCCTCGGTGGACTCTCACTCTCACAGATCTGGGGTCTCTTCGGTGCCGCAAACCAGCTCCTCGCGGGAATCGCATTGATGGCTGTTGCCGCATGGCTTGGTGAAGTTGGAAAGAACAACAAGATGTTCTTCATTCCTACAATCTTCATGCTCGCCGCAACTCTCACGTTCCTTGTGAAGACCGTTATTACAAAGTGCAAGGCAGTCGCAGCCGGTGCTCCTTGGGGTGACTGGTTCCAGCTGATTTTCGCCCTTGCAATGGTAGTCCTCGCAATCATCCTCGTTATTGAGGGAGTGAAGACTTTCAGCAAGCAGGGAAAGAAAGCCAAGAAATAATCTGACCTGAAATGTCGGAATGCCATCGGGGGCTGGTTTCAGTTTCTCGGTGGCATTTTGATAAAAATCAATTGTACTACTTGACACTTTTATTTGAAAGTGCTATCATATCAACATATCAATTTTGGCGTCTTACCCAAGTGGTAAGGGACAGGTCTGCAAAACCTCTATGCGGCGGTTCGATTCCGCCAGACGCCTTTTCAAAGAGATGTCAAATGTGGCATCTCTTTTTTTTTGACCGAAATTTTTGTTTTGACCCGCATTTAAAATACGGAGATTGCTTATGAAAAAGAATGTGCTTTTGTTCTTGACTGTTATGTTTCTCTCAGCTTCCAGACTTTTTGCATTTGACGGCTATATGACTGGTGGAAAAAATATCCGGTATGTTCGCACCCAGTGGTTTGACATAATCTATCCGGAAGGGACGGAGGAAAGTGCCGCGGAGATTGCCGGATGTGCCGACAGCATTTATGAGGAAATCTGTGCTGATTTGGGAATCAGTCCCAGTTTCAGGATGCCTGTTGCAATCACTTCCGACATTGACGTTTACAACGCGTATTTTACAAACGGATATTACAATCACATCGTGCTTTTCGACACAATCCCTGAGGAGGACCTTGCCGTTTTCAGGGACACGCTAACCGGAACTTTTCGCCATGAGCTGACCCACGCCATAACAATCAATATGCGGAATCCCTTTTGGAAATTCCTCGGCATGATTTTTGGTGATGCCGTGAATCTGGGGACGCTAGTGACAATGCCGACTTTGATTAAGGAAGGTGCTTCGGTTTCTGCTGAAAGTCTTCCGGGGGAGGGGCGGCTCAACGATCCGTATTATATGCACATGGCTCGTCAGGCAAAGGTCATGGATAAATTTCCGTCCTACGCTGATGTGGCAGGCGCCCTTGACGTATA
>JAEEYO010000045.1 GCA_016288205.1 Treponema sp. | reverse complement strand
TTGCTTCTCAGCAGGATTGTCTTATGCTGCGCAGTCTGCTTTTTTCTGAGGGGATTCCGTCTTACGTTGAAGGCGAGCATGTGAACAATATTTACGGCGGCATTTCCGGCACTATGACTACTGTTGTGACAATCAAGCTTTATATTCTTTGTGCTGATTATGATAAGGCCGTTGAAATTATAAATGATGCTCAGATTGCAGATCTTTCGGGCATCACAATTCATCCGAAGGCTGAGGCTTAGTCCAGTTTATGCCAGCTATTCCAAGCTGAATAATTCTTCGGCCGTCTTGTCATTTTCTCAAATCTTCTGCATAATTAACTATGGAAAACATTTCAATAATTCTTTCAGATTTAGACGGAACTCTCTTCCGCGATGACAAATCAATTTCAGGTTTTACAAAAGAAACAATCAGGCAGGCTCAGTCAAAGGGCATTCTTTTTGGAATCTGTACTTCCCGTGCAAAAGTAAACGCAATAAAATTTCTTGAAGGCATTGAGCTGGATATTCTCATCACAAACGGTGGCGGGATTGTTTATTATCAGAATGAAAAAATTTATAACTGCGAGTTTACCGTTGAAGAAATCCGCAAACTGATTGCTGCGGCCTTTGAAGTTTTTGGAAAAGACATTGTGATTTCTGCCGACAACGAGCACGCTCTTTATTCTAATTCCCGCGAAGAGTTGGGCGACAAATTCTGGACCTTCAATGATTTTTCTGACTTCCGCGAAACCTGCATGAAAATGTGCATCGAAAGTCTGGATAAGGAAAAAGTTGAAAAAGTTGTGTCTGTTATTGGGCTTGATGAAATTGACTATCTTCCTTTCTCAGATATCCCCTGGTACAAGCTCAGCAAAAAAGCGGCTACTAAAGAAAAAGCAATTGAAGCTTTGTGCCGCCACCTCAATATCACATCATCTAAAATTGCTGCGTTTGGTGACGATTTTAACGACATTGGAATGCTCAAGCTTTGCGGAAAAGGCATTGCCATGGAAAATGCAATTGAAGAAGTAAAGCAGGCAGCTGGCCAAGTCTGCGCTTCAAACGAAAATGATGGCGTTGCAAAGTGGATAAAAGAAAAACTCCTGTGATAAAAATCAGCTGCTCAAGTGGTAAAATCATATGGAATATTTTTAGGAAGAAAAACTATATGGAAAAATTCGTAGTACTTGATGATTCATATATGAATGAGATGGCAGCTCTCTATAAGGCGGCCTTTAGTGGCGAGCCCTGGAATGATAACTGGAGTGATGAAAATCAGCTCTTAGAATATGTAAAAGAAAAGGCTGGTGGATTTCACGCCCTCAATTACGGACTGCTTGTAGACGATGAACTTGTTGCAATTTCACTTGGCCAGATTACTCACTGGTGGGAAGGCACAAATTACGTTTTAGATGAACTGTGTGTTTCCCCGGATTATCAGGGCAGTGGAATCGGCAGCCGTTTTATGAAGATGATTGAAGAAGATTTGAAACATCGCAACGTGCATGGAATATTCCTGCAGACAGATTTGGACAAACCGGCCTATAACTTTTATCATAAAAATGGATTCAATGATCTTGCAAAACACATCAGTTTGTTTAAGGGGTTTTAATTAATATGAAAATTTTAAGAAGAAGTATTCTGGCCTTGATATTAATCATAACTGCCGGATTTGCTATTTTTCATTATGATTCAAAAGAATACAATAAAGAAAACGAGCAGGACTATATTAACAAGGTCTGCAAAATGACAAAAAATCAGGCTGTTGCTGTTGGTATAATTGATGGTGATAAAGATATCTTTTTAGAACACAGCGCTGCCCGAGGCCAGACTGTTGATAAACATACAATGTTCGAACTTGGTTCCACAACAAAAGCCTTTACCGGTCTTGGCATTCTCAAGCTGGAAGAAGAAGGTTTGATAAAAGCTGATGATCCCGTCACAAAATATATCGGCTGGTTCAAGCCTCAGTACAAAGGCGCTGATGCTGAAATCACAATCAGGCAGCTTATGAATCACTCAAGCGGAATACCAGTTTATTCTATTTCCCTGATTCCGGAGGGCGATGAAAGCAAAGTTAGTCTTGAAGAGACGGTCAGAAAAATTGCGGATATCAAACTGGATAATGAACCGGGCAAAAACCACAATTACGCAACAATAAATTACGATGTTCTTGCTTTGATTATTGAAAAAGTGACCGGCCAGAAATATGAAGATTACATTACAGACACAGTACTCCGCGAAGTCGGAATGACAGAAAGCTTTTTCAGGATAAAAGAGTCAGACCGCGAGAGGATAATTCCTGGACGCAAAGCAGGCTTCTTTGGAAGCTGGAATTACAAAGCACCAACTTATTATGGAAACACAGCTGCAGGTTATCTTGTTTCTAACACAAACGATCTTACTAAATGGATGCGTTACGTTTCAAAGAATATTCCTTTTGATTCTTTCCCGGTAAGCGATTCAAATATTTATTACGCCGGCTGGTATTTGTATCCGGAAACAATTTTCCATGGCGGAAACAATCCGAACTTTGGAACACAGGTTGTAATTTCCCAGGACGGCCGGCTCGGAGTTTTTGTGCTCTCCGCAACTGCCGGTGATGTTGCCGTAAAAATTGCCGACGGCCTTTACGGAATGCATCTGGGCTATCCTGCAAAAATAGGTTTGTACATTTCCAGTCAGGAACTTGAAGATTTCTTATTTGTAATTGCTACACTTCTGATTTTATATATTGCTCTTCTGCTTAAGTACAAACATAAGTGGGCCTGTCTTGTCGCCGGAATCGTGATTTTAGCCGGAGTGATTTTATTCCCTCTTATTTCACATTTCAGTTACAGATTCCTCTTTGTCTGGATGCCTTTCAGTTTCACTGTGATGATGGCGGTGTTTATTGCTTTTGCAGTGTGGTTAATTTCGAAGGCTTTTCTTAATCACATAAATATGGGAGAATGATAATATGAAGAAAATTGCAGTAATTACAGGTGCTTCGGGCGGACTTGGAAAAGAGTTTGTCCGACAGATTATAAATGATGTTGATGAGGTCTGGGCAATCGGACGTAATGTTACAAAGCTGGAAGGGCTGAAGACAGAGTTCGGAGAGGCCGGCAGTAATGGCGAAAACGGAACGGCCGGCTCAAAAATAATCCCTCTTCAGATGGATTTGTCTGATACTAAATCTTATGATCTGCTATCTGGCAAGCTTGAGAGCGAGGGTGGAAGTGCTGCCATCGAAATCAGCTGGCTTATAAATAATGCCGGTGCTGGTCGTTTTGCTCCTTCCACGGATTTTTCTACATCAGAACTTTCAGCAGGCATTACAACTCACTGTACAGCTCTCGCTGCAATCTGCAATATCTGTATTCCATTTATGAAGGCAGGAGATCATCTTGTAAATGTGGCGTCCCAGTCTGCCTTTAGTCCGCTTCCATATATTAATCTTTATGCGGCAACAAAGGCTTTTGTTTACAGTTATACACGCGCGCTTAGAGAAGAGCTTCGCGAGTCTGGAATTGTTGTAACAGCAATTTGTCCGGGCTGGATAAAAACTGCCCTCCTGCCAGATAATCTGAATGGTCACAAGGTAAACTTCCCATTCCTGGTAACAGCAGATAAGGTGGCTGCAAAGGCTATCCGCGATGCCC
>JAEEYO010000044.1 GCA_016288205.1 Treponema sp. | reverse complement strand
GTTTTTTTGACCTTCAACAGGATTTTTTCTGAGGGTATAAATTGTGCCGGATTCAGGCTGCAAAAGCCCAGAGACAAGCTTGAGGAAAGTGGTTTTCCCAGATCCAGATGCTCCTATAATTCCAAGGGTAATTCCCTGGGGGATGTGGAGGTCAATATCGTGCAATATGAATTTACTAAGGCCGTTGCAGATAATCATGATTCTACAATAAACCGTAAAGGACTATGGCGCAAGTAGAGTGGGATAAACGTCAGTTTTTTGGGATAAAAACATTTACGATAAAGAAACCGTCTTCTTCGTAAAAATCGGTCATGCCTTCATAAGATTCAGCAATTTCCCTGATTTGACTTACACCGTAACCGTGTTTTTCTTCATCCGTTTTGGTGGACTTTAAATTTGGATTTGATTCCAGAACCGAATGCGAAATCCTGTTCCTTACGGCGATGACGTCATACCCCTTTTTTTCGTACACGCTGATTGCGATTTCTTTTTTGGGTTCCAGTCTTTCGTGTTCTATGGCATTGTCAACTGCATTGGAAAATACGGCGGAAAAATCTATGCCCTTCATTTTATCAAAGGACGCTTTTCCGATGTCTGCCTTTACGTCTATTCCTTCTTGGCGGCAAAGTTCCACCTTGTCGTTGAGGATGTGATTTAAAAGAGGGTTTCCTGTCTCAACATAACTTTTAACTGCATTCAGTTTTTCCAGAATCTGCGAGATATAATTCTTTGCGTTCTCGTAGTCTCCGCTGTTGATGTAGGAAGTCATTACCATAAGGTGATTGCGCATGTCGTGCTTGAGTTTTCTTGTGTTCTGATGCAAAAGCCTGATTTCTTCTTCCTGCCTTGTGATTTCTTCCATCTGCCATTTGTATGAATCAAGCTCGTACTTTAAATCCTTGTTCTGCGCTTCAAGTTCGAGAATCTTTTCATTCAGCTCTTCAAGTTCCTTTTTCTTGTTTCCAATCATCTGCGCATGTACCTTAATATGCTTTCTTTTGCCGACTCTGAATATGATTTTCCGATGGGGAGTTTTGCTCCGTTGTCAAGTTCCAGAGTGTCGGACTTTAGGATTTTGATATGCTCAAGATTTACAAGAAAACCTTTGTGGATTCTGAGGAAGTCACTGTTATGGAGCTCATTTTCTATGTTAGTCATTGTTGAACGCAAGCGGTAATCTCCGTCCTTTGTGTAGACCGCAAGATAATTCGCCTGGCTTTCAAAATAGAGAATGTCGCTTTGTGCTAGGCTTATGGTTTTGGATGCGGTTTGGAAAACAAAATGTCTGTTTCTTCCTTCAATTTCCGTCTCACAATCTTTCAAAACATTGCGAAGTTCGTCAGTAAGATATTTTTTCCTTACAAAGGCAAATGGATGGTACTTGAAGCTGTCGTATACAAGCTCGTCATGTGCTGTTACAAAAACAACAAGTGTACGGGCTTTTTCCTGTGCAAGAAGTGATGCAACATCCATTCCGCTCATCCCGGGCATGTCTATGTCAAGAAAAAGAACGTCCGGACTTTCCTGAGCAGAAGAAATGAAAGATTCTCCGCTTGTAAAAGTTCGCACAGTGCTTTGAGGAAATTCATGTTTTATAAATGAAGCAATTTCTTCCAGGATTTTAGCTTCGTCATCACATACCGAAATGTTCAATTTTCACACCTGAATGTATTATACCGCAAGATAAACTTTTTTCAATAGATTTATATGCCACTCTCTTATTGTTTCTGATGATTTTCCGACATCAATCTTAACTTGACGGTGTACTGCTTGGGTGGTATAATGGAAGTGTTTGATAATTAATTTTTCAAATGAGAGCGGAGAAAAAAATGATTTATAAAAATGACCCGAACAAATTAAAACTTGCCGTGAATAAATACAGAATAAAAATGTTTTGTATTTATGCCTTTGCCATAATCTTCAACTTCGTCCTGTTCTATTTTTTTCTTCCCAAACTTGACCCAAACTTTGAGAGCATAAGACATATCTATCCCATCATGTTTTCTTTATTGGCAATATTCTGCGTATTCATAGTTTTCATCGCTTCCAAAAAACTCAAGAAAAATTTTTCCGAATATTCGTTTGAATTCACGGATGAGAATTCCATGGTGATAACAAACGGTGGAAGTGTAAAAACTTATAATCTGACGGAAATAAAAAAGATAGAGTGCATTTCTGAGAATAAATTCATCATTTATATGAATGACAGGACACGTTTTTATACATCGGAATTTTTGGAAAATCAGGAAGGCTTTAACAACGAACTTGCGCAACATGCGGAGATACATAAAAGCTCGACGTTTACAATTTTCCGTGTTTTGTCCTGGATTTTCTGCATCGGTTTTATCTTGAGCAGGTTCTTCGGAAATATCTGGATTTACACTTTCTTTGCCGTCGGATTTATTATCACTTCGATAATCACTGTTTATCAGTGCATTTTCAGTACGAGCAAATTATGGGCGAAAATCTACATGGCCTTTTTCTATCTGATTTTTGACTCGCTTATAATTTATGGACTTTTCATATCATTCAGGGCTAGATAAAATGAGCGAAAAACAAATAGTAAAAAAACTCTCTCTCGTCGGAATCCTTGGGAACATATTTTTGGCGGGATTTAAACTCTTTGCCGGAATCATCGGTAAATCAGGAGCCATGGTCTCTGATGCCGTGCATTCTCTTTCTGATGTGTTCGCGACTTTTGTTGCTTTTCTGGGAGTCCTTCTTTCAAAGCAGCCTGAGGACGAGGAGCATCCCTACGGACATGAAAGACTGGAATGTATCGCCTCCCTGATTCTCGGACTTATCCTTGCCGGAACAGGATTGGGAATCGGTTACAGCGGCGTTCATAAACTTTTGGTGCGTGAGGAGATTGAGGTTCCGACTCTGCTGCCTTTGATTGCCGCCGTAATTTCCATCGTCGTTAAGGAAGCGATGTTCTGGTACACTATGCATTATGCGAAGAAAATGAATTCATCTGCTTTTAAGGCGGACGCATGGCACCACCGTTCAGACGCGCTCTCTTCCGTCGGTTCTTTTATTGGTATAGGTCTCGCAAAACTTGGCTTCCCGATTATGGACCCGATAGCGAGCTTGGTTATCTGTCTGTTTATTCTCAAGGTTGCATTTGACATTTCAAAAGATGCGCTTGACAGGATGGTGGACAGTTCATGCGGCGAGGAAGTTGAGCAGGATATAAGAAACTTCGTTGAGGAGCAGCCGGGCGTGGAGCATGTTGATTTGCTTCATACCAGAAAGTTCGGAAATAAAATCTACATCGATCTGGAGATTGCGGTGAAAAGGGATATATCTCTTGTCAATGCACATGAGATTGCGGAGAGCGTGCATCATAATGTGGAGCAAAAATATCCCGACGTAAAGCATGTGATGATTCATGTGAATCCTGAGGAGGAGAAAAATCATGAGGGGAAAGCTTAAGGTCAAAGGTCTTACGGGATCGGGGATGGTCCTGCAGCGGAATAAAATAAACTGTGTGTACGGTACGGCGGAAATCGGTGCTGAAGTGAGCGTGGAATTCCGTGGGGCTGATTATGTTTCGCGCTCTGATGAAAACGGCGAGTGGAAGATTGAATTTAATCCCGGAGAGGCCGGCGGTCCTTTCAATATGATTGTCAGAAGCGGTGAGGGCAGGATTGAGTTTAGCGATATTTTTGTCGGTGAGGTGTGGCTGAGCTCGGGTCAGTCAAACGCGCAGCTTCCCATGGAAAGAATGAAGTTTTCCTATCCCGAGGAGATGGTTCTTCCGCGCAATGATAAAATCCGTGTGATTACGGTGCCGATCAACTGGTCCCTTGACGGTGAAAAAGATGAGGTGATTGACGTGGGCTGGCAGTCAAATGCCGACGAGGGAACTAAGGCCGAGGGAATCAGTTCCGGGGTCAAATGGCTCTGTGCGTCTCCTGAGACAATCGGCTCAATTTCCGGGCTCTCATATTTTTTTGCAAAGCGTCTTTCCTCCGAGCTGGATGTGCCGGTCGGAATCATCAACGCAAGTCAGGGAGGCTCACCGATAGCATCATGGCTGAGCAGAAAATCCCTTGAGGAAATGGAGGACAAGGCGGAATATCTGAAGCGGATTGATGAGTTTGTGGATCCTGCAAGTGCCGCCGCAAAACAAAAGGACCTCGTGGAAAAACAGAACGCATGGAACGAAGAGCTTTTCGCCGCATCGAAGGAACCTGATTTTGACTCCGATGAGGGCTGGGAAGACGTGCAGATTCCCGGTAATTTCCCGGTAAAAAAAGCAGGATTCTTCTGGTTTAAAAAGACGCTTAATCTGACAGCTGAGCAGGTCTCACATTTTGACAAAAACAAGACATGGCTTTGGATGGGAACAATCGTGGACGCTGACACTGCTTTTGTAAACGGCGTGCAGGTCGGATCAACTCCATACTGCTATCCTCCGAGACGGTATCAGGTTCCGGCGGGAACTTTGCATGAGGGAAAAAATCTCATAGCCCTGCGTGTGCAGAAAAACAGCAGCTCAGGACCAATGCGTTTCTTTACTGAAAAACCTTATTTCCTTTTTACGGAGAATGCTTTTGTCGCTCCCTGTGTTTGCAGAAATCTTGAGGTCCGCCCGGATTCCTCATGTCCTGATGGTGCGGAGAAAATTGATTTGAGCGGCGCTTGGAAAATGAAGGTGGACTCCCAGATCCGCGACTGTCCTGAAGGGATGTTCTTTGAGTGGCTTCCGACCGCTCTTTATAATTCCATGCTCGCCCCGTGTTTTAATCAGGCGGTTTCGGGGGCTGTCTGGTATCAGGGAGAGTCTGATGCGGGGCGTCCTGATGAATACAGGGGAATGCTTTTAAAGATGATTGATTTGTGGCGGCGTAAATTTGTCTATGCCCCAAAGGATATGCCTTTTGTGATTGTGCAGCTTCCAAACTGGAGCGACGGATGGAATGAGGATTCTGCGAGCTTGGACGGCGGATGGGCAAAAATCCGGCAGGTGGAGTCCGATGTTTCCGAGTGTGCCGTGAACGCAGGTCTTGCGGTGACGATTGACGCGGGTGAGTGGAACGACCTTCATCCAGAAAAAAAGAAATCAGCTGGAACTCGTGCCGCAAACGAAGCCCTTAGACTTGCTTATGGAAAAAATATTTCACCGTCTCCGAAATTTAAGTCCTGTGAATTTAAAGAAAATAAATTCCTGATTCATTTTGACTGCGGAAACTCATCCCTTGCCGCATTTAAGGTAAACGGAAAGAGCACGGATTTAAAGTCGGAAAGTGCGGACAAAAAGATTTACGGTTTCAGTCTCTTGTATGAAGAGAGCGGTAAAAAATCAGTGTGCGAGACAGAAGCGAGGCTGATTGATGGAAGCACCGTGGAAGTCTCCGCACCGCATGAAAAGATTCTGGAAGTCCGCTATCTCTGGGCAGACAGTCCGGCTCCGGTAAATCTTTATTCGAGGGAGCTTCTTCCGTCTTCTCCGTTTAAGTTTGAGGTGGTGCAAAAATGAACCAGTCTCTTCCTCCAAACCTTCCGCTTTCAATAAAGAATCTGCTTGTCGGAAAATCATTTACGGCGGATGACGTCGGCAAGTCCGATTCAAGGGTTTTTATTTTTGATGACTGCGTTCTGAAAATTTCCGAGGCCAATGCATACAATGATGAGACTGTCCGGGTGATGCGCTGGTTTGAGGAGATTGCCAAGCTTCCTGCCCCAAAGGTTCTTGCCTGCGAGAGCGATGAAAAGTTCCAGTATCTTTTGATGAGCAAGGTCTCAGGGCTTATGAGCTGCGACGAATATTATCTTGAGCATTCGGATGAGCTTATAAAAGTTCTTGCACGCGCGCTCAAGCTTCTCTGGTCCGCGGATATAACAGACTGTCCACGCACAAGGACAATCGACATGGAGCTTGCTGGGGCGAAATACCGGGTTGAGAACAATCTTGTTGATATGTCTGACAGTGAGCCGACGACATTCGGTGAGGGCGGTTTTAAAAATCCTGAGGAGCTGCTTCATTGGCTTGAGGCACATAAGCCGGATTTTGAGCCTGTTCTTTCACACGGAGATTTTTGTCTCCCGAACATTTTTGTGGACGGCGGCAGGATTACGGGCTTTATAGATTTGGGAGATACCGGAGTCGGGGACAAGTGGCGCGACATTGCTTTGGGGCTCAGAAGTCTCAGGCATAATCTTGACGGTACCTTCGGCGGTAAAGTTTATCCGAACATCAATCCGGAGCTTCTCTTTGACGAGCTTGGCATTGAGCCTGACTGGGAGAAAATCAAATGGTATATCCTGCTGGATGAGCTTTTTTAGACCTTGCTTTATGTGCAGATAATATGGAGATAAATATGCTTGAAAGAAAACAGATTTACGACATGGTAAAAAAACAGCTCTCTTATGAGTTCAACTGCGGCCCGGATGATTTTTTTAAGGACGAGAACATAATCACAAAAGCAGTGATGCATGAAAAAAGAAGGAAGTTTTCCGACAAGGAATTCTTTTTACAGATGGCGACATTCGGGGACAATGCCGTTATTTCAGCCGATGAAAAAATCCACCCGTGGCTCAAGGAATGGCAGAAGGATGACAGGGGATTCTGGCTTTTCGAGCAGCACCATTATTTTGAGCTGGAGACGGAACTCAGGAAGTACGGATATAAGATGGCTTTGACACACCACATGTTTTTGCCCAGACCTGAGATTGTAGAAATCAAGACGGATTTGAAAATCAAATGGCTTGAGCAAAAGGACATGGCTCCGTATTATGGCCGAAAGGAATTTCCGAACGCGCTTTGTGAAAGTTTCAAACCTGACAGACCGGATGTTCTTGCCGTAATCGCCCTGGACGGGGACAAAATCATGGGGATGGCGGGCTGCTCTGCCGACTGTCCTGAGATGTGGCAGATTGGAATAGACGTGCTTCCAGAATACCGCGGGAGAAAAATAGGTACGACCCTGGTGACTCTTTTGCGCAACGAAACTTTCCGGCGCGGAGCAATCCCATATTACGGAACAAGCCTCTCTAACCTCGGCTCATGGAAAATCGCACTTGCAAGCGGTTTTGAGCCTGCGTGGGTGGAGACTGAGGCACAGGAACTAAAAAACAATTGACGGAATGAAAGTATGAAAATATAATGGAAGGAGAGGAGAATACAAAATGAATGAGAACATTGTGAAGAGAAATAATCTTTTGGCGGCAAAAATCATCAAGGGACTTGAGTCAAGGAACATGAGCGGATATTATGCGGAGAGCAAGGAGGAGGCTCTTAAAAAGGCTCTTGAGCTGATTCCCGAGGGAAGTACGGTGACGATGGGCGGTGCAATGAGCGTTCACGAAATCGGACTTTTTGATGCTTTGAAAACCGACAAGTACAAGTTCATCGACAGAGATGAATGGGAAGACAAGCGTGCGGCGATGCTTGCGGCCTATGATGCGGATGTTTTTCTTTCCAGCGCGAATGCCATGACCGACGACGGTGTGCTTATCAACATTGACGGAAACGCAAACCGTGTTTCTGCCATTGCCCAGGGACCGAAAAAGGTCGTCTTTATAGTGAGCATGAACAAGGTATGCCCCGATGTGGACAGCGCGATGAAGAGGGCAAGAAGTGTCGCGGCCCCGATTAACTCTCAGAGATTTGGACTTTCTACTCCATGTACAAAGACAGGCTCATGCATGAACTGCAAGTCCCCCGACACAATCTGCTGCCAGATTTTGATTACAAGATTCTCACGCCACAAGGACAGAATCCACGTGATCCTCGTGAACGACAGTCTGGGATTTTAGTTTTTACATGCGGGAGATGAGCTGTGAAGATTACCGAAACTGAATTTCCGAACAAGCCAATAATTGAAACCGAACGCCTGATTCTCCGTCCACTTACGCCTGATGATTATCTTGATGCCTTTGAATGGTGCGGAGACCCAGTCGTAAACAAATTCATGCTCTATCCTCTTTACACGAAAGCGGAGGATGTGCGTGAATGGCTTGTGTCGATCGATCACAACAATCCTGACGCTTACGATTACGGATTCGTTGAAAAGGAAAGCGGAAAGCTGGTCGGTTCCGGCGGCCTCTACTACCACGATGACATTGACGTTTGGGCTGTGGGCTACAATCTGCGGCATGACAGATGGGGCAGGGGCTATGTCACCGAGGCTGAAAGTGCAATCATCGAATACGTCAATTCCATAAGGCCCATCAGGGAAATCCAGGGTGAGTTCGCGGTTGACAATGTGGGAAGCGGACGTGTCATGGAAAAACTCGGCCTTTCCTATCTGCGTGAAGGAGAGTACACAAAATGGGACGGAAGCGCGACTTTCAAGGCATACATCTATTCAAGCCTTGCGGGTAAATCCGAAGCCAAAGATTCAGGCGGTTCGAAATCAATCAACGGAAGACCAAATCATCCAAATGCGAAAAAATAAATTGATTTAAAAAAAGAATTTCTCTTGACATATTCTACAAGTGGAATTATAATACAAGTATAATATTCAACAAGTAGAATATGGAGGCTTGAGAGTGCTGAAACATGGAATCCTGGGGCTGCTGAATTACAGTGACATGACCGGGTACGACATTAAGACTGTATTCAATGACTCGCTCAAATATTTCTGGCAGGCACAGACGAGTCAGATTTACCGTGAGCTGCAGGTGCTTGAGAAAAACGGATGGATAAAATCAACTCACGTGGAGCAGTCCGGCCGTCCTGACAAAAATGTTCTTTCAATCACTGAGGAAGGGAAGAAGGAACTTAAAAGATGGCTTACGGATGACTCTGAGAGCAGCACAATCAGAAATCCCATTCTTATGAAAACCTTTTTCAGGGGCGAGTGCGGCCTGGATGAGAACATCGAGTTTTTTAGGAATCTTGCGGAAAGGGAATGCGTTTTTCCCGAGGGAAGCAATGAGGCGGATTCCATTCAAAGCGAGTACAAAAAAAACATAGACAATCCCATGAAAGCGTTGTATTGGAAATTTACGAGCGACTTCGGCATGATGTATGACAAGATGCTTCGTAAATGGTGCAAAAACTGTATCAGCGAACTGGAGGCTTTGAAAAATGAGAATACTCTTGATTAATGGAAGTCCTAAAGGAAAGACAAGCAATTCACTCAGGCTTGCGGAAAGTTTTGTTGAGGGTGTCCGTGAGGTCGCCGAAAGAAATGGGGAAGTGACTCTGGATGAAGTTCACGCCGCCTCCTTGAAAATCGCTCCGTGCAGGGGATGCTTTGCATGCTGGAAACACACTCCCGGCTCCTGCTGCATAAAGGACGACATGAAGGATGTCATTGAGAAAATCATCCAGGCTGATATGGTGATCTGGAGCTTTCCGCTCTATTATTTTAACGTGCCCGGAATCCTCAAGAATCTGATTGACCGCCAGCTGCCGATGAGCCTTCCTTTTATGAGCGAGAACACATCAGGAAACGGAAGCGGAAGCCATGACGCGCGATATGAGATGAAGGAAAAAAGACACGTGCTCATCTCAACCTGCGGCTTTTATTCAGCGGAAAAAAATTACGACAGCGTCCTTCAGATGTTCGACCACTTCCTCGGCAAGGATAATTATGCGACGATTTTCTGCGGACAGGGAGAGCTTTTCGGCGTGAAGGAAGTCTCTGCAAGGACATCCGAATATCTTGCTTTTGTCAGGGAAGCCGGAGTGGAATTCGCAAATGGAAAAATCCCGGAGGAGCTGAACAGGAAACTTTGCACTCAGCTTTATCCGAAGGAAGTCTTTGAGAGGATGGCGGATGTAAGCTGGGGGATCAGCAAGACCACGGGTGAAAAGGAAGCTGAGGATTTGATTTTCACACGGCAGATGGCGGCTCTTTACAATGAGGCTTCCTATGACGGAAAAGACCGCGTCCTTGAGATGAACTATACTGATCTGGGAACACGGTATCAGATTCGTCTGGGAAAAAATGGAAGTGAGGTTTTTACTGACGGAAGCTTAAAGGCAACGACGGTCGTGAATACACCATTTAAAGTTTGGAAGGCGATTTCATCCGGCGAGATGGAGGGAGCGGAGGCTCTGGGAAAGGGGCTTTATTCTGTTACAGGTGATTTTTCACTTATGATGAGCTGGGACAAATTTTTCGGTGCCCTGGATTCACGCGTTGAAGAGAAAAAAGATGAGGGCAAAAAAACATCGGAGCAAAAGAATCCCTCGATGATGACCATGCTCATTCCTTGGATTACGTTCTGGATTGCGGTCGCAATAAATCCCGGGGTAGGCTCTGTAATCACCCTTGCCGTCTGTGCCTTGGTTCCGCTTCTTATGAGAAAACACAGGCTCGTTATCTGGGACCTGCTTTCCTTTGCCCTGGTCGCAATCCTTTCGGCGGTCGCAAACATTACTGGAAACGGAGAGCTTGTAACGAACGCGGGCTATGCTGTGTTTGGTGCGCTGTGGCTCGGATCCTGCCTCGTGAGGGAGCCTTTGAGCGCGACTTACGTGAAATATGATTACAATGGTGACGCTGCGTATAGGAATCCTCTTTTTATGAAGACGAATTATATTCTTGCGTTCTGCTGGGGAGTCCTTTACGTTCTGACCGCTTTGTGGACTTGGCTCTTGCGAAGGGCTGGGCTGGGCAGCTGGATTTTTGTCATAAACAATGTCGTGCCTGTGCTGATGGGACTTTTCACGGCGTGGTTCGTAAAGTGGTATCCTGCGAGACTTGCGAGTGGGAAAAAGTAAGCTTGGTTTAAGAATGCCCTTAAAATGTAGAGGGGAGTAAGAAATCCTTTTTGCACTTTTTTGCTTTAGTGTATAGGTAAACCCCGATAAGTCGTTTCGATGATTTCGGGGCTCTCCTATAACTATTGAGGTATTCACATGAAAAAAGCTAAAGGTTATTTTACGACCATACCGGGTGAAATCGGACAGTTCTACAAGATTGAGAATTATGACTGCATGGAAGATTTCTTTATGACGATTACCAGCGCTTCCGACATCTGGAATTTCTGCATACTCGTAAATGACAATCTAGGATTCTAATTTTACTTGTATTTTGCAATCAATTCCTCTCTATTCTTTACACCGATTTTTGCGTAAAGTCGGCTGGTGTAGTTTTCTACAGTGCGCGCTGAAATGAAAAGTTCGTCGCAAATCTGTTTGTTGGATTTTTCCTGAAGTAGCGCTTCAAAAATATTTCGCTCCTGCTTTGAAAGAATAGAGACTATGGAATCAATTTTATTCTGTGCATCCAGCATGTATTGTTCAAGATATGTACCTCCGCTTTGAACGACTTCAAGACAATGGACAAGCTCTTCTTCTTTTGCGACCTTTGAGATGTAGCCTTTTGCACCCGAGTCCTTTGCTTGAAGTACAAAACCTGTTGTGTCATACATTGAGTACATGACGCATTTTATTTCCGACCATTTTTCAGAAAGTTTTTTGACAAAACTAAATCCGGTTTCGTTAATCAGCTGAACATCAACAATGATAATCTCTGGAAAAATATTTTCTCCCGAATCAGCTTTGTTTGGTGATTTTAGATCGTCCAAAAAATCAAGGCACTCGTTTGAAGAGGCGAAATCCTTTGAGACTCGCCACTGTGTATGATTTTCGAGCCATGTTTTAAGTCCAATTCGCACCATGTTGTGATCGTCTATGATATAAAGCGTGTTTTTCATTTTGCGTCTTCCAGTGGCAATTCAATTTTGATTTCCATTCCGTCGTTTTGCGATGTAAAAAATTCTATGGAGCCGCCAATCAATTCCATCCTGTCCTTCATCGAACGCAAGCCTAGGTGTTCTTTGCTCTTCAATTTTTTGTCCAGCTCATTTGGATTGCAGCCGATTCCGTCATCGGTTATGTAAATGAAAAGCGTGTTGCCGTCCTTTTTCAAAAAGATGGAAGCCTGTGTCGCGTACGAATGTTTTTCTATGTTTGTGAGGCTTTCTTGAATCACGCGGAAGAGATTTTGCGTCTTTTCTTTTTCAAGCACCGGATATTCAAAGCCTTCTTCGACTTTAAAGACGCATGGAATATGAGTTCGTGAGCTGAATTGTTGGACCAGCGAGTTGATTATGGAAATCAATTCAAGTTTTGAAGAATCTCCCGTGTTGTGATTTGCAAGTTCTGCCGGTGTAAGATTGTAGCAGATGTTCCTCAATTTGATTATGCAGTCCGTTGCAAGATCCGCAATTTTTGTTTGCCTCGCCTTTGATTTTTCATCTACAACAAGATTTTCCGTTTCCAGCCTTAATACGCGGATGTCCTGAACAACGGAGTCGTGAATGTCGCGACTGATTTTTGCACGCTCTTTTTCCTGAATGTCAAAAATCATTTTGTTCCGCTCTTTGAGAATTGTACTTGTGTTTTTGTCATGCTTGATTTTATGAACAAGTTTTATGATTAAAATGCTTGCCGTAAAAATAAAACAAATAAGCGCAATAATTTGTAAAATGATTTGCAATGCGTTTCTTCGATTTAAATTTGGCCATATTCCAAGCTCGTATCTTTTATCGATAAGCAGAGCCTTTTTCTTGACTGTCCAATAGCTTTCATATTTCTTGAGCTTTTTATTTACGCAATTATATAGCCACCATGAAGCTCCATCTTTATCGCAGAGTAAAAGGGTATAATCCGTGCTTTGGAAAACTCCGTCCTGAATGAATTTGACTATGATGGCCTTGTCTTTTTTTGTGTTGTGCTCATAATTATAGAAGGAAAGAAAATCAGTTTTTTCTGTGGCAGGATTTATCTGAAATACAAAGTTTCCCTTTTCATCTTCAATTTTGTAAAGCCGGCTTGATTGAAATGAAGCGTCGCCGTTGAAAACATCATGTAAAAGCCACACTCCGGTTTTATTGACAAGCAAACAACCTTCGCCCACTTCCATCAAGTGATGGTCCAGCGTTATGTACGGTGGTGTTTCACTGTGGGTTTGATTCAAGATATAAAGTCCCTGCGTGTTTTTTTCAGGGGAATCGTAGACGGCCCAAGCGGAACTAAAATAAAACTTGTTGGAAAAAGGACTGAAAACAAGGCTCTTTATGGAATTGCATGAAAGGCTTAATTTGTCCCAGATTGGCTTAATCCTGTTGTCCTTGTTGTATTCGCCAGCATGAAAAGCCCAAACTACGGAATGTCCACCGTCAACATTATCAGCGGCCATCAAAAAAAGGGTGTTGTTTTCGTTTCCTGCACATTGCCTGACTTCGCTTTTTAGAAATTCATTTTTCTGAGAATTCCAGCTGTCCTGAAATTCCTCAATTTCCGCTTGCGTAAGAGAAAAAACAGAAAGAGACGCAAAGAGAATAAGTGCTGTTTCAAAAAAGATTCTTTTGATCATTACTATATATTACTTCAAAGTTTGCGAATTAAATAGAGGGTTAAACTCACAAATTTTCCATAAGCAAACAAAATTGTGAGTTAAACTCTGTATATTTTTTTGAATTTCAAATGGATAATTTTAATATAAGGAGATTTTGGCGTATGAAAAAAAATCTGATTTTGACACTTTTTTGTTTGCTGATGGCTTCGGCATTTTGTAAGCCTGCAAAGCTGCCTTTTTCCAAGGGTGTAAATACTTTTGCATTTTTTTACCGCGAAGACTGGTGCATAAATCAGATGCCCGCCCTAAATATCTATGATGAAGCTGATTTTGAATGCCTTAAAAGCATGGGCGTGGATGTGGTGCGTCTTGCCTGCTATTTTGGATATCTTATGGAACCAAAAATTACAGGGGTGCTGAGCGAAACTGTACTTAAAAAATTGGATGAAGTTTGTGACTGGGCTGAAAAAAATCAAATCTATCTGATTATTGATGACCATGCGTGGGGTGCTGTTGAAGACGATGAAAAATCAATCAAGAAAATTGAAGAGCATCTGGAACTTTTGTGGCCTGTGCTTGCAAAGCGTTATGCAAATAGAAGCGAATACATATTGTATGAAATCATGAATGAGCCGTCCTGGGCAATAAGTCCAAGTCAATGGCAAAAGGTTCAGCAAAAAATCATCAATGTCATCAGGGAGTATGACAAAAAGCATAGCATTATAGTTACAGGCCCAAACTGTTCATGCATTGATGAACTTACCCAAATCAAACCTTACAAGGATTCCAATATTATTTACACTTTCCATTTTTATGAGCCGGCTTTGTTTTCCCTTCAAGGCGATGGAACGGTGGACGAAGATTTTTCCAAGGCAAGCGGAATACCTTTCCCTTACGATAAATCACGGATGCCGAATATAGAATCTAAAAAAGGCACTTGGTTCAATGAGCTTTGGAAAACATATCCACAGGATGGTACGGAAAAGTTTATAGAAAAACGCATAAAGAAAATATCCGATTGGGCAAAAAAGAACAAGGTGAATATTTTCTGTGGCGAAAGGGGAAGCGTGGTTACTACCGATCATTCTGATAGGGTTGCATATAATAAGGCAGTGACTTCCGTTTTGGAAAAATACGACATCCCTTATTGTGTCTGGACAATGGACGTGGGAAGCGGATTCTTTCAGGGTGCGGAACACGGAATGATTTTCCCTGATGACATCGACAAAGAGATTGTAGAATCATACGGATTTTCCATGCCAAGTTCAGCCGCCGTCGCAAAAACAAATGTCGCTATAAAAAGTTTTCCCAAGGCTCCATATATTTTGTATGATGGCATTGTCGGAAAATGGTCTGAGCAACTGTCGGTCGGAAACGTCAAAACCACAAAGTTAAATGACGGACATGGCGAGTGCTTGCATATCAATTATAATTCTGAAAGCCAGAGCAATTGCTATAAAATTACACCGCCTAAATTGATTGCGTCTGAAGTCAAAAAAGAGCATGCTTCGTTAAAGATAAGCCTTTCCGTTAAATTTACCGAATTGAACCAGAGTTTCTATGTTCATTTTGTGGATTCAGATGATGGAGCGGATCACTTGCCGTGGAGAAATACTTATGCTGTAAAGGCTTCAAAAGCTTCTTTGGGAAAATGGCAGAGTATTGAGATTCCCCTTTCTGCTGCCAAAGAAATCGGAGGCACTTGGTCGGATATTGCGCAAAAGTGGTATGAATCAGAATCTAAATTCTCCTGGAATCAGTTTACTGCCATAATGTTTGACTTTGACAATTTTGACCATAAGACTGGAGATGTCTATATTGACGATATAACATTGAAAAAATAATGGGAACTTCTAAAAAGTCATATTTTCGAGCTAAGTTCCAATCTTTTAGTACTAAAATCTTATTTTTTTTGTACCTCCCCTATTGATTTATGCGCTTGCTTGCTTTAAAGTAGAGCTATGGCAGGACCCACTTTAGGGCAAGCCTTATGGAGTGTATACATGAAAAAAGCTAAGGGTTATTTTACGACCATACCGGGTGAAATCGGACAGTTCTACAAGATTGAGAATTATGACTGCATGGAAGATTTCTTTATGACGATTACCAGCGCTTCCGACATCTGGAATTTCTGTTGGTCCCAGGGAGGAAACACTGCTGGTCGAATTGACTGTGACCATGCGATTTTTCCATATTATACCGCCGATAAGGTCAGCGATGCGAAATCATACACGGGGCCTTATACTGCCATTCTGATTGAAAGCGGCAAGGACAAGGGCGTGCTCTGGGAACCCTTTGCTTCTCTCAGCGCAAGTCCTGCAATCCGTCGCTCGGTCGAAAAAAATCTCAGCAGGAACATTTACAAAAATGCGGCGGGAACCGAAGTCTGGTTTGAGGAAATCAACGGAGACCTTCAGCTCGCTTTCCGTTATGGATGGACATCCTCTGCGAAATACGGCCTTGTGCGAAAGAGCGTGATTACGAATCTGGGTGACGGGGATGTAAGCGTAAAAGTTTTGGACGGATGCCGGAACATTATGCCAGCGTGTTCGACCGCCACTTTGCAGAACAACACGAGCGTGCTTTTGGATGCCTACAAAAAGACTGATTTGGATGCCGAGTCCAAGCTTGGAATTTTCGCGCTTTCTTCCATGGTCGCGGATAAGGCTGAGCCGAGCGAGGGACTTTTTGCGAACGTTAGCTGGTTCTCCACCGACGATGACCTTTATCTTTCCCCGGACTCTCCCGATCAGTTTGCGGAAAAAGGCTCGGTTGAAAGAATGGATGTCGTGAAGGGAAAAAGAGCCGCGGCATATATCTGCAAGGGAGTTTCGCTTTCGGGTAAGGACGCAAATTCCTCATGGTACCAGGTCTTTGACACGAGGCTGGATCTGGGTAAAATCGTCGCCTTGAAAAAGGAGCTTTCCGACCGTGCGAAAATAACGGCATCCCTTGAGAAGGACATAGCCGATGGCAAGAAGCTCATGGAGACTTACATTGCAGAGGCGGACGGTTCACAGCAGACTGCGGAGACAATGACGTGCGTCCATCATTCGGAGAACGTGATGTTCAACATCATGCGCGGAGGATTCTTTGCGAACAACGGAAAAATCCACCTGAAAGATTTCGTCAAGTTTGTCGAAAGCAGGAACAAGGCTCTCGTCTCCCTTGCCGAAAAGACAACCCTTTCCGTTACGGCGGACAACGAGGGATTCGTGAATTACGGCGTGCTTGAGTCGGCGGTGCAGGCGGAAAAAAATCCTCAGCTCTCACGTCTTTTCTATGAGTACATGCCTCTCACGTTCAGCCGCAGACACGGAGATCCGAGCCGCCCATGGAACAAGTTCAACATCCATTTGAGGGACAGTGACGGAAATCCCATTTTGAATTATGAGGGAAACTGGCGCGACATTTTCCAGAACTGGGAAGCCCTGTCGTGGTCCTATCCTCAGTACATCAAGAACATGACCGCGAAATTCCTGAATGCGATGACTATCGAAGGATTCAATCCATACCGAATCTCACGTGCGGGCGTGGACTGGGAAATCCCTGAGCCTGACAATCCATGGGCCTCAATCGGTTACTGGGGAGACCATCAGGTAATCTATCTGCAGAAGCTTTTGGAAATCTATTCAAAACTGAACAGGACTCAGCTTGTAAGTGAGCTGGGCGAGAAGATTTATGCAAGCTCCAACGTGCCTTACAGAATCAAGTCATACAAGGAGATTTCCTCGGACCCGCGGAACACAATCCTCTTTGACCGTGAGCTCAGCACGCTTTTGGTGAATCAGAGTGCGAAAAACGGTTCGGACGCAAAGCTTATCAGTGCCGACGGAAAAGCCGGTTCCGCAGATGTTGCCCTTGTGACCCTTGCGACAAAACTGATTCAGGTTGTGATCGCGAAGATGGCGAACTTTGTGCCGGGAGGTGGAATCTGGCTCAACACACAGAGACCTGAGTGGAACGACGCGAACAATGCTCTTGCGGGCTACGGACTTTCCATGGTCACTCTCTGTTACCTGCACCGCTTCGTTGGCTTTTTGATAAAGCTCTTTTCTGAGAGCAAGGCCGAAAGTTTCAGTCTGCCGAGCGATGTGGCCGGATGTTTTGCCACTCTTGGAAAACTCTACGTTGAAAATCCTGCTGAAAAGGTCGCCACGGATTCTGTCTTGCGAAAGAAATTTACGGATGCCGAGGGTGAGATTTTTGAGACGGAAAGAAACGCCCTGTATAAAAACGGCTATGGAAAATCAGAGAAGGAGCTTAAGAAGTCTGAGATACTTTCTGCTCTTGAGGCAATCCTTTCGCACATCAAGACTACGATTGCCCTGAACAAGAGGGACGACGGACTTTATCACGCATACAACACGATGAAAATCAGCGCGGATAAAATGGAAATCGAGTATCTTCAGGAGATGCTTGAGGGACAGGTCGCCGTGCTTTCCGCCGAGCTTTTGAAACCGGATGAAGTGCTCGGTCTTTTGAAATCCCTTCGTGGAAGCCGCATGTACGAGCCGAGACAGAATTCTTACATGCTTTACCCGGACAAGGAGCTTCCCGCGTTTGAGGAAAAGGATGTCGTCAGGCCGGAGAACTCAAAATCTGAGCTGTCACTGCTTGATTCGTTTGTCAAAAAGACCGGCAGCAAGGTCCTGTATTCAGATTGCGACGGCAACTGGCATTTCAACGGTGAGTTCTGCAATGTCCGTCTGCTGCGCGAGTTCTGTGCCTCGCTTCCCGAAAATCAGAAGCCGAATGCCCAGGAACTTGAGACCCTTGCGAATCTGTATGAGAAGACTTTCAACCACCAGAGCTTTACCGGACGAAGCGGAACCTTCTATGCCTACGAGGGACTTGGAAGCATCTACTGGCACATGGTGTCAAAGCTTCTTCTCGCCGTTCAGGAAAATGCGATTTCCGCAATCAAAAACGGTGAGTCCCCCAAGGTGATTGAGGATCTGACGAAGGCATATTACGATGTGCGTGCCGGAATAGGATTCAACAAGGAGGCGGAGATTTACGGGGCTTTCCCTGCCGACCCATATTCACACACTCCCAAGGGCCAGGGAGCGAAACAGCCTGGAATGACAGGACAGGTTAAGGAGGAAGTTCTTACACGCTGGGGAGAGCTTGGTGTTGACATCGTAAACGGATGCGGAAACTTCAAGCCGCTGATTCTAAAGGATTCGGAATTTTTCGAGGACGGAACTTTGCGTTTCTCTTGGTGCGGAACTCCCGTAACTTACAGTCGTGCAGGTTCAGGTAAGGAAAATCTGAAAATCACCGTGGACGGACAGAGCCGCGAGTACAGCGTAAAGGACGGTGCTTTCCTGAGTGCCGCAGAAACCGCAGAGCTCTTTGCCAGAAACGGAAAAATCAAGCAGATTGAAGTTGAAGTCGCAATGTAAAATCTTGCATTAAGGAAGCTGCCCGTCGGTCTGATTTTAGAGGTTCCCTTTAAAGGCTTTCGGGCGGCTTTTTTATTTTTTTAGACTCAGCTGATTGGATAATAAACGTCCACAGACATATCCCTGTTGTAAACTTCCAGCACTTTGTCCGCAAGGATTATTTTATTTTCCTCCGCATAATGTTTGATGATTTTGTGTGCTTCCCCGGATTTTGAAAATCCCCCTTTGAAATTCAAATGCAGACATTTTTCCTCACGGACAGAAATCGCATCATTTCCCTCGTAATCTGCAACAGGGAGGCAGGTCCGCATGGAAAAATCCTCGTCATCAGAGAGTCCCTCATAAATTACAAAGTGACTTCCCTTGGCGTTGAGTCCTTCCCTCGCCGCTTTTTCGTACAGCTTCCCGATGGAAATTCCAAGATCCTCTTTTTCCACATTCTCATCAATATACAGGCAGGTCTTTTTTTCAAATCCCTTTATGTCAGGAACCTCGCCGTCGCCAAGTTTTTCCTCCTCGCTTTCACCTCTTGCAAGTTCCTTCACCGCCTTGAGATCTTCCTTCATCTCCCTTATGCGGCTTTTCACGAGCTTGGTCTCATCGGCTTTTCCGTCGAGAATCTGCTTTATCTCATAGAGCGAGAGACCGATTTTCCTGAGTTTTTTTATCCGCTCAAGTGTCTCCATCTGCTCGTCAGAATAATAATTGTAGCCGTTTTCACCGTTCGTGTAAGACGGAACAAGCAGCCCCTCCTCGTGATAGAGACGGAGAGCCTTTCTTCCCACTCTTCCCATGATTGCAAACTGACCTCTTGAATACATCATCTTTCCTCCTTGCGTCTTTTTACTTTTCCGCTTAAAAACCCGAGATGGAGCGGAAGGATTTTATAAAGGAAATAGCGCGAGTATTTTTGGTATCCGTTCCGATTATAAAATCTTACCACCGCATCGCATATAGAATCAATGCAGTTTTCATTCAGTTCCTTTCCAAGTTCCGCCGTCGCCAGCCTCGGTGAGCCGATATGTCCGTAATCTCCCATTGCCGCAAGTTGCTTTTTCTTGAAAATCATGTCTCTGTCTGAAATCTGCGAGTCCGGGAGACTGTCATATCCGTTTCTCACATAACTTTTGTCCATGGCCATTAGACTTGAGGTTTCAATCCATCCTGCATGGAAATCATTCGCATGATTTTTTTGTACTTCCTTTATGCGTTCAGATTGCTCAATGCCCACCCCCATAAATATCGGTCCCATCGGAGAGATTGCACAGATTCCGTATTTTCGGTTCACCTTGCGCACAGCTTTTTCAACGGCAATCTGATGCTGGGGATCCGCATGGGACGCTATTACGACGATATGCTTAAAATCCATGCAGCAGAGGCTCTCAAGGATTTCCAATGTGACCACATAGGTTGTTTTCATCGTAAAATGAATTGAGCCGTAGAACTCGGTTACGGATGCGGCGGCGATTGGAAAAGTCGGCAGATAAAAACATTCTGCATCAAGGGATTCTTCAACCTTGCTCATGGCGCCCCTGCTCCAGAACTCTCCTTCAAGTAAATCCGTCGCAAGCGGAAGACAGCAGCCGTGTTCTTCGATCGGTGCCAGAACGACAAAGGCGATGCTCTTTTCTTTGTTCAGCGCCTTGATTTCTTTCCATGTCATCATACTCAGGTTCTTCATTACAAGACCTCCATTTATCTTTTGATTAAAGAATAAACTTTGCCTTTGCGGCCAGGTCAATACAAATTTAAAAAAAATCAGAAAAAAATTGAATTTGAATTCAACGAGACTATTGACAAAATATTTTTTGTGGTACTCTATAGAATATAGATTCGGAGAAAACTATGTCAAAGAAAGTAATAATTATTGGTGGTGGAATAGGCGGGCTCAGCGCGGGAATTTACGCATTAAGGGCTGGGTTCGAGGCTGAGATCTACGAAAAGAATGCCGTTGCTGGCGGCGAATGTATGGGCTGGAACCGCAAGGGCTATCATATTGATAACTGCATTCACTGGCTCACAGGAACAGACCAAAAAACAAAGCTCTGGCAGGTTTGGAAAGCAGTCGGCGCAATTGATGAGAATACGCAATATGTCAGTCCCAAGAAATTCTATTCCAGCAGAATCGGAAATCAGGAGATTACTCTCTGGACAGACTTGAAAAGAACAGAGAAAGAAATGATAGAGGCCGCTCCAGAAGACGAAGCTGAAATCCGCAAATTCATTCAGTATGTGGAATACGCAAAATGCTGTGTCATTCCCTCCGAAAAACCGCTTGATATGATGAAAATCAAAGACTACATCGAGATGGGAAAAGAAATGGCGTACATGCCAAAAGTTATGAAGGAATACGGAAAACTCAATTGTCGTCAGCTGGCAGAAAGATTCCACAATCCCGTCATCAAAAAGCTGATGCAGGATTATCTTCCGGCAGATTACACAGCTTATTCCTTCCTGGTTTCTTATGCTACAATGGCGAGAGGGAACGGAGACATTCCTTTGAAAGGATCTCTTGCGATGTCGCTCAGGATTGTGCAAAAATTCAAGGATATGGGCGGCGTTTTGCATACAAATACTCCGGTGAGGAAAATCATCATTGAAAAGAAAAAGGCGACCGGAATTGAGCTTGAAGACGGAACCGTTGTAAAGGCGGATGAAGTAATAAGCGCCCTTGATTTCAGCTTCCTCTATGACAAACTGATTGACCGTAAATATATGCCGAAGAATCTTAAGAAGGCTTATGAAAACCGCAAGGCCTATCCTGTCAACAGCGGCTTCCAGGTTGCATACGCGATAGACGACACTTTCTCTGTAGATGACACTGTTTTCTTTGACTGCGAGCCGCTTTCAATCGGTTCTCAAAGTTTTTCACGGATGTCAGTAAAATGCTTTGCCTACGACAAGAGCTTTGCGCCGGAAGGAAAAACTGTTCTCCAGGCAAATATCGTGCAGTATGATGCTGACTATGAATTCTGGAGCAGCCTCAGCAGGGAAGAATACAAGCAGAAAAAAGACGAGCTTTCGAAGGAGCTTACAAAAAGAATTATAAAGGAGTTCCCTGAGCTTGAAGGAAAAATCGAGCTGCTTGACTGCTGGACACCTCTTACCTACAGCCGGTACTGCAATGCTTTCCACGGCTCATACATGGGATTTATCACCACGGTCGGAAACAAGCAGATGCGCTTTAAGGGGCTTGTAAAGGGGATTGACAATCTCTTTCTTGCCGGTCAGTGGATTATGAGCCCTGGAGGACTTCCGATTGCAGTTATTTCAGGAAAGTTTGCCGTCCAGCGGATTCTAAAGCGTGATGGAAGAAGCATTGAAATATAGAGGCTTGGGGAGTGATGAAAAGATATGAAAGATTTTAAAAAGTATGTTGATTCCCATATCTTACGAAAGCTCACGCAGGGAAAGAGTGGTGCGGAGATTTGTCTTCTTGATGACCACAAGATTGCAAAGAGTGCGGAAAGGTCTAAGCTGCTCGAAAAAGAAAATGGGCTTGAGGTCTGGGAGTCCTGTCTTAAGGAAGCAAGATTTTATAAGGAGATGGCTGCAGCGCATGATGTCTTTTTGCCGGAGATTTTTCTTTGTGATTTCGATGAGGAGACCGTCCAGATAATAATGGGCGAATATGCTCCTGTTGAAAAGCAAAGCTTAAGCGACGGTGATTTTGATAAAATCATGACCTTGCTTGTCCAAGTGCACGGGCTTTCTGTGCCGGAGTTTTTGAAAAATGAAGAGCCGGAGCCGCTTCAAATTTCAGGCGATGAGATTCAAAACTGTCTTTCAGAATGGAAATCAATTTTTGATGAGCACAAGGCGGAGATATCGGACATTCTTGACTTTTCAAAAATCCAGGATCTTGCCTCGCATATAAATCAGCTGAACAAGGATTGGTATTCCGACCGCAGCTGTGTCTGCCACGGAGACTTCCACGCGGAAAATATCTTGCGCGATGAAAAATCAAATCAGCTTGTTTTGTGTGACTGGCAGAGCGTGAGACTTGGACATCCGGCGACGGACATCGCTTTTTTTATGAGCCGTCTTCAGGGGGATGGAATAGCCTTTGATGAAAATAAAATCATAGGATACTATTGCACTCATTCAAAAGACGGAATAACAAGGGACGAGATAAAAACACAGATGTCGCTTGCAAATGTCAACACGAGCTTCCGTTTCTGGCACTATTATCTTCACGGCAGCCCAAAGGAGTCTGTTGAGAATATTGTAAAGAAAATGCTGGATGACTCTAACGGACTGCTGAAAGAACAAGACGCTCGCACAGATCCTCATAGGAAATTCCAACCGCAAGAGCTTCCTGAGGCAGCAGACTGATTGGCGTCATTCCGGGAAGATTGTTCGCCTCAAGACAGTAAAATTTTCCGTCCTTTTCGGAAAGGATAAAATCCACGCGCGAGTAGTTTCCGAGTCTCAGCAAGCGGTGAACGGCAAGTGTGAGCTCCTGAACTTCCTTTGTCTTTTCCTGTGGAAGCGGGGCAGGACAGATTTCTTCCGTCGCATCAGCCTGGTACTTGTTCTTGTAGTCATAGAATCCCTGCTTGGGTCTGATTTCAATTGGTGGCAATGCCTCTCCGTCCAGAACGCCCACGGAAAATTCTCGTCCCTTAATCATTTCCTCGATGAGACAGATGGACTCGTATTTGGTTGAATACTCTATGGCGGCTTTCCATTCGGCCTCGTTGTGGACAAGGGAAACTCCGCAGCTTGATCCGCATCCGGTCGGCTTTACGGCGCAGGGGAAACCGAGGGTTTCAATCACGTCGCTCATGGAATCCTTGGAGGGATCAAAGAGCATCCATTTCGGTGTGGGAATGTCGGACTTTGAAAAGAGAGTTTTGCTCAGATTTTTGTCCATTGCAAGGCTGCATCCAATGTAGCCGGAGCCTGTGTAGGGAATGTTAAAACAGTCCAATACAGCCTGAAGCCGTCCGTTTTCACCCATTCCACCGTGACAGCCCAGGAACACAGCGTCCGCCATTTTGCAGATTTCAATCACTCCGGGTCCAATCAGCTCGCGACGGTCTCCGTTTTCGGCAATCAGCGCTTCCAAATCTGGTTCGGTCTCTGGAATCTTGTATGAGAAAGTTTTGCCGGATTCCTTTGTGACAAAGGAGCTTTTTAAATCCGCAGATTCTAAATCCACAGATTTGGGAAATCCTGTGTATACGTCCACAAACGCCACCTCGTGTCCCTTTTTGAGCAGTGCGTTTGAGATGAGACTTGCGGAACAAAGTGAGACATCACGTTCGGGACTGATGCCGCCTGCTAAAACAACTATTTTCATTGAAAGAACCTCTTCGTAATTTCCTCCGGGGGCATGGGTTTTCCCCAGATGTATCCCTGGATGTAGTCGCAGCCTATTGATTTCAGAGTCTCAAGCTGTGTGTCTGTCTCAACTCCCTCGGAAATAACCTTGCAGTTCAGGATGTGCCCGATGGAAATGATTGCCTCGACGTATTTTTCGGATGACTCGCTTGAGTCCACCTGGTCAATGAATGACTTGTCGATTTTCAGAAGGTTTATCGGGAATTTGTTCAGGTAGCTCAGCGATGAATAGCCGGTTCCGAAATCATCAATGGCGATTTTCATGCCCATGCTTCTGAGCCTGTTTATGCACTGCAGGGCTTTTTCCGCGGAGTCAATCATGATGGTCTCGGTAATCTCAAGCTCCACGTTTTTCGCGGGGATTCCGCTCTGCTCAATGGCATCCTCAATTTCCTCAATGAAGTTGTTTTTCATAAGATGCTTTACCGAGATGTTCGTGCTCAAGAGGATGTCCGGATTCGTGTTTCTGATGTACTCGCTTAAAAAACACGCGGCTTTTTTGAAAACCTGTAGGTCAAGGCGTGCGATGACTCCCACTTCCTCCGCGACAGGAATAAAATCATTCGGGCTGATTATGGAACCGTCGCTGTCCTTAAGCCGGGCAAGTACTTCAAACCCTCGCAGCTTGTGGTCCATGTCAAACTGAGGCTGGAGATTGAACAGTACGGAGTCCTCATGCAGGGCAGCGCGGATTTTTCTTTCCAAATCAAGGAATTTCGCGGTCTTTAAAAGCTCGGAGCTGAAACGCAGGATGTTGTTGGAGCCGGCACCCGCCCTTTTGATTTCATGCAGGGCAGCGTCGGCACAGGAGTAGAGCGCACTCGGCTCATCGGCATCCAAAAGGAATTCCGCGTAACCGAAATTTGCGTTCATAAAATAATCGTAGCCGTCTATGGTAATCTTTCTTTTGATTTCGGACTCATAAAGGCGGATTGTGTCTATGATGTCGTCGTCGGTCTCATAGTCGCGGATTAAAAGACAGAATTCATCTCCTCCGAGACGGGCAATAAAGTCGCATTTGTCATCGGGACTTGCTTCGGCAACGGTTTTCAGTCTGGAGGCAATCTCCACGAGCATTTTGTCTCCCTGCGCGTGTCCCATTGTGTCATTGATGACCTTGAAATTGTTCAGGTCGATGGAGACGATGGTAAACTGGTCGCCGTCCTTTATGAATCGATTCATCATCTCGGTGCAGGCAAAGCGGCTTGGGAGTCCTGTGAGCATATCCTTTACGGCCTGTTCGCGAAGGTTCTCCTGATATTTTTCCATTCTGCTCTTGTTGATGTAGATGATTGTCATGGCAAGGATGGAAAGAAGGTCGATGAAGATTCCCGACAGGCTTCCCATGTTGTGACTTTTGCTCAGGTTGAAGAGAAAAATCGGAAACTGGACTAAAAGAATGGCGAGAGAGGTTATGAATCCGACTTTCCCGAAGAAAAAGACCAGCAGGATGAGGCAGATGTTGGCCAGACCAGAGAAGATTCCGGTGATAGCTGTGACCGGGGTGGGGACTCCGAAAATGGTGAACATTCCCCGTGAGACGCTTGTTTTTGTTATGATGATATAGGCCGAAATATATAGAATAATAATCAAAAAGAATAAAAGCACGGGAGTCTTTTTTCCTTTGTTGATTTTCTCCAAGAGACTCTTAAACCCTTTTGACTTGTCGCTGACACGACCCTTTTTTCCCATGGAACCACCCCTTTTCCAGTCTCTCCACTTAAGTATATTTAATTATAGCATAGTATTTTTTTTATTCAAACAAAAAAGTAAATTTTTAGGTAGAAAATGAGCCCGGAGGATAAATTTTATTTTTTAAATAAATTTCCATATTTTTTGCTTTTCCTATTGCATAAAAATACAGAATTGGTGTATATTTGGAGTTAACGACGAAGACGTCCGGTTTGGCACGTCCATTTTGCGTTTTGCAGAGTGGATGGGTCAGACCGGGCGTTTTTTTTTCGTTAAAAAAGATTGACAAGTAAGGGGGTCAATTATGAGCATGAAAAACACATTGTACAATCCCAAATTCGAGCACGACGCATGTGGAATTGGACTTGTGGTGAACATTGACGGGCATTCAGAGCGTAAAATTGTGGACAACGCGCTGAGCATCGTGGAAAAGCTGGAGCACAGGGCCGGTAAGGACGCTGACGGAGAGACGGGAGACGGAGTTGGTATTTTGCTTCAGATTTCCCACAAATTTTTTAAGAAACAGGCCGCTGAACTTGGAATTGCGCTTGGAGAAGAGCGGGACTACGGCGTGGGAATGTTCTTTTTCCCCCAGGACCAGTATCTACGCGCACAGGCTCAGAAGATGATAGAGTTCCTTTCCGAAAAGGAGGGGCTTAGATTCCTTGGATGGCGAAATGTTCCGGTGAACGAGGACGTGCTCGGTAAGCGCGCCAGGGACTGTATGCCGGTTATCATGCAGTGTTTCATTGAGAGACCTTCCGACGTGGAGAGAGGCGTGGATTTTGACCGTAAGCTCTACGTTTTGAGACGGCAGTTCGAGCACTCACATTTACAGACTTACGTGGCATCTTTTTCAAGCCGCACAATCGTTTATAAGGGAATGTTCCTTGTGGGGCAGCTCAGGACTTTCTACAGGGACTTGCAGAGCGAGGAATACACTTCGGCACTGGCCATTGTCCACTCGCGATTCTCTACCAACACTCAGCCTAGCTGGGAGAGGGCTCATCCGAACAGATTCATCGCGCACAACGGTGAGATAAACACAATCCGGGGTAATGCGGACAGGATGATCGCGCGTGAGGAAACCCTAGTGTCCCCGAAGCTCCACGGTGAGGATATCCGCAAAGTTTTCCCCGCCGTCAACACGAACGGTTCCGATTCCGCCATGCTTGACAACACCTTGGAATTCCTTGTGATGAACGGTATGCCTCTTCCGCTCGCCGTCATGGTGTGTATTCCCGAGCCCTGGCGCAACGACTCAACCATGTCTCAGGACAGAAAGGATTTCTACCATTACTGGGCCACGATGATGGAGCCCTGGGACGGACCTGCCGCAATCATTTTCAGCGACGGAGATTTGGTCGGCGCAACTTTGGACAGGAACGGACTCAGACCCAGCCGCTACTACATTACGAAGGACGGTATGCTGATTCTTTCCTCCGAGGTCGGCGTGCTTGACATCCCTGAGGAAAAGATTGAGAAAAAATCCCGCCTCATGCCGGGACGCATCCTTCTGGTGGACACAAAGAAAAAGAAAATCATCTCCGACTCCGAGTGCAAGGAGTATTTCTCTCACGAGCATCCCTATGGCGAGTGGCTTGACCAGCATCTTCTCCGCCTCAGGGATTTGGAGATTCCGAACAAAAAGATTCCGGTATGCACACAGGCCGAGCGTGACCTTCTTTACAAGGCCTTCGGTTGGTCCTACGAGGATGTGAGGGAGATGGTTCTTCCCATGGCAAAGACCGGGGTGGAGCCGACCGCGAGCATGGGAGTTGACACGCCTCTTGCCGTTTTGTCCGAGAAGCATCCTCCGCTTTTCAGCTATTTCAAGCAGCTCTTCGCTCAGGTTACGAATCCTCCGATTGACTCACTCCGCGAAAAGATTGTCACCGACACGACCGTGTATTTGGGTAGCGACGGAAACATGCTTGAGCCAAGCGGGGAAAGCTGCGGTGTGCTTGAGATTCAGCATCCGATTCTTACAGGCGTGGACATGATAAAAATCAAGAACTTGAACAAGCCGGGCTTAAAGTCCTCCACAATCTCGCTTTTGTATTACACCAACACTTCTTTGAAAGCGGCACTTGACGAGCTTTTTGTCGCTATTGACAGGGAGTACCACAACGGAAGCACAATCATGATTTTGAGCGACCGCGGTGTGGACCAGAACCATGTAGCAATTCCTTCCCTGCTTGCGGTAAGCGCGGTGGAGCAGTATCTGATTCGGACGAAAAAGAGGACGGCAATTTCCATTGTGCTTGAGAGCGCGGAGATTCGGGACGTGCATCAGGCGGCTATGGTCTTGGGCTATGGTGCCAGGGCGGTGAATCCCTATCTTGCGCACGAGTGCATTGCCGAGCTGATTGACAAAAAGATTCTGGACAAGGACTATCACACTGCGATTGACGACTACAACACGGCCCTTTTGAACGGCATCGTGAAGATTGCGGCGAAGATGGGAATAAGCACGATACAGTCCTATCAGTCGGCGCAGATTTTTGAGGCGGTGGGAATTGCGAAGGACGTTATTGACCTTTACTTTACCAATACCGTGAGCCCCATCGGAGGAATCGGACTGAAGGAAATTGAGGAGGACGTGAGCTTCCATCACAACCGTGCCTTTGATCCGCTTGGTCTTACGGTGGACACAAATTTGGAAAGCATCGGAAAGCACAAAATGCGCCGTGGACCGAACTGCGAGGACCATCTTTACAATCCTGAGACGATTACGGCATTACAGGAGGCTACCCAGAACGGAGACTACAAGCGCTTCAAGGAATATACTGCGATGGTTGACAGCGATGATTCTCCCCACACTCTGCGTGCCCTTTTGAAAATTGATTTTGACGGCGGCGTGGAGATTCCGCTTGATCAAGTTGAGAGCGTTAGCGAGATTGTAAAGAGATTCAAGACCGGTGCAATGAGTTACGGCTCAATCAGCGAGGAGGCTCACAAGTGCATGGCGGCTGCGATGAACCATCTGCATGGAAAGTCAAACTCGGGAGAGGGCGGTGAAAAACCTGAGAGGCTCGGTACTGAGTTCAACAGCGCGATCAAGCAGGTGGCCAGCGGTCGTTTCGGAGTTACCGAGGAATATCTGCTTTCCGCAAAAGAGATTCAGATTAAGATGGCACAGGGAGCGAAACCTGGCGAGGGAGGTCATCTTCCGGGCAAAAAGGTTTATCCGTGGATTGCGAAGACCCGGTATGCGACTCCAGGTGTCTCATTGATTTCTCCTCCACCGCACCATGACATCTATTCAATAGAAGATTTGGCTCAGCTGATTTATGATTTGAAGAACGCCAACCGTGATGCCCGCATTTCCGTAAAGCTTGTAAGTGAGGCTGGAGTCGGTACAATCGCAGCTGGTGTCGCGAAGGCCGGAGCACAGGTCATCCTGATTTCAGGACACGACGGTGGTACGGGTGCCGCCCCGATTTCCTCAATCCACCACGCGGGTCTTCCCTGGGAGCTTGGACTTGCCGAGACTCACCAGACTCTGATTCAGAACGGACTGAGAAGCCGTGTCGTGATTGAGACCGACGGAAAGCTGATGAGCGGAAGGGACGTTGCGATCGCCGCTCTTTTGGGTGCCGAGGAATTCGGATTTGCGACCGCTCCTCTTGTCACCATGGGATGCCGTATGATGAGGGTGTGTCAGAAAGATACCTGTCCTTTTGGAGTCGCTACACAGAACTCGGAGCTCAGGGCAAAGTTCCTGGGTAAGCCTGAGTACGTGGAGAATTTCATGCTCTTCATCGCCGAGGAGCTTCGTGAGATTATGGCGAAACTCGGATTCCACAGCCTTGAGGAGATGGTGGGACATACGGAACTTCTTAGGCTCAAGGACAAGCTTCCGAGCACACGCGCCAATCTGATTGACATGAAGAACATCATCGCATGGAGACCTGAGAAAGAGGATTTGGACAGCTCGCATTTTGTTCCGGGCGATGTCTATGATTTCAAGCTTTCTGGAACTGTGGATGAGAATCTGCTTTTGAAAAAGTTTGCCTCGAACCTGAACAGCAGGAACCCGAAGAAGGAAAGCGTGGAAGTGCAGGTCTCTTCTACAAACAGAACGATAGGCACTATTCTCGGCTCAGAGATTCAGAAAAAGTTCGGTGCGAAAATCGAAGAGGACACTTTTACGGTCTCCTGCAATGGTGGCGGCGGACAGAGTTTCGGGGCTTTCATTCCGAAGGGACTTACGCTCAGGCTCACCGGGGATGCAAACGACTATCTTGGAAAGGGACTCAGCGGAGGAAAGATTGTCGTCCGTCCTGCGAAGGAAGCGGCATACAAGCCTGAAGAAAACATCATCATCGGAAACGTTGCTCTTTACGGTGCTACGAGCGGAGAGGCGTTTATCAACGGAATTGCGGGTGAAAGATTCTGCGTAAGAAACTCCGGTGCGACTGCCGTAGTCGAGGGATGCGGAGACCACGGGCTTGAGTACATGACAGGAGGAACCGCTGTTATTCTCGGACCTACCGGACGTAATTTCGCGGCTGGTATGAGCGGTGGAATTGCCTATGTGCTTGACATGGACCATACCTTCTATCAGCGTGTGAACAAGCAGCTTGTGAGCATGGAGGAAGTCAGCGAAGTGCACGACATCCTTACTATCAGGACACTGATTGAAAAGCATTGCAAGGAAACAGGCAGCCCGCTTGGAAAAAAGATTCTTTCGGATTTTGACTCGTATCTTCCGTACTTCAAAAAAATCATACCGAACGACTACCACAGGATGCTCGTTGAGATCAGTCATGCGGAGGAGAGAGGCCTTCCACATGAGGATGCGGTTCTTGAGGCATTCAAGAAAATCACGGCTTAGGGCGCAAGGAAAAAGAGAGGTGCAATTATGGGAAGAGACAACGGATTTATGATTTTTGCGCGGAAGGAAAATCCTTCGGTAGAGGCGCTTGAGAGGATAAAGTCATTCAAGGAATTCCACGGAGTCCTTAATGAGGAGGAGAGAAAAAATCAGGCCGCGAGATGCATGAGCTGCGGTGTGCCTATGTGTCAGTCCGCAATCAGGCTAGGGGGAATGGTGACCGGATGCCCCCTGCACAATCTGATTCCTGAATGGAACGATGCCCTGTGCAACGGTGAGTATGAGATGGCGGCGAAGCGTCTTATGGTAACGTCCAATTTTCCTGAGTTTACCGGAAGAGTATGCCCCGCTCTCTGTGAAAAGGCGTGCAACCTTGGATCGGGAAAATGTGGCTCAGCGGACGGCCCTGTGACGGTTCATGACAACGAGCTTTTTATAATTGAAAAGGCGTTCTCCCTCGGTCTGGTTAAGCCCCGCATTCCGAATGTGCGTACCGACAAAAAAGTTGCCGTGGTAGGCGCTGGACCTGCAGGACTTGCCGTTGCGGATATTCTGAACAGACGCGGACATAACGTGACTGTTTTTGAAAGGGAGGACAAGGCGGGCGGTCTTTTGATGTACGGCATTCCTAACATGAAGCTGGACAAATCCGTGATTGAGCGCAGAATCAAGCTGATGGAAGAGGAGGGCGTGCGTTTTATCTTCAATGCGAACGTGGGTGCTCCGGGCAATGACGGAAATTCCCTTGAGGCGGAAAAGCTGCTTTCGAATTATGATGCGGTTGCCCTTTGCTGCGGTGCCAAAAAACCGAGGGCGCTTTCTGTTCCCGGCGCGGATTCCAACGGAGTGATGTTCGCGGTGGATTTCCTTAAGTCGGTTACGAAGAGTCTTCTGGCATCGAACCTGAGCGACGGAAAATTCTTTGACGTAAAAGGCAAGCGCGTGATTGTGGTCGGCGGTGGAGATACCGGAAATGACTGTACTGGAACATGCATACGTTTGGGCGCGGAAAATGTGACCCAGCTTGAGATGATGCCATGTCCACCGGAAGAGAGGGCAAAAAACAATCCGTGGCCGCAGTGGCCCAAGGTTTTGAAGACTGATTACGGTCAGCAGGAAGCCATCGCTCTTTGGAAGGGCGATCCCAGAATCTACGAGACCACCATCAAGGAAATCTATGCGAAGGACGGAAACGTGTGCGGCGTAAAGACCGTGCAGGTGGAGTTCAAGACGATTGACGGAAAGAGGCAGCTCGTGGAGAGGGAAGGAAGCGAGCAGAAGCTTAAGGCGGATTTGATTCTGATTGCCGCAGGATTTTTGGGAGCGGAGGACTACAGCGCGAATGCCTTTGGAACCAATGTAGGTCCCAGGGGAACGCTTGCGACCGAGTATCCCGACACTTATGCGACGAACATTCCCAAGGTCTTTACCGCGGGTGACATGCACAGGGGACAGTCCCTTGTGGTGTGGGCAATCTGCGAGGGACGTGAGTGCGCTAAAGAGATTGACCGCTTTTTGATGGGCTACAGCAATCTCTGATCCTTCATTAGAATTATGAACACTCGGCCCTGTGCTGGGGGACCCCTTACACCTCTGGCATGGGGCATTTTTTTGTCCTCAAAAAATAAAGATTGAAAAAATCTTTGAATTGATATATACTGATTGTACTTACTTGAAACAAGGAGATTTTTTATGGCAGAGAAAAAACAACACACGATTGTGTCTGCATCTACAGGTGAAAAGGTCAAGGGAAAACCCGCCTCGGCAGCTGCTCCAGTAAAAACAGGAAACGGAACCGGACTCCGCATTGGGGCTGTGCTTCTTTGGATTCTTGCGCTCGCATGTGAGGTTCTTGCCGTCGCGTTGATTTTGGAAAAGCTTCTGATTCTTCCGAAGATTGATCCTCTTTACAAGGGAATCGGTGCTCTTGTCCTCGACATGATTTTTGTAATCGTCGGCGCGCAGCTCTGGAAAAAGGCGAACCACATTGACCCCGCTTCACAGAAGAATGCCGTGAAGTTCTGGCTGTGGAACAACATGGGCGTTGTTGTTGCCGCAATTGCTTTCATTCCATTTATTATTATTCTTCTTGCAAATAAAGATACTGATAAAAAGACCAAGGTAGTCGGAACCGTTGTCGCGGCAATCTTCCTTGCAATCAGCGGACTCGCAAGCTATGACTGGAACCCTGTTTCTCAGGAAGCAGTTTTGGCCGCCACAAAGGGACAGAGCGTTTACTGGACCGAGCACGGAAAGAAGTTCCACACCCACGATGACTGCCAGGCTTTGGACAGATCAGAGACTCTGATTAACGGAACCGCTCAGGAAGCTATGGATTCTGGAAGAGGAACAATCTGCAAGTTCTGCGAAAAGCGTGATGAGAAGGAACTTGAGGCAGCTCAGGAAGCTGTTGAGGCTGCGGCAGTAAATCAGTAAAAAATATATCGTGTCATTGTCGGGTTAAGCCTGGCAATGACTGTTGGCGAGTATGGAAGAAAAAATCCGGGCAAAGAACAATCGCACCATTACAATTTCCGATGACGAGAGGGACGCGCTTAGATCACGGTTCCTTGGCGAAAAAGATTTGGAAAGCGGCTGTGATATTTTAAACAAAACATTGAACGGAAATCTTCTGGACCTAATCAAATACGTGCCCGACCGTTTTGCGGATTTAATCATCATTGACCCTCCGTACAATCTTTCAAAAAATTTCAACGGAATGAAATTCAATTCCCGCAGCGAAGATTCCTATGCTGATTTTCTTGACACATGGTTTCCCCAGGTCTGTGCGAAGCTGAAGGATGACGGCTCGCTCTATATGTGCGGCGACTGGAAATGTACTTCCGTCATGCAGAGGGCCATTGAAAAAGAACTGTGCATTTTGAACCGTATCACATGGCAGAGGGAAAAGGGACGCGGGGCAAAGGGCAACTGGAAAAACGGGATGGAGGACATCTGGTTTGCGGTAAAAAATCCCAGGGACTATTTTTTTGATGTGGATTCCGTCAAGATGAAACGCCGTGTGCTCGCTCCCTACAAGGCGGACGGAAAACCCAAGGACTGGGAGGAAAGCGGAGAGGGAAATTTCAGGCTCACATATCCCTCCAATTTTTGGGACGACATCAGCATTCCGTTTTGGTCCATGCCGGAAAACACAGACCATCCCACGCAGAAACCAGAGAAACTTTATGCAAAGCTGATTCTCGC
>JAEEYO010000043.1 GCA_016288205.1 Treponema sp. | reverse complement strand
TGAAAGGCTCCTTTGTGCTTACGACACCGATGTCGAAAAGAACCTTGTGCCAGAATCGGCTGTAGAGAAGGTGAAGGACGGCATGTTCGGCTCCACCCACGTAGAGGTCAACCGGCATCCAGTATTTTTCTTTCTCCGGGTCAACGAATGCGCTTTCATTTTTCGGGTCGATGTAACGGAGGTAGTACCAGCAGCTTCCTGCCCACTGAGGCATTGTGTTTGTCTCACGTTTTGCATTTCCGCCGCATTTCGGACACTTGCAGTTCACCCAGTTTTCAATTCCGGCAAGGGGACTTTCACCGGTTCCTGTGGGCTGATAGGTCTTCACGTCGGGAAGCTCCAATGGCAGCTCGTTTTCAGGTACGGGAACAGTGCCGCATGTGGGACAGTGAATCAGCGGGATGGGTTCTCCCCAGTATCTCTGACGGCTGAAAATCCAGTCGCGGAGTTTGTAGCTCACGGCTTTTTTACCAATTCCCTTTTCATTGAGCCACTGCGCGATGGAGGCAATCACTTCTTTTGTGGGAATACCGTTGAACTGCTCGCTGTTGATTGCATATCCGTCTTTTGCCGGAGTACATTTTTCCGCCACAGCAAAAACATCAGGATGGGCATCCGCAAGCTTCTTATATTCCTCAGGATTTTTCGCCGCATTGCGAATCAGCTCGGCACCCTTGGCCTCATCACCGTCTGCAAGGGAAGCGACTTCCTCAGGACTTGCCACAACTTTGATTATGGGAAGGTCGAACTTTTTTGCGAAATCCCAGTCACGCTCATCGTGGGCAGGGACAGCCATAATCGCACCTGTTCCGTGTCCTGTCAAAACATAGTCCGCAATCCAGATTGGAACCAAGGCTCCGTTCACGGGATCAATTCCGTAGCTTCCGGTAAAGACTCCGGTTTTTGTCTTCGCAAGGTCGGTTCTTTCCAAATCTGATTTTTTGGATGCCTCGTCAATGTACGCCGCAACAGCAGATTTCTGTGCCTCGGTGGTCAGCTCCTTCACCATGGGATGCTCGGGGGCAAGAACCATGTAGGTGGCTCCGAAAAGTGTGTCCGGGCGGGTAGTGTAGACCCTGAGTTTTTTATCCGTGGGTTTTCCGTCTGAATCTGCGACTGTAAAATCAACCTCGGCTCCCTCGCTGCGTCCGATCCAGTTTTTCTGCATGAGCTTTACGCTTTCGGGCCAGTCAAGTCCGTCGAGGTCCTTAATCAAATCGTCCGCGTAGGCAGTAATCTTCAAAATCCACTGGCGGATTGTTTTGTGAGTCACCACGGCACCGCATCTGTCGCAATGGCCTTCCTTCACTTCCTCATTCGCAAGTCCTGTCTTGCACTCTGGACACCAGTTGATTGGAGTCTCCGCCTCGTAAGCCAATCCTCTTTTGTAGAGCTGGAGGAAAATCCACTGAGTCCATTTATAATAGTCGGGTGTGCATGTCATAACGCAGCGGTCCCAGTCATAGCTGAAACCAAGCGCCTTAATCTGCTGCGTGAAATGCTCGATGTTCTTGAAAGTTGTGGTCGCCGGATGTGTTCCCGTCTTGATTGCATAGTTTTCCGCGGGAAGTCCGAAAGCGTCGTATCCCATGGGATGAAGCACGTTGTATCCGTTCATGCGGAGATAGCGGCACCAGATGTCTGTGGCTGTGTATCCCTCGGGGTGTCCCACGTGAAGTCCCGCTCCGCTCGGATATGGGAACATGTCAAGCACGTAGCGTCTCTTTTCCTTCGGGAATTTGGGATCCTCTGTTACTCGGAACGTCTTGTGCTCGTCCCAGTAATTCTGCCATTTCGGCTCAATGTTTTGGAATGGATAGGCCATTTTTTCATCCTCTTTATATCAATATAATTTCTTACAAATGAAGTTGCAACATTATATCATAAAATGGAAGTTAATAGAAGATACTTTAACAAAATTTCAGAATTTTGGATGTTCCAAATATTTTCCCTACTCATTCATGTTGAAAATCTTGCCGAGCTCTTCCTTTACGTCGTCGAAGAAGAAAATCAAAAGGCCGATTGTGGAGATTATCGAGAGCAGGACGCAGATGTAGGAAAGAATATTGTCGGTGGTCATTTTCAGAGCGACAAGGACGATGGGGATGAGGAGCAGGAAAATGCTCATCATAATCTGGCTGGAATATTTTATCATGTAGTTGCGGCGGAGGATGATTCCTACAATCAAGTTGAAGGCGAGTTCGAAAAAGCAGACCGAGGGAATGATGTAGTTCGTGATCACAGGGCTTTTCGTGTAGAAGTACCAAATCAGGAGAAGGATGATCAGGAGGAAGCCGTAACGTCCGAGGATTTTGTAAATATTCTGGTAGCTCTTGAGGATAAAATAAATGACCACGAGATTTGTAAGCAGACCGAGACTCACGTAGCCCATCAGCTTGATGTTTTTTATCACGAGGAAGTCCAGAAAACCGATTACGAGAAATGCGACGATTGATGCGAAAAGTACGATTTTCAAAATCAGCGAGTTGGTCTCATAGCGCACGTTCTTCGGGAAAAGCTGCTCGTCCGGCTCACCTTCAAGCTCGTTCTGGCAGAGGGGACAGCGTTTTTCGTTCGTGTTGAATTCTATATTACATGACCTGCATTTTTTCATTACTCCACCTCGTTCATGTCAATCCTGACGCTAAGATTTTTTTCGGAGAAGAAGCGGCAGAAATTTTTTATCACGTCGTTCTGCACAAAGCGCGATGAGATTCCTATGCAAAGGTCGTTTCCGTAAGTGCAGAGAATGAACTGGAATCCTGTGGTCGCGGTAAGAACGCTCAGTCCCTCCACGTATTTCTCAAGCTCAGGCTCCAAAGCGATTATGCCGATATTCGAGATGCTCGTGGTGTTTTTGTCCGCGGCAATTTTGTTCCCGATGTTTATGGCGAGATTTTTCAGGTGAATCGGGGCGAAGCGGCAGAACCAGTTTTTTTCAAAGGCCATCATGCGGTTGACCCTTTCCAAAAGTTTTTCCTTGGTCAAATTTTCCTTGAGCTGTCGGCTTACTTCCTCGGAAACTTCCTCAAGGCTGTCTTCCTTTGATTTGAATTTGTATGAGACATTCGTGAGCCCGAAAAAATTCATCGCAGAGTTTGACTTGAAATATTTGCGGAGGTCCACCGGCAGATCCACGACGATATGCTTTTTCATGTCGGAAACCCGCATCTCATCTTTGAAGGAGTAAATCAGGACCGAGACCAAGAGACCCGTGAGCGTGGTTCCGTATTCGTGCGCGATGTCCAGAACTTTTTTCGCGTCCATGTGACATTCCATGAAGCGGGTCTGGTTCCTGTATTTTTTCCCGCGGTAGGTAAAGGCCGGGAGTCTCCTTGATTTTTTTATCTTTGATGATTTTTCATAGTATTTGCTGAAACTGTCCTCGCTTTTTTCAAGTTCCGACCGTCCTGATTTCGCAAGACTGATTTGGAGTCCGTATTTTTCATTTACATAGGCCGTGAGCAGATATTTGAAAAACTCTATGCTTCCGCGACCGTCCGAAAGAATGTGCGAGATTTCAAAATTGATTTTTCTCTTGTAATATGAGATTCGGTAAAGAAAATCATCGGAGGAATTATAGAGCCGGAAACAAATGGGCATGTTCTCCTGAGTTACGACCGGGATTTTTTTCGCTTCCTCAAGATAGTACCAGAAGACACCCTTCCTGAGGTTCACGTTGAAATTCGGGAATCCTTCCACGGTGCGGTTCAGGGCTTTTTGCAGTGCCTTTTCATCCACTGTTTCTTTCATGATTGCGGAGTATCGGAAGACTTTGGGGATCTTTACGTTTGTAGTGGCCGCGTAAAATTTCCCAAGATTGTCGAGCTTATACCATTTTTTCAAAACAAATCCCCCGGACTTTCACGGCTTCTGCTTCGGCTGCTCTGTATGCAGTTCAGCGCTCCCACTTTGCCTGATGTTCCTCTAACTCCATTGCTCCATGATAAATCAATATGCCCCATTTGTCAAGGAAGCGGACTAATTGATTTTTTACTATTTAAATGTTACGATTTTTTAAGTCGTTTGTTTTAAATGCAGGAGGTTCGTATGACCTTGTTTAGAAAAATGTGTGCTGTTGTTGCACTGTCGCTTTGTGCGGCGAATGTTTTTTGTGCTTCTGGAAACGAGTCTGAAAGAGATAGCCGCAGACTTGAAAAAGAGTCCAAGAAAGCAGCGGAGGCGGAAAATAATCTTAATCTTGCGCGTGAGGCGTATTTCAGCAAGGATTATTCGACCGCGCTCAAACTCTTCAAAAAATCAGCAAAGAGCAATAATCCGGACGCTCAGTACGAGCTTGGCTGCATGTATTTTCTGGGGCTTGGAACCTCAGTGAACTATTCGACCGCACAGTCATGGTTCAAAAAGGCTGCGGCACAGGGTAACGGCCAGGCTCAGTTCAGTCTTGGAATCATGGCGGAAACCGGTCTTGGAACCAAGAAGGATTTTTCCGAGGCGGCGGCTTGGTATGAGCTTGCTTCCAGGGACGGCGTGTATGAGGCGGAAAACAACCTTGGCGTGTTTTATGCGCTTGGAAACGGAGTTCCGCAGGATTATTCTTATTCAATCCGGCTTTTTATGTCGGCAAGGGATCACGGCTCGTCGGAGGCTGCCTGCAATCTGGGATATATGTATGAGACGGGAAGGGGAGTTCCCAAGGATTATTCCACGGCGGCACAGTGGTATGAGGAAGGTGCTGCGGCGGGAAATGCGGAGGCCCAGTGCAATCTTGCGATCCTGTACGAGAACGGTCTTGGTGTGAGTCAGGATTACAACCGCGCTTTGGATTTGTATCAGAAAGCGGCGAATCAGGAAAATGCCCGTGCCCTTGTGAATCTGGGGGCGATTTATGCTTCCGGAAGATTTGTGACGCGGGATTTGAATTACGCGCTCCAGTGCTTTAACAAGGCAGCTTCTCTCGGTGACAGCCTGGCTTCCTCCAATCTTGCAAAAATCAAGGGAAAGCCGTCGTATTCGGGCGGATATTCAGCCGCGTATTCTTGGTACAGGTGCGGAAATCTGTGCAGCGTGAAATTGTAGGAGGCGGAAATGAAGTGCATTAAAAGAATCTTTTTGTTTTTAACGGTATGCCTCGGATGTGCCTTTTATGTGACGGCCAAACCCACCCCTCATGAACATCGTGGCGATGAGCATAGGGGGGGGTGCATCGTGGTGATGAGCATAGAGGTGACGAACATCGTGTGGATGAGCGCGCGTACATTGAGGTACAGACGACACCATCGGGAGCGGCGGTTTATCTTGACGGAAGATACGAGGGTACGTCTCCTCTTCGCATGGAGGTCCGGCCAGATGTGAGCCACAATATTGAGGTCTCGAAACCCGGCTACAAGAATGAGAAAAAAAATGTGACTGCTTATGCCAAATCCGTTACGAACGTGAGTTTTTACATGAGCGAGCTGCCGAAAAAGGGAGAAATCAAGGTGTCCGTTACGAATGCAAGCGGATGCAGCGTCTATCTTGACGGAAGCTACAAGGGAAAGGCGCCTCTTACAATCAAGGATTTGAGTCCGGGAAATTACCGTGTCAGAATCAGCAAGTCGAATTTTCAGGATGAGCAGAAGACCGTTACTGTCCGCGCCGGTGAAGTGACCAAGGCTGAGTTTTCGCTGAAGATGGGTGAGCTCAGGGTTCATGCGCCGGGTGTGATTGATGCCTCTGTTTATGTGGACGGAAGATACAAGGGAACCACGCCGTATTTCGGAAGCGACCTGGAGCCGGGGTATCATGAGGTGAAAGTGACGAAGCCCCATTACAAGGATTGGACTCGCTCGGTGTCAATAAGAAGCGGATATGTCCAGAATATTACCGCGGATCTTGAGAAACTTGCCGAACTGTATGTGCGTGTCCTGAACACAAGCGGAGTCACGGTTTATCTGAACGGACGCAATGTTGGATCCACACCATACCACTGCGAGGATCTTGAGGGCGGATATTACAACGTGAAGCTGGTCAAAAAGCATTACAAGACCGAGGAGATGTCGGTTTATCTTTCTGGCGGATTTTCCAAGGATTTGAATCTGGAGATGACGAAGATTTCCGGCTACCTGAACATGAATGTAAGTCCGAGCGACGCGACCGTAACTGTGGACGGAGAGTCTTACAAAGCAAATTCCACTCTGGAACTTGACGAGGGAATGCATCAGGTGAAAGTAAGCCGCTTCGGATATGACGACATTGTTGAGAGCGTGGAAATAATCAGGGACCGCTATCAGTCTATGGATGTGAGCTTGAGTCCGAGCAACTTCGAGATTTCATCTTTCCAGGTTGACACTTCTTCGTCATCGCTTGTCAGATTCAAATGGAGCGTCACGTCTCCCGGAAGCGGTGTGATTTCAGTGCGCGATTCACTGGGCGCGGAGATTGCCTCATGGAACGTTGAATTCGACTCATGGAATCAGTTCATGGAATGGGACAAAAAGATTTGCGGCGTGCCTGTGGAAAGCGGATCCTATACGGCTGTTCTGAGCGCGGGTGGATTTGAGAGAACATGCGCGTTTATGGTAAACAACGGAAGCTCTTCTTACTCAAGGCAGCAGTCACTTGATTCTGCAAGGGAAAGGGTGGACGCGAGCATGGAGAAGTCGCTGTCGTCGCAATCTTCTGAGCTTGTTTTTTTTTCGACAGATACCTTGTTTGCGTCGGAAAGAAACGGTCTTTTTTTCAGTCTTGACTGCGGTGTAAAATCTTCCGAGGACTATGAGTTCGGCGGGGAGATGACGCTCTGCTGGAGCCCCTTTCCGTTTACAATTTTCGGAGCTGAGCTTGCCTTTAAGTCCGGTAAAAATTCTACTTATCCCACGGCGGAGACTTGCGACTATGCCTCTGCCTATGTCATTGCCGGTCTTACATGCACGTTCGGGGCCATCCGACCCTATGTTTACGTGGGAGCTGGCTATTGCGGATATTTTTCCATGTCGAACAAGGTCAGTACGGCTCCTGATGGTTCCAGCTCGTCTGATTCATTCAGTGTCCTTGCGAACGGTCTGAGCCTTGAGATTGTTCCCGGCATTGATTTTGTTTTTGACAAGTGGTCCATAGGTGCGTTCTACCGCGCGAGAAATGACATGGAGACAGGAAATTACGGCAGCTTCGGAGTCAGCGTGGGAATTGATTTATGGTAGGGGCATAGGAGGAGGTTCAAATGAACAGATATCGAATTCCTGCCATACTTTCACTCTCGTTTCCGGCTCTGCTGCTTTTTTTGATGGCCTTTATAGAGATTGTCAAACCAGGTTTCGGCAACGGATGTGCGACAGGCTCTTTGTCGATGCTTTTTTATTGCATGCTGTGGATTTCCGGCTACATTCCGGGGCTCTTTTTCGCCGTGGTCGGGATAGTGCTTTGTTCGCTCGGATTAAAAAGAGGTGAGCCGTGCAAGGCCTGGCTTGTGGTTTCGATAATCGCTTGTGTAGTCAACGCCGCATGGGCACTCATTTTTTTGGGGCCACTTAGGTACTGAGATTTTTAATTTCTGATTTTCTGAACCATAAAAAAATGCCGTCCCTTTTCCGTGGTGGATCGGGGGCGGCATCGCTCTATTTAGGCATTTCTTTGGAACTTGCCTTTATTTCTGTGCGAGAATTGCGATTCCGGGCAGGGTCTTTCCCTCAAGGTACTCAAGGGATGCTCCACCACCAGTGGAAACATGGCTCATCTTGTCCGCAAGATTGAACTTGTTGACGGCTGCTACTGAGTCACCACCACCAACAACTGTCATTGCACCGGAAGATGTTGCCTCTGCCACGAGTTTTGCTACTGTCTCTGTTCCCTTTGCGAAAGCGTCGAACTCGAAAACTCCTACAGGTCCGTTCCAGACGATGGACTTTGCGGTGGAGATTACCTTCTTGTACTCCTCCACTGTCTTTGGTCCTACGTCCATTGCCATGAGGTTTGCGGGGATGTCGATTGCGTCAACTGCCTCTGGTTTTGCGTCGGGGCTGAACTCTGTGGCTCCAACATGGTCAACCGGAAGAAGAATCTTCACGCCCTTTGCCTCTGCGTCCGCAAGAAGCTTTTTGGCTGTGTCAATGAAATCATCCTCAACCAAAGACTTTCCTACGCTGTGTCCCTGTGCCTTGAGGAATGTGTATGCCATACCACCGCCGATAACGAGGGCAGATGCGTTCTTGAGGAGGCTCTCCAAAACAGTAATCTTTGAGGAAACCTTTGCTCCACCGATGATTGCGACCTGTGGCTTCGGGGGATTGTTCACCATCTTTCCGAGGAAGTTGTCCTCCTTTTCCATGAGGAATCCTCCGACGGGCTTCTCTTTCATAAACTTTGCGATTGTTGCGGTTGATGCCTGGTCTCTGTGTGCTGTTCCGAAAGCGTCGTTAACAAAGATGTCTCCGTAAGTGGCCAGCTCTTTTGCCATTCCCTCACGCTCAGCTGCGTCCTTTGATGTTTCCTCAGCATGGAAGCGGACGTTCTCAAGCATTGCGACTCCACCGGCGGGAAGTGCGTCAATGGCTGCCTTCTGTCCGAGTGCGTCGGGGAGGAATGTGACATCCTTTCCGAGTTTCTTTGCGAAATACTCGACTACGGGCTTCATGCGGTTCTTTCCGTTGATGAACTTCTCCTTGTCAGCGTCGGTAAAGGGCTTTCCGGCTTTCTCTGCCTTTTCAGCGGCCTTCTTTACGTCCTTTTTCGGGTCTCCGAGGTGGCTCATAAGAACGAGGCTTCTGGGGCTCTGATCAAGGATGTACTTGATTGTGGGCAGGGCTGCCATAATGCGTGTGTCGTCCTGTACAACACCGTCCTTCATCGGCACATTGAAATCAACGCGCATGATGATTCTCTTACCCTTAAGGTCAACGTCTTTGACTGTCTTAATCATGAAATTTTCCTCCGTTTAATTTCATCTATATAATAGAAGATTTTTTCCTAATATCTTAAATATAACGCTTTTCTTCCAGAAAATCAATGTCAATTATCAATTTCCTAGAATTGCAGGCCAAGACCGAAGTAAAGCTCATATTTCTTTACGGACATATCCCTCCAGCTCGTGTCAATCCATTTTGTGAGTGCAAGGCGGCCCACGTCAACTCCGAAGCTGGTTCGCACCACATAGCTTTTCCACTTGCACGGATAAATCAGCAACTCAAGTCCGGCGTCATAGAATCCGTCTTTGTAGGAGAGCTTTCTGCCGGTTATGAAGTTATGGGTCAGGGCCATGTCGAAGAATGGAGAGACCTGCAGTTCGAAATCCGCGTACTGAAAGATTTTATGCGGCAACCACAGGATTTTCTGCCACGTGGGACTCAGGTCGCTGTATTTGCCGAAGAGAGCCTCTCCCCAGCCGCACCAGTCCGTAGTGACAATGTGTATCGGAAAATCAAGGCTCGCTTGTATGGCCATGTCGCTTTCAAGGGCGTACCTGCTTCCGTCGTCCACGTACTGATTGTTCAGGATTCCGCGCAGGGGGCCGCCGACGTTGTTCTGCTCATCGTTCAGAACCGCGTAGACATAAAGCTTTGAGTTGATTCCCATGTATTTGAAAGCCTTGAAAAGCTGTGCCTCCATGGAAATGAACGGACTGATTGTGCTCTTGTGAAAGTTGAAGTCTACATAGTGGGTGAGGGATGCCGAATATCCTTCCCTGAAATTTCCCTGCCAGTTCACGTTTGAGATTGAAAGACTCTGGTTCACGGTCAGTGATGGTCCGACAAGATCTGTGTGCTCAATTCCGTCCATATCCCAGTTGTATTTGACGGAGACGGACGGTGTGTAGCGAACAGGAATCACGTCCCTGATGTAACCGAGCGTCAGGGGCATGGACATACCGGCTTTTTCAACAAAATAAAGGTCATCGCCGCAGCTCTCGTAATCGTTCTCGCGCACTATGGACTGGGTGAAATTGATGTTCAGCCTGTTGTTTCCGAAGGGGATTCCTACCGTCACACCGGTGTCGTAGCTGAATTCCGGTTTTGCCTCGCCGATTTCCCAGTCGAAGCTGAAATCATTCTCCCATGTGTCTTCGGTGAAGCCCACGTTGAAAGGATAGTCGTATGAGAGGTTCGTTCCAAGCGTTATTTTTGAAAAGTCCGTTGGTGCGTCCGAATTTCCGAACTGCGCGTTCAGGTCAAAATTGAGAGTGTTCATAAAGCCAAGGAAGTTTGAGTCCTTGAGTTTAAGCTTGATTTCCGCACCTGAGTTTGAGCTGTAGCTTGGTTTGGGGAATGCCATGAAGTGCTTGCTGTCCGAGACCGTCACGCACAGGTTCACCGGGATGATTCCGTTTTCGTCCGGATCACCGAAATCCTCCTCAATCCTGTTGATGTCAAGCAATCGCGTGTTCTCAATCTGGTCTTCGATGGACTTAATCTGGTTCTCAAGATCTTCCTCGGACTCCAGTATCAGATCCTTTTTGATTTCAACGTTTCTTTTTATTGCCCATGCCTTTGAGACGCCTTTTTCGGTTTTGTAATCAACATTGTTTATGCGGTATCTGCGGCCGGTGCCTTTTTTCGTGCCTTCCTGATTTACGCCCGGAACCTCGGCTGTCGTGCCCACAGGAAGTTTATCCGCTTTCTCAGATTCCTGGGCATGTACGAAATATGTTCCGCTTGAAAGTAGCAAGACCAGTGCTGCAATTTTTCTCTTCATTAAATAATCTCCTGTTTTCAGCTCGCGGCATTCTGTTTTGAAAAAGCCATCAGTAGGCTCCTTTTCCGACGAGTACTACCCATACGGTTTTTATTATTATCCAGATGTCAAGCCAAATTGACCAGTTTTGTATGTAATATGTGTCCAGCGTTATCCTTTCCTCATAGCCTGTGTCGCTGCGTCCTGAGATCTGCCACATTCCGCTGAGGCCTGGTTGTACGCTGAGTACGTAATCCTCATATTTTCCGTATTTTTTTAGCTCAGGCTCGGTAACGGGTCTGGGACCGACGAAAGACATTTGTCCCAAAAAGATGTTCCAAAGCTGGGGAAGCTCGTCAAGGCTTGTCTTTCTGAGGAATTTGCCGAATTTTGTCACGCGGGGGTCATCGGTGAATTTTCTGTCCTTTTCCCATTCAGCAGCCCGGACCGGGTCGTTCGCCAGAATCTCCTTGAGCTTTTCTTCCGCATCAATGCACATGGAGCGGAATTTCCAGCATTTGATTGTCTTTCGGTTTTTTCCGATCCGCTTGTGGCCGTAAAACACGGGGCCCGGAGAGTCAATTTTCAAAATGATTGAAATAAAAAGCGTGAGCAGGAGGACTATCGGTGCCACTGAAAGACAGAGCGCGATGTCGATGAGCCTTTTCAGCACCATTGAGCCGCCTTTTCTCAGGTAATTGGTGGACGAGAATCCGAGTATACCGCCGAAATCCCTCATGTGAAGGGACATGTTTGCGGTGATCTGACGCTTGGGGACCCGAATCAGATAGCGGTAGTAGGTGTGCAGCTTTTCCAAATCCTGCCCGTAGTCGCACATTATGCCCACTTTGACTTTGAGCGAGCGGATTTTCTCGAAAATTTCATCTGAGTTTTCGAATACAGGAAGTCCCCTGTACTCACCGTTTTCCCAAGGTCGGTCGCTGATTATGGCAGCCGGTCTGTAGCCGAAATGGGGCTTGTTGAGAAGCCTGTCCACAATCACCTTGCAAGTGTCGCCAGCGGAGTAGATTATGGCCGGAACGCCCCACCATTTGAATCTTCCGAAGATGTGTCTGAACATTTCCCTTCCGACCGGCAGAAAAAGCGTAGCGAAAGGCCATGCGACGATAAGGGCAATGGCGATGGGGTAGCGGACTGAATTTTCCATGTTGATAGAAATGGCGATTCCCATGAATGAAAAAAATGAGCATAGGGAAAAACGCTTTACTTCCTCCTGTGGCGCGAGGAGTATGCCGGGATAGAGCCCTGCCGCATAGAATACAGCCAAGATTGGAGGCACATAGATTGAGTATGTGACGAAGGATCGGAAATTGATTGCCGACGGATTGATAAGGTTGACGATGAAAAATCCGGCCCCGATACTGAGCATGAGCATGGCGGCATCAATAATCATCAGTGCGAGCCCTGAGACGAATGATGATGTAAGAGAGAAGCGGGATTTGAAATACTTTGGAAATTCGTCAACAATCATGCATATATTATAGAACAAAATAGCGATTTTGTCTACATCTTAAGGCAAATCAAAGGGGGGAAAGTCTGAATATACAAGAAATGCGGAAGAAAGACATTTGAATGTGAAAAAACACCTTGACAACGGTGTAGTGGTTATTTAAAATGTTTAAAAATAAGGACTTTATAAATGGCAAAACAGAAAAAGCAGGTCAGTTTTGAAGATTCTCTTTGGGGGGCTTGTGACAAACTTCGTGGAACAGTTGAACCCGCAGAATACAAACATGTGGTTTTAAGCTTAATCTTTTTAAAATTTGTAAACGATAAGTTTGCTGCTCGCCGCGAGGAATTAAAGAATGAAGGCAAAGAAAAATATATCGATGTTCAGTCATTCTATACAATGAAGAATGTTTTCTTCGTTCCTGAAGAAAGCCGCTGGTCATTTATCATGCAGAATGCAAAACAGAATGATATTGCCCTTAAAATCGATACGGCGCTCAACACAATAGAAAAACAAAACCCGTCTCTAAAGGGCGCGCTTCCAGATAACTATTATTCCCGCCTTGGAATTGATGTTTCAAAACTTGCCGCACTCCTTGATGAAATCAACAACATCCAGACAAATGCAGACAAAGAAAACGACATTATGGGGCGTGTATATGAATACTTTCTTACAAAGTTCGCCCTTCAGGAAGGTAAGGGAAAGGGTGAATTCTATACTCCAAAATCTGTAGTAAATCTGATTGCAGAAATGATTGAGCCATACAAAGGAAAAATCTATGACCCTTGTTGTGGTTCTGGAGGTATGTTTGTTCAGTCGCTTAAGTTTGTAGAGAATCATGCCGGTAATGCAAAAGATGTTTCTGTTTACGGACAGGAAGGAACAACCACAACTTATAAACTTGCAAAAATGAATCTTGCAATCCGTGGTATTCCCTGCGACCTTGGAGAAAAGGCTGCCAACACATTTACAAATGATCTTCATAAGGATTTGCGTGCTGATTACATTATGGCTAATCCACCTTTTAATCAGAAAGACTGGCGCGCAGAAAATGAACTTGTAAACGATGCCCGCTGGAACGGATATACAGTTCCGCCAACAAGCAATGCAAACTATGGCTGGATTTTGCACATGGTTTCAAAACTCAGCACTAACGGAACCGCAGGTTTTCTTCTTGCAAACGGCGCATTAAGCGGCGAAGGACAGGAGTTAGAAATCCGCAAGCAGCTGATTGAAAACAATCTTGTAGAAGCAATCGTAATTCTACCAAGAAACCTTTTTTATACTACAGATATTTCCGTAACTCTTTGGATTTTAAATAAAAACAAAAAGAGCCGTACTGTTGAACAAAATGGAAAAATAAAAAACTATCGTAACCGCGAAGATGAAGTTCTCTTTATGGATCTTCGCCAGATGGGTAGTCCTTTTGAAAAGAAGTATATAGAGCTTACTCAGGAAGACCGCGACAAAGTAACATCAACTTTCCACGCATGGCAGCAGGCCGGAGCAAATGAAACTTACAAAGATATACCTGAATTCTGCTACAGCGCAAACAAAAAGGAAATTGTAGAAAAAGGCTATAACCTTGTTCCAAGCCGCTATATTGAATTTGTAAACCGTGACGAAACTCAGGATTATGATTCAGCAATGAAAGCTCTCCAGTCAGAACTTACAGATCTTCTAAAACAGGAAGAGATGAGCAAAAAAGAACTGCTCGGTGTTTTCAAAGATTTGGGATACGAGATTAAGTTGTAGGAGGATGATATGTCAGAAAAGAATCCATACGAAATAGATTTTGAAGAATACATCCGCCATACAGAGCCAAGCAAAAAAGACAAAACTCTCGCCTGGTCTACAGCCATCGGTTTGCAGCAGGTTGACGGTCTCAAGCCATCTTCATATCTGTACGAAACCGCTAAAAAGAATA
>JAEEYO010000042.1 GCA_016288205.1 Treponema sp. | reverse complement strand
GAACATGAAGGAAAGCGTCGCGTCCGTCTCGGATTCAATGACCAACATCCGTCTGAGCATTGGGAACGTGCAGGAGCAGATTCAGAATCAGACCGTGGGATTCGGTGAGGCGGCGACTGCGGTAAGGGGCGTGGCGGACAGTATTTCCACCGTGAACGAGATGATTGACTCACAGACTAGGAGCATCCGGGAATCATCCTCAAGCATCGGGCAGCTTGTCACGAGCATTGAGCAGATAAGCGGATCCATGGAGACCATGGCGAAATCATTCGAGCTTCTTGACAAGGAGTCCCAGAACGGAATGTCCAAGCAGCAGAAGGTAAACGAGCGAATCGCGCAGATTGAGACCCAGTCACAGATGCTGCAGGAAGCGAACATGGCCATAGCGTCAATCGCCGAGCAGACGAACCTCCTTGCCATGAACGCAGCTATTGAGGCCGCGCACGCAGGTGAGGCAGGAAAGGGATTCGCTGTTGTCGCAGATGAAATCCGCAAGCTCTCAGAGACATCCTCGGGTCAGTCTAAGACAATCGGTGATCAGCTCAAGAACATTCAGGACAGCATCGGGGAGATTGTCTCCGCGTCTCAGGAATCAAGCACGGCATTCTCCGGGGTGTCATCGCGCATCAAGGACACGGACTCTCTGGTTCAGGCGGTCAGAAACGCGCTTGAGGCACAGCACGAGAACTCAAGGACTGTAATTGAGTCGCTTTCGGGTATGGACAAAAACACCGAGAACGTCCGGTCGGCTTCACTGAAGATGGAGTCGGGCAGCTCCAGGGTTCTTGAGGAGATGGAAAAGCTTCAGGGCACTCTTGACGCCGTTAAATCCAGCATGGAGGAGATGTCGGAGAACGCACAGAGCGTCGTGAAGAGCGGACATCTGCTTGACGAGAGCGTTCTGGAGCTTGACAAGAACGTTACCCAGCTTGGTTCGGACGTGAGTCGTTTCAAGACCGAATAAAAAACGCCGGAAAGTGAAATTTCTGGCCGGAATTCATTATAATATATTCTACGTCTCTTAAAGTTCGGGGTTTTTTCTGCCGAAACTATAAACGAAGGTCTAGATCAGCCTGAAAAGAAAAACCCTTGTTTTATGTATAGGGAGACGGTAGGGTAGATACATGAAAACGGCAAAACGAAAAAGAAATTTCCCGCTCGGCGTAAAACTCGCCATCATAATAGGTATAATTGTGCTTGCCTCTCTTGGGGCGGTTACGTATCTGAACAGCTATTTTGTCTCCAAGGATGTTAGGGTTACGGCGGAGGAGAACAACCTGACCATAAATACCCGGTCCGCGTCAACGGTGCAGAATGAGCTTCAGACCGTGCGGTCCAACGTGCTCCAGCTTCTTGATTTGATTAACGCTGCCAGCGGAGGACAAAGCTCGGCTCTTGCGAAACAGGCTGAGGCTTTCTTCTTCGAGAGAAATTCCGGGATCGGTGAGATAATACTCCTCACGAAGTATCCGGACAACGATGAGATGATCACTCACACCCGGCTTAAGAACATCCGTTTTTTTACATCGAACGAACTTGATTATGAGTCCACCGACGCTTTCCTTGAGCAGAATGGAACATCACTTGAGCGTGCGTGTGTCGGAGAGACCATAGTTCTAAATGCTTCTCCTTTTTTCAGAGCGGGAATCCTTGCGCTTCTTCTTCCATACAGGGAGAGCGGACTTGACCAGTGCTGCATCATATTGTTCAGCCTTGAGGAAATCTCATCAATTCTTGGAACGGGATCCACCAACGAGACCTTCATGGTGAACAACAGTTCGGATCTTCTGTGCCATCCTGAGAATGACAGGGTGCTTTCCGGCCAGAGCATGAAAAATCATCCCCTGGTAAAATACATGAGGGACAACAATCAGAACAACGAGGAGAGCCGCCAGATAATTTACGATGACGTGGAGAAAGGTGCGGACAGCGAGGAGGACGGAAACAAGATTCAGTACATCGGTGCGTATCAGAAAATCGGCATTGCGGACATCAGCGTGTTCACTTCCATTCCGCTCAACACGGTTCTTGAGGGAGTTAAGACAACAAGGCGCAACAACCTTTACCTCATGGGAGTGGTGTTCTTCATTTCCATCGTCTTCATTCTGACTTTCAGCCGTCTCACAATCTCTCGTCACCTCAGGAGACTTACGGCGGCGGCGGAGGAAATCCAGCAGGGTAACTTCAACACGCCACTGATCTCTGGTCTGAACATAAAGCGTCGTGACGAGATCGGAGTCCTGAACCAGTCCACCGTGGACGAGCAGATCTTCCTTAACACTTTCGCTCGCTTCACAAACCGTGGTGTCGCCAAGGCCATCGCACGTAAGGAAATTGATTTTGAGCCACACCTCAAGGACGTGAGCATCTTCTTCTCGGACATCCGTGGATTCACAGCAATCTCCGACGGATTCAAGAACAGGTTCGGCGAGGAAAGCCCGCGTGAGATCATCGGGTTCCTTAACGACTATATGAGCCGCATGGTCAACTGCGTAACAATTTCCGGCGGTACCATTGATAAATTTGAAGGCGACGCAATCATGGCGGTATGGGGAATCCTCCGCGACGAGGACCTGAGCTTCGAGCAGCTTCCTGATACGGATCCCACGAAAAAGGAAAAAGAGGCTGCCCACCACGCACACGTGCAGCATGACGCGATCAACGCAATCCGGGGAACCATTGCCATGCGCTATGCACTCATGCAGTACAATAAGGACGCCGAGGCATTCACCAAGGCACACGAGCACGAGGCAAAGGCAAAATACAAGCCCCACATCAGGATCGGTTGCGGAATCAACACGGGACGCGCCACATGTGGTATTATGGGTAGCGAGGACAAGATGGAATACACCGCCATCGGAGACAGCGTGAACTTCGCGAGCCGTACCGAAAGCTCCAACAAGCCGTGCGGCACCGACATTCTGATTACCCAGGACACATACAATCTCCTGAAAAAGGATTACATTAAATGCGACGAGAACAACTACAAATTGCCGGCTGAAAACGAGGCGAATGAAATTGTGGTTGAGATGATACCGGTGGAATTTGAAGTCAAGGGAAAGGGTGCGCAGCATTTCTACGGTGTTGTGAACATGCCGAATTTCGACATAGAGGCTTTCTTCAAGACTTCAGACAAGAATTTCGTTCTTGATCAGGACTGTGCCAGGGCGGTAGGCAAAACAGGTCCCAGAACTTTGAACGAGATGAGAAATCTGCTCGGAATTCCAATCCCTGAATTTGAATCGGTGAACTTGAATGAAGAAGAAAACAAAATTCAAGTCAAAAAATGATTTACTGATCCCGTTTTTGATTGCCATCCTGATTTGTCTCATCGGTGCCGCCATAAGCTACTGGTTTTTCCACATGAGCTTTTTCCGTGCCCTTTCCAAAATGGACGAGGAGCCGATTGCGACAATCACTTTCAAATACAAGACCGCCGAGCGAAAGTTCATGGACCGCGTGATATGGGACCGGCTCAGACAGAATTCCCCGGTTTACAACGGAGACACGATTCACACGGCTGACATCTCCGAGGCGACAATCTGGTTTGAAGACGGAACGACCCTCGACCTTGCCGAGAACACAATGGCCCAGGTTTTCCTGCATGATGACGGAACACTTGGCGCGGATCTTGAGTTTGGTGATGCAAACGTTGACTCAGCTGAGGACGGAAACGGATTCTCCTTCACGAGCGGCGGAAACAAGGTGTCGGTCAGAAAGGGATCGAAGTTCTCCGCGAAAAGACTCAAGGGAAAGGGCGCTGATTTCTCATTGATTGAGGGAGGAGCCTCCTTTGAGGACGGTGAGGAGCTTTCGGAGGGAAAGACGGTCAGCGTGGAGGACGGCGTAAAGTCGAATCCCGCGTTCTCAATGACATCTCCGTCCTCTAACCAGAAATTCCTGTATTACGACGAGACACCCTACACGGTGAATTTCTCATGGGTTTCCAATGTGCCGTCGCAGAGTCTCCAGCTTCAGATTGCGGGCGACAAGGGATTCCGGAACATTGTGGAGAGCATTGATGTCACGGACAAAAATTCTGCCGCGGTGACTCTTTCCAAGGGAATCTACTACTGGAAGGTCGTTGAGGGAGAGAACAATCTTTCATCAGGTAAGTTCCAGATTGTCCAGTCACTGAAACCGAATCTTCTGGTCCCTGCTGAAAACTACTCATACACTTACCGCAAACAAACTCCGTCGGTGCGTTTCATCTGGGCGGAAAGCGATGCGGCGACTGCATACAATTTTGAGGTCTCAAGGAATCCGAATATGTCGAATCCGGTCATAAGCCAGAGGTCGTCAAGTTCTTCCATTATAATCTCCACTCTTGAGTCGGGAACATATTACTATCAGGTCACTCCATATTACGTGCTCAACAGGGTGGGACTTGCGAATCCATCGGACGTCGGCAGCTTCAAGATTGTGCAGAGGGACAGGCTGAATCCTCCTACGCTGGTGAGTCCGGCGAACAACTCATTCATGGACAAGACGAAGGGAAGCGCGACTCTCTCATGGCGTATGGATGACGAGCGCATGAGATACAGGGTGACGGTCTCGAAATTCCAGAGCCTTGCATCTCCAATAATTGCTAGGGACACTAACGAGAACTACATAAACATATCTGCGTCAGAGCTGGCCGACATGAGCGACGGTGAGTATTTCTGGGCGGTGACACAGACAGACAGCGAGGGTAATGAGTCCCCGAAATCAGTCGTGCGTTCGTTCTATGCCATGAGCGGCGAGATTGAGCAGAGAACCGTATTCCCTCCGGACAATTACATAATGTGGCAGCCCCTTCTCAGCGACGCAAGGTTCACATGGAAATCAAATCTGAAGATGGCGCAGTACATTCAGCTCGCGAGGGACAGGAACTTCAACGACATTGTGTATGAGTCTGAAATCTACGGCTCGTCATTCTCTGGAGTGAATCTGGGGGCGGGTGAGTATTACTGGCGCATCTCAACAAAGTCGGCCTCATTCAACCATGCGACTCCGGGCAAGAGACTTACTGTGGTCGGAGAGATTGTCGCTCCTACAATTGTGTTCCCGAATCAGGCGAACAAGGCCGTGGTGCGTCCCAAGGAACCGTGCAGGCTCACATGGAATGACACCGGCAACATGGACTATTACCGCATAAAGATTTTCAAGCAGGGAAGCGAGACTCCTTTCTTCGACGAGACTTTCATCACCGGGCATACATTGCCGATTGACACGGAAAGAATGGAGGAGGGCGCGTACAGATGGGAAATCCAGGGATATGCCTATGAGGGCGACCTGAGCTCACGTAGAAGCTCTCTGCTTGCCGAGGCGAATTTCATGCTCAGAAAAATTCAGCCCGTTCATCTTGTATCCCCGGCACGTGGAACGTTGTTTGATGGTTGGGAGGCAATAGAGAATCCTCCTGTGCTCACGTGGTCCTCCAACGAGGATTTCTCGCAGGCACAGCTTATACTCACGAAAAAGACCGGAAACGACGCGGGACAGACCATTTATCCGCAGAAAGGATATAAGTGCCAGCTTCCGTCTCTGACATCCGGTGATTATGAGTGGACGGTGAGGGCGAAGACCATGGATGATCTGGACATTTCCGCGGAAGAAAAGTATACTTTCACAGTTGCGGAAATTCCTCCGTTCGAAGCGCCGAAGGATGCAAAAACTGACGGTGGAAGTGTTTTCAATGTTGCATATTTAAGGAAAACACCTTATATTGTATTTAAGTGGCAGAAAGTTCATCGCGCCGGATCCTACATCCTTGAAATCTACGGGGATGCGGACAAGAAATATCTGACGGAGATTCTTGAGGGCGGTGACAACACGAGCTTTAAGTTTGAGGATCTGACGAAACTGGCCAAGGGTAATTTTATCTGGCGTGTTCGTGCAGTCGTAATGGATGAGAGCAATAGTAAGATTCTGATTGATGGAAACGCGAGCGAAAGGCAGTTCTCCATTGATTACAATCTGAACTCGGACGGAGGAAAGCGCAAGGATACTGGAGAGTTGTATGCTGAGTAAAAGATTACGCACAGACATATTTTCAATTCTCTTCTCATGTTTCGCGCTCACATGTTTGCACGCTCAGGATGCCGCTGACGTTTCGCAGGATAATGCAGAGTCCATTGACTTAAGTTCGGAAGAGGAAAGCGATGAAATAAACACATGGAAGAGCAATTCCGAGACGAACAAAATCAGCCAGCCTTTTGCGTGGGAAAGCGCGGGAGACGTGCTCAAATATGAAATCATAATCTACAGTCTGGACGAGAATACCGGCAGGGTTCTGGAAGAGGTTTACCGCCATGAGACCACTGAGGAAGAGAACGAGACTTGCATAATCTATTTTGATCCCAATCTTCCTCCGGGATTATACCGCTCCAGAATCAACGTCTACAACATACTCGGTGGACTTGAGGAGGATGTGAGCACCACGGATGATTTTTACATCAGGCAGGCGTACAAACCTGAGGTCAGGGGAGTGAGCTATCCTCTTTTCATGCGCTCCATAATCTATCTTGATGACCTGGACAATAACGGCATTGTGGAGGTTGAGGGAAGGAATCTTTTCTCGCCCAAGGAAAACGAGGAAGATCTTGTTTTCACCGACTACACTTTGAGGAGCAACAGGAAGACAATCCATCCGAAGTCCATAATTTCACATGATGACAAGAACAACCGCAAGATAACTCTCCAGTTTGCCATGAAGGATTTTGCCGTGGAAGATTATTACATGTTCGCGCAGGATGCTTCCGGTCTGCATTCCGAGGAGGGATCTGAGGCTGCCAAACTCACGGTGAAATTCAAGAAGTGGCTTGACATTGACGTGGAGGCGGGGTACACGGTTCCCATAGTCCTGCACGATGACACATACAAGAAGTATCTGGACACAAGGGCAATCCCGCTCGGAGGACAGGCCAGGGTTACTGTGGTTCCTCTCAAATACGTGTGGGGATATCTCGGCGCAGGACTCAGATTGAACTACAGCCGGTTGACGGCACTGATGGACGGATATTCAGTCACTGGAAACATGATGAACATGCATCTGCTTTTCTGCTTCCAGAAACCCGTAATGCGACGAAGGATTTTCTTGGAGCCGCATATTGGGGCGGGGCTCACAGTCTTCAGCGACATCAAGTTTCATTTCCCGCACGACATTGAGTCTCCTCCGCTGGACACTTACTGTTTTTCCCTTGACGCAGGATTTACCGCGCAGTACTACTTCAACAAGCGACTCTATGTTGAGGCGTCCCTGGATTATACTCTCGCTCTGAACTCCGACATGATGCTCGGAGGCATTTCTCCCTCTGTGGGCGTGGGCTGGCAGTTCTAGGAGTGTGATTTACGCTCTATGGCCTTTTCGTAATAGGAGACGAGTTTCGGCGCGAGTTCTGTCATGGACCATTTCTTTCCCCATGCTTTTGCGTCTTTTGATTTTTGCGCGTGCAGCTCGGAATCATCAAGCAGTGCCATCACTTTCTGGGTAAAAATCTCCACGTCATTCGGAACCATGAAGCCGCCGTTGTCGCCCTGCATTACGTCCACGGTACCCATCTCTCCTATGGCAACGACCGGAAGACCCGCCATCATTGCCTCAACGGTAACAAGACCCTGAGTCTCCGTCACGCTCGGGAAAACAAATACTTTTGCAAGGTGATAAAATCTCACGAGTTCTTCACGTGGCCTGTAGTCCGTAAAAATAATCGAATCCTCCAGACCGTCTTTCTTTGCGAGCTCCCTTAAGTCTTCCAGCCATGGACCTCCTCCGACAAAGAGAAGCTTCGCATCCGGGTGAGTCGGTTTTATCCGTGAGAGCACCTCAAACAAAAAGTCCAGGTTCTTTTCCTTTACGACGCGGCCCACATACAAAAGAATCTGTGAGTCTTTTAGCGCGGGAAATTCGAGATAAAGTTTTTCAATCCACTCAGTCTGTGCATTTTCGTCGGAGTCAAGAAAAATATCCGGAATGCCGGTGGGGAGTATGTCGTAAGAATGTTCCAGTCCATAGCTTTTCGCGACGTTTCCTATTCTTTCCGTCGGGACTATGATTTCATCCGCGCGCTTCAAATAGAACTTTACCATCTCGCGTCCGACTTTTTGTGAGACCGTGCGGGGAAGAGCCTTGACGTAGTTCTCAATGTAATCTTCCCAAAGCGTGTGGAAAGTAAAGACGACGGCTATCCTGCGGTGACGTGCATAGGTGACTCCATACCAGCCCATGACAAACTCCGAGTTGATATGAACCACATCGGGGGAAACCTCGTCCAGGCTGTGTTTTATGTTATACCATTGGTTCAGCTGTGCCTGCCGGTCTTCTTTTGAAAATGCCAGATCCTTGCTTGGCACCCGGAGAAGGACCATATTCTTGTTGCCCTCTATCGGATACTCATACCGTATCTTTCCCAAGGTAAATGCGTTTGTATCAGTGTGGTCATAGTCACAGCAGACTATATAAACTGAGTGTCCTAACTTTACAAGCTCTTCCGAGTATGATTTGACTGAAACTGCCACACCGTTGACTCTCGGAAAATATGCGTCCGTAAACATTGCTATAGTCATACCGTCTCCTTACATTAATATTTTGCCATGCTTTTGAATTTTTTGCAAGAGAGCAGATTTTATACTCCTCATGCAATCTGATTAAATTTCACTAGCTATAACGTGTGTTCTGTCTACTAAAAAGTTCGGGCCACCAAACTCCGCAGCTTTCCTCCCCTTGTCTATTTCCGCAATATTTTGTAAAATAAAAGAATGAAAGATACAGATAACGTAAAAAATATAATGATTGTCGGAGTCGGCGGACAGGGAGCCTTGCTTGCTTCAAAGACGCTCGGACAGGTTCTTCTTGACGCGGGATTTGACGTGAAAGTGAGCGAGGTGCACGGAATGAGCCAGAGAGGCGGTTCTGTCGTGACTTACGTTCGCTACGGAAAAAAAGTGTGCTCCCCCATCGTGGACAAGGGAGAGGCGGATTTCATAGTCTCCTTCGAGCTTCTTGAGGCGGCCCGCTACACTGAGTATTTGAAATCCGGTGGAAAAATTGTGGTGAACACACAGATGATTGATCCCATGCCCGTAATCACAGGTGCGGCGAAATATCCGGAGAACCTCGTGCAGAAAATGTGCGGTGCTGGTTTTGATGTGGACGCGCTGGACTGTCTTTCCCTCGCTCAGGAAGCAGGCACTCCGAAAGCGGTGAACATCGTGCTGATGGGAAGGCTCTCCCGCTACATGGATTTCCCGGAGGACGCATGGCTCAAGGCCATAGAGAAACTTGTGAAGCCGCAGTTCCTTGACATGAACAAAAAGGCATTCGCGCTCGGACGTAAATAGAGACTGGAGAAATCACGATGTCAATAGAAAATGTCCGCGGCTATCTGAAAAAATCAGGATACGACACAAAAATCATAGAGCTTCCACAGTCAAGCGCGACGGTTGCTCTTGCGGCGGAGGCCCTTCACACAGACCCGGACCGCATCGCCAAGACACTGGCATTTCTTGTGGATGAGAAACCCATAGTCATAGTCGTTGCCGGGATGAGAAAAATTGACAACGCGAAATACCGCCATCGGTTCGGAACAAAGGCAAAGATGATTTCCCCGGACCAGCTGCCGGAGCTTGTCGGTCACGAGATGGGAGGAGTTTGTCCTTTTGCCGTGAAGCCGGACGTGAGAATCTATCTGGATGAGTCGCTGAAAGATTACGAGACGGTGTTTCCTGCATGTGGCAGCTCCAACAGCGCGATCGAACTAAAAATCCCGGAGCTTGAGACTCTGGCCGCTCCCTGCGAATGGATTCAGGTCTCAAAGAATTCCGTTGAAGGCAATTGAAAAAAAAGGAGATGTGAAAAATGAAAAAGTCATTCAAACTGATTGCGGTCGCAGTTCTCACGCTGACAATGCTCGCGGGCTGCAAGAAAAAGAATCCCGTGGAAGGAAAAAAATTCAATCTGAAAATCGCCGGTGAAAACATTGTCTATGTCTTTTCCGCTGACAAAATGTGGATGGAAGGACACGAGCAGGTGAAGATGGACTACCGCTACGAAAAAGAGTCGGACTCAATCATCCTGACAGAATTCGACGGCGTGGAATCCACAATCCCGATGAGCCAGCTGAAAGTGATTGGGAAAAAATAAATTCAAATCGCTTTCTCTTGAATAACATTGGTTTACCTCCATCGTAAAAAAAAACTTCGCTACACTTCATCAAGATTCAATCCGCAGCAAGGGCATGTTTTGGGAACCTTATGGAAACCACCGCGATAGTATTTTGAAAAAATACTATATGTTTCTGTTAGTTTCGTATTGCACTTAGGACACTTAATACTTAGCATTATTGTCATCCAAACGATAATATAACCGATAAAGATGATTAAACATACGGCCGAAGGACAGTTAGAATTTGAAAGAACCGCAAAAAGTATCACATCCAAAAAAATGCTATATTTGACTATTGTAAAATACATTCTTAAACTTAATCCAAGATAATGTCTTAACTTCATTTTGATATCCTGTAAGCCTTTTTCGAATTCATAACTTTAAAAAATCATACCACAACTTTTCCTGTTTGACAAATCTCTTTTCTGAGTCTATGTCGGAAATCTTCATCTCCCTGCGGATGGTTTTGTCATAGAATTCTTGTCCTCAGTATATGGTATCTTATAAAGATAAGGTTTGGCAGATTTTATATTCATCCCATCAAAACATTCATCATTTTCTTAAACTGTCCTCTTCAATTTTATCTTTCCTCACTTTGGTGAATAATCTATGCACCCTGGTTCAAGGTTTGTCAGCGTTGGATTATACTGAAAACGTTTTTTAGGATTTAAATTATCTCTAATTGACCCCACTATGCATATCTTCTGAAGTCTTTCTGCAAATGACAAATCCAATTTTTTGTCCTTATTTTTCAAGTAATCTTCATACTCCATGTAAAAATCAATGCCAATGATTTCCGCGTCATTGAAATCTGTTAGAAAATCAAGATTCTTAATTGTACAGCTTTGAATCCAGATAACTTTCAAATTAGGAAAAACAGATAAAAATGATAGGTCGGAAAATCTTGCATTATAAATCTCAATTCCTTCAATATTTCTCAACTGTTCTAATCCTAATACATTTTTTATCGGACAATTTTTCATATCTTCCCCAAATGCATACCCCCACCAAGTTGTATCCTCATCGAAATACTGCACATAAGTTGTGTCGTCATCATATACTACAGTGATTGGAACTTTTTCCCCGTAAAGAAGAACCGTTATATTCAATAGAAGAAGTACAGATGCAAACATTTTTTTCATGTGTAACTCCTTAATTCAGAGGCAGAAAAACTACAGTTGCCCATTTAAAATCGCCTTTTGTTGAGTAAATTCTTCGTCTTCTTAAAAATCCAAACATTGTTTACCTCACTTTTTATTTTGGATAGTGGATGATACCCGCATTTACATAATTTATGGGAACATCAAAAAGCAGAAGTTTTAAGAGGTTCCCTTAATCTGTTTTCTGCGATCTTTCCTGATTGAATTCAATGAATAACAAACCACCTTCTGGAGAATTACACAAATCGAAAGAGCGGTCCTTGTACTTATAGCATAAAATCTCGTAAAGTGGGTATACCACTCCTGGCAAGTCACCTTCTTTAATTTTATGAGAATAATGCCAAAGCAAAATAATCTCAAAGCATTTCTTTATATACTCTTTGTCAAAACTCACGCGGATATAATTTTCAATTTCATCTGGATATATATAAATATCGTCAAACAGCATCTTTCGCCGCATGGATTTTTCGTCTTCTACATGGGTGAATCCAAGAGTCTCAAAATCTTTTGTGATAGAATTCTTGTCTGCAAAATCGTAGTCATAAAAACATATTTTTTTGAGTGCCGGTATTTCATGTGCAAACAGCACGATGACTGAAAATATAAGCACAGCAAAAATCAATCCAATGACTTTAATGATTCTTTGTTTCATCATAATCAAAATCCCAAAGGCTTAGGCTTTTCATGCCAATAAACGTGAAAAGCCCATCTGATTTTCTCCGCAAAAGGCTTTATCACTTCAATTTACATATTCTGTGAGGGGGCTTTTATTGTCGGATTCTATGTATAAATAACTACCATGATTATTTTCACCTAAATAAAAAATTCTATCCACATATTTATAACAGGAAACATTTTTTAGGGGCATCAAAAGCCCTGGGAATTCTTTTTGGTCATAATAATTCGTATAGTATCTTGATAATTTTTTTTCCAAATATTTCCGTATTCTTCCAGTTGGAAAAAACAAGTTTATAATTTCTTTGTTTTCTTCCGTAGAATAGATTTGAGATTCACAGTAAAAGATACTGCAATTTTCAGATAAGATACATTTTTCACGAGCTTCAGAAAAAACTGCCCTATGTCGAAATCCAAAATTCTCAAAAACTTTATCAACAGTATTAAAATCTTTAAAATCATATTCATAAAAGCAAATCTTATTTATTGTGCAAAGATCATGAATATATAATCCGATTCCAAAAACGGAAATTGAAAAAATAATTATTATAAAAGTAAATCCTATTCTTTTTTTATTCATAATCACATCCTGTCAAAATCCCAGCTCCTGAATGACATGCCAAAAATTGACTGAGCTTCTGGATATGTTCTGTCAGAACCATAAAAAATATCTCTTCCATAATCATAGGCTCTTCCAGCAATAATCATTCCTGCGTATGAAGAACTTCCGTAATCAGCAGTTCTAAATGGTGATTCAACCAAATTTCCTTGCCTGATACCTAACGTTTCACCTATTTTTCCAGTAATCACTTGAATATGTGAATAATCGCCATCTTGTTTACCATTGGGAGTGCCTGTATCCATGCAGATTAGATCTCCAGCTTGTAACTGGTGCACAGCAATTCCAACAGTATTGGCGAGCATATCTTTAGCACCTGTCGTAGATAATACTTTTGCCTTAAATTCTTCTGGTGATGAGAAATTTGAGTCTGAACTAGAATATCTATCGCTGCCATTAGTTATTGTTACTGAACTGCCGGGATTGGCATTCGTTGAATTTGAAACCGAATAGTTACCTTGGTTTCCTCCCGTCTGGGCAGATGCCGGGTTGTTGCCTTGCGAAGAGCTTCCGCTGTTTGTAGAACTGGAGGCCCCGAATTTAATTTCCTGTCCGGGATAGATTACATCTGGATTTGAGATTCCGCTGTTTTTGGCAACATCAGAAACAGTGTAATTCGTTCCGTTTGCCTTGTTGTAGTCGCTCACAATTCCGCTAAGCGTGTTCCCGCTCTTTACAGTAACGGACTCACTCTTGGACTCCTGCGACTCCTTTTTCTCTTCCGCACCGCCGTTCACCTGAATCATCTCCTCTTCGGACAGCTCTCGTGCGTCATCTGGGATCGTGAATGGAATTCGGTTTCTTTTGAATAGCATTGGTTTGCCCCCTTATTTTTCGGTATCTCCGTATGGGTATACCCAGTGATTTTTCATTATTTGCAGATAAAAAAGCGCTCGAGTATCATTCAAAATATTCTTGCATTTTAAATACTGTCCTGTATTATTATCTTTCATATAATCTTTTGCAGTAGGTTCATAATCTCCTACGCAAACGCCATCCTCATATAATAAAATTTGATATTGTCCTTCGCCAGGTCTGGATTTCGGGACAAACAAATTCGTTACTGTTTTTGCTTTTTTTAAGCTTTCTATTAACTCCCGCTTATAAACTGGGTTCATATCTTCTAAAACTAGAATTTCACTAGTATATCCCTCAGCTGGAGTAAAATTTATTTTTAAATCACAATTACTGTAATCAGTTTCGCATGAACACAAAAATATGGATAATAAGAAAAAAAATAAAAAAAACTTTCTTTTCATCGTAATTCCTCCCATGTTAAAAATCATGACCTTCACCGCCAAATGCACTTTCCCATCGTTCCTCGAAATCTCCCTGATAGCAATTTTCAAAGATTACAGTTTTCAAGGACTCACCAACTTCTATTTTCTGCACATCATCTGGATATACTTTACCAAAGTCAGAAGTACATATATACTCATCGTCAAATCCATGCCCACTGGTTATGATTATCTTTGCTTTGTCTCCTTATGTTACTTTTTTTCTATTTCATTATGTTAATAAACACATCTTTATTCTCAAAGGGATTCTCATATTGTTACCCATTAAAGATTTCTACCTAAAAAAATTTCATTGATAATCCCATCCGACAAGTCAAAAGTAATAAAAAACTCATAATTAGTAGAATTATATGATAATTCATGTTCATTTAATTCATAAATGGAATCAGCTGGATATGCATTTAACACTGACTCATAATCTTTTCCAATGAAACTGCTCAATGGATGAAAATCAGTTTTTTGCTCCAATGATAATAATTGGAACCTCAGCTTTTCACCTCTTTTCCAGTACTCAACATTCCCATAGTCACCATATACATTTACTACCGCTTCATAACCACTTCGCACAGCATAGGAATCTTTTTCATCGGAAACATCTTTTATCTCAATGTTTCCTAGAACACTTATTTCGTTTTCAGTCGGTGTATCAGGAAAGCTTCCCCAAAAATCGTCAAATATTGACGGCTCATTTACAAGGGGCGTGGGAGTCTCCACTTCCTCCAATTGTTTTGATTCGTCCTCTTTTACGGTTTCATCAGGCAAGTTTAATTCAATATTTTGTATGGAAGTTTCTTCTTTCTTATTTTCATTTATTAAATCAGTAACACTCTTTCCCTTACATCCAAATGCAAGAATTAAAATGAAAAGGCAAAGAGTTGAATGGGAAAAGTTTTGCAACTTCATTTTTCCGTAACATACCTCATCTTTTTTTTTCTTCTGAAATAAGAATATAAAGTTTTTAATCATGCACATTAACATAGGAGCCTCCGTAAAAGGTTGACAGTGCTTGATCCGACCATTTGGCAAACTTAGTTATATCTGGTTGGGTACTACCTCGACCGCATCCCCATGTTGTTTGATAATCACTGTAATGGAACCCGTAACCGGTATCTTCTTGTGTACCTGTGGCAATAGGTAAATTACCATTTTCGCATTTAGGGTGTTCTGGAGAGTTTCCATATACGGGGACTGTTTGATGAGCATTAGTTGGTATAAAAACTGTTCCAAAATCCTTAGAACCATCTTTTGGAACACTCTTTAAAATATTCCATTCTCCATTTGGAAATTCCCGTGGATAATACCAATTTGGATCTCCATTTACTGGAATGGTTTTTATATCAGGATCTTGTCTTAACCCATGTGGCAGAGGATCCTGTTCTCCAAGCTGACTCGGACCATTTTTAGATGCCTTTGGATAATTCTCAGTTGTGGTTGAATACCCTCTAGTCCTTCTTCCAGTGTCATCTCTGACAGCCTTTGCAGTATATCCTGCTACTTTTTCTTTTAAAGCGGAACTATTATACTGAGAATCTATGTTGACAATACTTTTAGTATTGGGTTTGACAGCCGATCCCTCAACCGTCTTTTCGCTTACAGTAACTCCTTGAATTCCATTGCCGCCCACAGCGCTCTTCTGTTCTTTCTCCATCATTTCATTTATAAACTGCTGGTCATAGGCACTGTGGTGGCTTGAGTCCTTAGTTTTATTTGAAGCACAGGTATTTCCAATGTTTGTCATTGAGACAGATGAACTTGAAGCACTGCTTGAAGTAGATATATTGCTTGATCCGGATGTGCCGCTTGTAGAACTGGAAGACCCGAATTTAATTTCCTGTCCGGGATAGATTACATCTGGATTTGAGATTCCGCTGTTTTTTGCAACATCAGAAACAGTGTAATTCGTTCCGTTCGCCTTGTTGTAGTCGCTCACAATCCCGCTCAACGTGTTCCCGCTCTTTACAGTAACGGACTCACTCTTGGACTCCTGCGACTCTTTTTTCTCTTCCGCACCGCCGTTTACCTGAATCATCTCCTCTTCGGTCAGCTCCCGTGCGTCAACCGGAATTGTGAATGGAATTCGGGTTCTTTTGAATAGCATTGGTTTACCTCACTATATCAAATACTCTGATGTCACGGTTTCTTTTTTATTAACCTTAAATAAAACTCGGCTCTTACAAGATTTAATAAACCAGGTGTCTTTAAGAAACAGTCTCTTTGATTATCAAAAGTATAATCTGCATTCAAAATGCTATAAGTTTCAATACAAGCGTCATTTTCATAAATCATTAGCTCATACTCTCCTTCGCCAGTTTTTTCCTTGGGTATGAAACCTATGCCAATAGATGATACCTTCCGAGACTTTTCTATTTGTTCAATTAATAAACAGTTTTTATAATAGTTCAAATCATCGATAAATGTAATTTTACTTTCCCAATTTCCTCTAGGTGTAAATCGAATTTTGAGTTCCTTGTTTGTTTCTGGTGGATTCTTGGAACAAGAAGAAATGATGAATATAAATAAAAAAATGGAAAAAATACAGAAATTTCTTTTCATTATTGCGTCTCCAATTTTAAAAATTTCGGCCTGCGGAGGATCCGCCGAACAAACAAGTCCGTTACTGTTTTAGCATTATACTGTAGAAAAATAATTTATTCAATGGTATTATTTCAGAGAGAGACCAGTTCCTCCAAAATGAATTGGCAAAACGGGAGGTAAGAAAAAAATGATTAAAACACTTTTGAAAAAAACATTTCTGTTTTCGCTTATAATTTTTATTTCACTTCTTGTCATATTCGGTATATTAGATCTGTATGTTGAGTGGAGACTGATTCTTTTTGATATAAACGGCGATACATTTTTTTCTCCTATGGAAAGCAGCATTAAAGGTCAAACTCTTTTCATGGACAGATACATTGGAATTCCATATTCCCTTGGCATACTGATAATCAGTCCTTATATCGTTGGTTTTTCTTTTATTGCCCCTTGAGATCATTGCTGGAGCAATCATTTTCACTGCATTTTTTCATAAAGCAACCAAATATTCTCCTTCCACCTTGATAAGACAGGAAACACCATGGCAAATAATCATTTGTTCTGCTATATGCTATTTTTTTTCAGTTGTTACTGTCTTACTTGCAAACAACACGCTAAAACATTCATTTTTCATTCGAATAGGTTGGATAATTCTTGTTCTTAAACTTTTTCTATTATTAGTTGTTAAAGACTATATGAAATTCGACAATGATTCCCTCTTGTTTAGTTTTATTCCATTAAGCATGTTTATTCCTTTGTGCACAATTTCTACAAGGAAAATCAAGGACAAAAGAAGTAACAGCCTCATTTTTTTCATCTATTTTATTCTATTATGGATCTTGATTTACATTTTGTCTAGTTTGCACCCATTTGGACACATTTAGGTGAAGGCATTTCAAAATTTAGATGTCAAACCACATGGCTGACACCCGCCCCCCTAAGCTCGCTGGTTCCCGAAAGATTTTTCTTCGCCTCAATCCGTAAGTCAAATTCCCTGATCACCGAGTCAATGTGCGTGATTATTCCCAGCATCTTTCCGCTGTTCTGCAACGATTTAAGCGCGATGATAGCCTCCATCAAAGGCTCTCCGCTCAGAGTTCCGAATCCCTCGTCAAGGAAGAGCGAGTCAACACGGACATTCCTGCTTGCAAGCTCCGCAATTCCAAGCGCGAGGGAAAGACTTATTATGAACTTCTCTCCCCCGCTCATGTTGTTCACCGGCCTGTCATCCCTGCTGTCAGGATAATTCACGTCATGGATTCTGAAATCAACGCTGCCCTCAATCTGCACGAGGGTATATTTTTTTGTGATGGCCTCCACATATTTGTTTGCGATCCGAAGAAGCTGCTTGAACGCAAGAGCCTCGACGAAAACCTCAAAGTCCTCACCGGTCGCCTTGTTTCCGATGAAGCTCCTCATCTCCTGCCACAGCTCTGATTTTTTCCTCGCATCCTCACATCGCTTTTGTATCTCCGCCGCCTTTTCCTTCTGCGACAGATTTTTCTCCAGCTGAGTGTTGATTCCACCGATCCTCTCCGAATTTTCAGACTGAACCAAATTCAGAGAGTCCCTTTCTTCCTTAAGTGAGCCCTCGTTTCTGTCCGTCTTTTCCTCCGCACAGATTTTCTCAAGGTTCGCACGCGATGTCTCAAGCGCATTCTTCGTCTCTCCGTCCCTCCTGACAAGATTCTGCCTCGCCTCCTTCAAACGCTCAAGCTCTGTGTCTTCCATTATGCAGGAAAGAAATTCATCTTGCGACTTGAATTCATTCTTTGAAAGGGACATCTGAAATTTTAAAAGATTTTCCCCGCTTTGTTTTGAGAAATCCTCGATCTCCCTGCCGCAGTTTTCAATGTGCGTCTCAATGCTCGTTTTTTCCATGCGAAGATTGTTCCTCGCTTTTTCTTTTTCAGCATACGCACGTTTAAGAGCCTGCACCTCGTCCTCTGCCCTACTCTCCTCATCGTCAGGATTTTTTTCACCGAACAGATTTTTTCTCTTCAGAAGAATCTCATTGTAATTTTTTTCCGTCTCTGCAAATTCCTCCGTGGCTTCATCTAGAGCGGAAACAAATTCCTCAAGTTTGATTGCGTCCCTTTTTGCCACGAACGTCTGCAAATCGGCTTCCGCTCTGATTTTATTCGCCTCATTCTCCTGAAAAATCTTGTGCCTTGCCGACAATTCTTTTATAATTCCGTCAAGATTTTGAATTGAAAGATTTTGCACGTCATCATGAGCAAAGGAAAATCCCCAGGGAGAAATCAGTCCGTTAATTTCATCCGTCTCGCGTTTCAGTTCTTCGGTGAGTTCATTCCGCTCGTCCTCAAGTAGTCTGTTTTTTTCTTTAAGTCCGTCTATTTCCGCCGAAAGATTTCTCACCGCATTGTCCGCAGCCTCGATCTTTTTGTTCAGGCCAACAATGTCCAGAGCAAGCGTCCGTGTTTTCTCATCGCCCTGATTTTGATTCTCAATATTTCCGCATGAAGGATGTTCCACGGAGCCACAGACAGGACATGGTTTTCCTTCCGCAAGCTGATTCCGCAAAAGAATTGAGACCGAAACAAACTCCCTGCTCACAAGGTTCTTGAGCTCTCCGTTAAGGCTCTCATATTCATTTTTGCATCTCTCTAGTTGCAGATTTTTTTCTTCTATCTCGGATTCATTTTTTAAAATCAACGCCGACCGTTTTTTTGCATCAGCCGCTTTTTCAGAAATGATTTTTTTCTTCGCCTCAAGTTTTATGCATGTCTCCCCAAGATTTTTGTCGCTGGAATTTTCATTCAGATACGTACTGAGCCCGTTGATTTCTCCTGTTATTTTTTCTATCTGTTGATGATAGCCTGTCAGTGCATTTCTTTCCTCTCCAAGTTTTTTCTCCGCATCATTTTTTGCTTTTCCGGCCGACCCAAGATTTTCAAAAACATGTTTCAGCTCGGAGTCAATTTCCCTCACATTCTTCCACAGACTTCTTTTCTCGGAAAGATTTTTCTCAGCGTCATCAAAAGCAATTTTTGATTTCTCACAATCAGACTCCGCGACATCACATTTCTTCTGGCACAGCTCAAGATTTTTTTTCGCCTCAACAAGTTCCGTCTTCTTGTTTTCCAGATTGCGTCTTGTCTGCTCCAGTGAAAGATATTCCGCCTTGCATTTTTCCGCCTTCTCCGCAAGCCTCAGTCTCTCGCCGTCTTTTTTAAATGCCTCGTTCTGTCGCTCAAAAAATTCCCGCTGTCTTTCCGCCTCATCATAAGAAGCTTTGGACACTGCAACATCCTCAAGCCATTTGAGCGCAATATTGATTTTATCAAGGTCCGTTTTTATCCGTGCGTTTTCTTCTGTCTTTGTTTTTCTTTCTTCCTCAAGTTTTTTTATCTCATCATCTGAAAGAAGTTCAACGCTCCTCAGCTCCGTCTCAATCTCCGAAAGCTCGTCCTTGTATTTTTTCGCCCTGTCACAGATTCGCTTGCCAATCTCCTTGTAATGCTCAGTTCCGTTCAGCTTGGAAAGAATCGCAGCCCGGCTTCTTCCGTCTCCCATTATGAAGGTGTCGAATTCTCCCTGCGCCAGCATGATTGAGCGGCTGAACTGCGTGTAGTCCAGCTGAATGATTGCCGAAGTTTTCTCCTCAAGTTTTTTTACGGCAATTCCACATTCCTCGTTTCCGTCATGAAGATTTTTTATCCTGCACTCAGGAGCCTGCAAACTTCCCTCCGGATTTTTTCTCGCACGCTGCTGATAGAATTCCGACTCGAATTTTCCGGCCTTACATTCGTATGTAATCACCGCACGACAATAAGCTGTGTGTCGTGTCATAATCTCATTTTCGGTTTTCGACACGTTTTTTTGACGCGGTGTTTTCCCGTAAAGCGCAAGGGTTATGGCATCAAGGATTGTAGTTTTGCCGGAGCCGGTCTCGCCTGAAATCACAAAGAGTCTGTGGTAAGTCTCATAGTCAGGGTGAGTAAAATCTATGCTCCAATATCCTTTCAGCGAATTCAGATTCTCCATCTCAATCTTAATTATTCTCATCGCTTTCCCCCGACTCAACTTCCCTCGCGACTTCCATAAAAAGCGGAAGATATTTTTTTATCAGCGCGTCTTTTTTCTTCTCTATCTCATCCTCAGAAAGTCCGTCCGTATCGATGCTGCTCTTGCTTAAAATCAGGCTCTTGAAAATGTCCTCGGGCGAAAGATTTTTTACCTCGTCGCTGTCCATGTCGGAATAAAAAAAATCACCGGCACGCGATTCAATCTGTGGCTTTTTGTTGACTACCGCCACGCACTCAGGAAGATTTCGGATTGTCTCGGACAGTGCGTCGTGAATATTCGTCCCCTCCTCGCGCTTGTAATACAGCTCAAGGAATGTAGGAATCTCCGTCTCCCTGATTTTTTTCAATTCCGTCTTGATTTCACCGATGGTCCCTGAGATCCGTCTGTACTCAAAGAAACGCGGAACCTCAATTTTTTCAACCCTTGTTTCCTTTCCGCACTCCACGTCAACAGCAAGGACATGCCGCGGAAGATTTGCCTCGTCGAAGCCAAGCACAAACGGAGAGCCGGAGTATCGGACCTTGGGATTTTTCGCCACCATCGTCGTGTAATGGATGTGCCCCAGAGCGACATAAGAGAAATCTTTCGGAAACACATCGACATGAACCGAGCCGAGGTTTCCGATCACATCATCAATCGTACGTCTTCCGTCGTCGCACCGGATTTCTTTCTCAGCATTTTCAAAGCGTCCCTCAAGTCCCGATGCATAAAGATGTCCCGTCGCAATCACCGGCAGATTTTTTCCCTCGCTTTTTTTCTGTGCCGCATCCATCGCAAGTCCGTAAAGAACGCTGTATGCCGAATCAGAAAGCTCGCCCTGCTCCGTCTTTTCCTTGTAGTAATTCCTGAGCTCAATCTCACGCGCATAAGGAACGGCACAACACAAGCCGAGCGCATTTCCGTCCTTGTCCTTAATCTCAAACACTATGTCATCAACATTATCTTTTGAAATGCCGTTAAGAGAGCCGACCACATGAATGTCCAGCGCGTCAAGAATATCCTTTTCGGAATCAAGCAGCGCTCCCGAGTCATGGTTTCCTCCCACGATTATCACATTCCTGCAGCCAGTTCCTAAAAGCGATGCGAGAAAGCGGTTGTATTGTTTTCGTGCGCTCACCGGCGGATTTGCTACGTCAAAAATATCTCCCGCGACAATCAGTGCGTCCGCGTTAGTCTCAACTATCGTCGCCTTGAGCCAAATCAGAAATGCGTCAAATTCCTTTGTGCGGTCAATGTTGAAGAGACTGTTTCCAAGATGCCAGTCAGCCGTGTGTATGAATCTCATTTTTTTCCTCAGTAGAAGTATATAGCAGAACGCATGAAAAATCAATCTTGAGGTCCCGGAGCAAGATTTTTTCTGAAAATCAAATTTTTTACTATCTTTTTCGCATTTTGTCTGTTATAATGTTTTAAACAAACAAAACAAATTATAAAGAGGTATGAGATATGGCTATGAGACTTGTTACCCGCTCAGATTTTGACGGACTGGCTTGTGGAGCTCTGCTGCTTGAGGCCGGTATAATTGACCATTGGAAATTCGCGCATCCAAAGGATTTGCAGGACGGGCTTGTTCCCATAGACAGCAATGACTGCCTTGCGAACGTGCCTTTCGTGGAGGGATGCGGACTTTGGTTCGACCACCATTCGAGCGAGTTTGAGCGCAATCAGCTTGAGGGAAAATATAAGGGAGAGAGCCGGATTACGCCGTCATGTGCGAGAATCATCTACGAATACTACGGCGGAAAGGAGAAATTCCCGAATTTTGATGACATTATGACCGCGGTTGACAAGGTGGACTCCGGAAACCTCACGATTGACGAGATTCAGAACCCCAAGGGATGGATTCTCGTGGGATTTTTGATGGATCCCCGCACCGGACTCGGACGCTGGAGGGAATTTACCGTGCCGAACTATGCGCTCATGGAAAAGCTGATGGTCGCCTGCCGTGACAAATCCACCGAGGAAATCCTTGCCATGTCCGACGTCAAGGAACGCATTGAGGTTTACAACGAGCAGACGGAGAAATTCAAGGAGATGGTAAAAGCCCATACATCTGTTGACGGAAATCTCATCGTGTCAGATCTCCGAGGCGTGGACCCAATCTACACTGGAAACCGCTTCATGATTTACAGCATGTACCCGGAACAGAACATCTCTGCATGGATTGTGAGCGGAAAAGGCGGACAGGGCTGCTCTGCGGCGGTCGGATACAGCATCCTGAATCGTACCAGCAAAGTGAACGTGGGAAGCCTCATGCTCAAATACGGCGGTGGAGGACACGAAAAGGTCGGAACATGCCAGTTCACCAACGAAAACATGGGAACGGATCTTCCGAAGATGCTCGCCGAGCTGAAATCCCTCGCCAACGCATAAAAAAAGAGGCCGGCTCGCGCCGGCCAATGCCCATCAGGCAGTCGGGTGCAAATGGGTGGGAGGGGATAAATTGTACACCCGACACTTATATTATCGGCATCCCTCCCCTTTTCTTGAATTATATTTTCCATTATCTCCAAGCCAGCCACTGAGTCTTCCGGCATGGCAAAGGGTTCCTTTACATTTTTTCAATAGCATTGTATAATCAATCAACGAAGAAAATCACTGTACCGCCTTGGAGCGGGTTTTAATAGGAGAAATTATGAAGCAACTTATGCTGGGTAATGCAGCGGCTGCACGAGGACTTTTTGAGGCCGGATGTGAATTTGTGTCCAGTTATCCGGGAACGCCAAGCACGGAGATTACGGAAGAGGCTGCAAGATTTAAGGAGATTTATTGCGAGTGGGCCCCGAATGAGAAAGTGGCCTTGGAAAGTGCGTTCGGAGCAAGTCTTGCGGGCCGAAGGTCATTCTGCGGCATGAAGCATGTGGGTCTGAACGTGGCTGCGGACCCCCTTTACACGGCAAGCTATACAGGAGTGAATGCGGGCCTCATAGTCGGTGTGGCGGACGATCCGGGAATGCATTCGTCACAGAACGAGCAGGACAGCCGTCACCATGCCATAGCCTCAAAGATTCCGATGGTTGAGCCGAGCGACTCCGAGGAAGCAAGGAAATTCGCATCCATCGCATTTGAGCTCAGCGAAAAGTTTGACACCCCGGTACTATACAAAATGTGTACCCGTGTTGCCCACAGCCAGAGCATAGTTGAGACTGACGAGCGCCAGACCCCAGAGCACAAGAAATACGAGAAAAACGTGCAGAAATACGTCATGGCACCGGCAAACGCAATCCGGAGACATCCCTTTGTCGAGCAGAGAATGAAGGACATCGAGGAATGGTCCCTGACCAGCGGAATCAACCGTATAGAAAAAGCCGCCGATGATGCCGAACTCTCCGACGTGGGAATTATAACCTCATCCACAAGCTATCAGTACGCGAAGGAAGTCCTTGGCGAGAGCGTGAACATACTGAAGCTCGGAATGGTGAATCCCCTGCCCGCAAAACTGATCCGGGATTTCGCAAAAGGACTCAAGAAAATCATCGTGATTGAGGAGCTTGATCCCATCATTGAGAACTTCTGCCGCACCCTCGGACTGGACGCGGAAATACACGGAAAGGACCTCTTCCCCATCTGCGGAGAATTCAGCCAGAACATGATTGCAGCCGCATTCGGAAAAAATGTCGTGCCGGGAAAGAAAATCGACGCGGAGATTCCTGTTCGACCCCCGATCATGTGCGCCGGATGCCCCCACCGTGGAATGTTCTACGCGCTCAGCAAGCTCAAGGTGACGGTTTTCGGAGACATCGGATGCTATACACTCGGCTCAGTGGCTCCTCTCTCGGCAATGGACGTGACTCTCTGCATGGGAGCGTCTTTCAGCGGAATCCACGGATGGAACAAGAGCGCCGGAAGTGAGAATGAGAAGAAGACCGTCGCGGTAATCGGTGACTCAACTTTCATGCACTCGGGAATGACGGGACTTGCCACCATAGCATACAATCAGTCCGCGTCCACCGTAATCGTGCTGGACAACTCAATTACGGGAATGACAGGCCACCAGCAGAATCCCACCACGGGAAAAAATCTCTACGGAAATCCCGCCGGACGAGTTGATCTGGAAGCCCTTGCGCGTGCGATGGGAATAAACCGTGTGAGAGTGGTGGATCCGTACAACATAGCCGAATGTGAGACAGCCGTAAAGGAAGAGCTTTCTGTGGAAGAGCCGAGCCTGATTATCAGCCGACGTCCCTGTGCCCTGCTCAAAGAGGTGAAGCACAATCCCCCGCTCAAGGTTGACGCTGACAAATGCCGGTCTTGCAAGGCCTGTATGAAAATCGGATGTCCTGCGATCGCGATGAAGGACGGAAAGGCAAAGATAGACGTGACTCTCTGCGTTGGATGCGGAGTCTGCTCACAGATGTGCCATTTCGACGCCCTCAAATAATGCAGCATCCATTAGATGTCTGACGATATACCCCGGAGGAGTATCTGCATGAAAAGGAATGTGTTGTGTGCGCTAATCTCTGCTGCCCTGATGATTTCAATCTGTGCCTGCAAGAATAAGGAAGAAAATCTTGTGCCTGAGGAAGGGAGCGGAGAATACACATACCGCACCACCCTCTCCTCCCCGGCAACCCTGAGTCCCACGGATTTCACATCAAGCTCGGAGTCCACGATCATAGACCTTCTCTCATCCTCCATGTACACGCTCGCAATGAACCAGAGCAAGGACGGATACAACATCGTCTGTGAGCTGGCATCGGAGCTTCCTGCGGATGTAACGGCCGAGTATGCCGGAAAATCACCCTACTCCATTCCCAAGGGAGCGACACAGGGATACGCATGGAAATTCAGCATGAGACGGGATGCCTGCTGGGAGGACGGAACGCCGATCAATGCGGATACGGTGGAATATTCTCTGAGGCAGTATCTTTCCCCCGACATGAAGAATTTCCACGCCACGGATTTTTACGATACACTTCCAATCGCAAACGCAAAGACATATTTCCAGGGAAGCGAGACCTACACCGACATCTTCGACCTTGAGACGAAAATTTATGCGTCCGTTCCAGAACACGAGATGTACGTTTCTCTCACACGTCCGGTCGCTTTTTTCGGAGACAGCGTTGAGACATACCGGAAGACATATTCGGAGCATTTTTTTGATGAGGACGGAACAGACCTCTACGAAGCCCTCCGGGAGCTTACGGATGAAAAAATCTATGCGCCGCTAACGGAAAACATGAAGCCCATCATGCTCAAGATTGCAAAATCCTTCGGCGACACAAACCCTGACGCGTACAAGGAATTCTGTTTCTCAAAAAATGAGAAAGGAAAAACGGCATGGGAAAGCGTGGGATTCATCAAGGATGACGATTACACATACACCCTCATTTTATCCCGCCCGACAACATCTTTCATGGCAGTCCACGGCACGAACATTCCGCTTATTCACGAGCCGCTTTACGAGGCATGCAAAACCAACAGCAGCGGAATCATCAGAAGCAGCTACGGAACTTCCAGTGAGCGAATGATTTCCTACGGCCCCTACAAGATTGCCTCATTCAAGCCCGGACAGTCAATCACACTCGAAAGAAACCCACGCTGGTACGGATGGAGCGACGGAAAACACGACGGCCAGTTCCAGACGACAAAAATCGACATACAGTTTGTGGGCGACCATACAACGGAGCGCAATCTTTTCGCGCAGGGAAAGCTGGATGCAATTTCCGTCTCATCTGCCGATTTGTCCGAATACCCGGTCTGGGCATACAAGGAGGAAAGTCCGTCGCCTTACACATACACGCTGTCCCTGAACTCCGACAAAACCTCCCTCAAAAGACGTGAAAATCCTGGGGTGAACAAAAGGCTGCTCTCCTACACCGATTTCCGCCGTGGACTCTCTCTGTGCATTGACCGTGATGAATTCGTGCATGAAATCGCGCCCAACTCATCGCCCGCATACACTCTGATAAGCCGCTATTATATCGGTGTGCCTGAGACGGGAAAACCGTTCGTTGACACAAAAGAAGCCCTTGATGTAAGGGAAAAAATTGACATGGAGATTTATTCATCTTCCAAAACAATGTTCAACTATCAGGAGGCCCGGGAATGCTTCGTAAGGGCTTATGAGGACGCGCTTAAAGCAGGAGACATCCAAGCCGATGACAGGATAGAAATTGAAATGCACGCCGCATCAGACACGGAGCAGAATCAAAAGACAGCGATCTTCATCCAGAACTCCATCGAAAAAGCATGCGAGGGTACGGCACTTGCTGGTCGGATAAAAATCATGCTCGTCGCAAACCCGGATCTTTCCGCGAACATCAAAAAGGGACTCGTGGATATGGCGATTACCAAAAACTCAAGTCTCTCATTCAATCCATACGGAATCCTGAGCCAGTACTGCACTCCGTCGCTCATAAACGAATACGGCTACAATCCTCTAAGCAAAAACGCGGACATAAATCTTGGCGGTGAAAGGCTCTCCCTGTCGCTTTTAGGATGGAACAAGGAGCTGAACCTGGGCACATACCACAACGCAGCGCCCGAAGTAAAAAACAAGATTCTTGCGGAAGTGGAAAAATCCCTGCTGGAATCCTATTGCGTCATACCGGTCCGCACACTGAATTCCGTCAGGATGATTTCACAACGCATCCAGGAAGGAAGCGACCATTTCATAAATCCCGTCGTGGAATTCGGCGGCATACGATTCATGCAATACACGATGGACGACGCTGAGTGGAATGCTTTCTGCAAGGGACAAATGAGCGCAAGCCCAAGAAACGCTGATTAAGGCCTGTTGGCGCGGAATTCCCGGAGAATCGCCTCTTTGCTCGGCATGTCCAGCTTCGGATTTGAGTCCGCAATTCCCACGGTGCGGTATTCCTCCCATGCACTTCTGAGCGGAATGAGAACCCTTTCCTCGGGATATTTCTCCCACTCCCTGTATCCGAATCCCCTTGCAAGCTCGAATGTATCCTGACAAAGCGTTATCTCAAGCGGAATCCAGACCTTGCCGTCCTGCACAATGCATCTGCCGACGGACGCCGCATTCTCCACACTCACACCGGAATCAAACGCAATGAAGATGTGTCCCGGGCAGGTTATGAAAGCCGCATCAATTCCAAGCACCTCAAGCAGAGCGCAGTTCAAAATTGAAAGGTCGTCGCAGTCTCCTCCATGATAGAGCAGAGTCTGATAAGGGAACTGAAGGAAGTCAACCTGAGCAGAGCCTCGCATATCCGTGAAGGAACTGGCAGGATCAAGAACATAGTTGATTCCATAGACTTTGAGCGCAGAGAAAATCGCGGCGGCAAGCTGAATGTTCTCCGGTACATTGGAACGCAGCTCCGGAGCAACCACAGAACGGACATAATTCGCAAAGAAGTTCGCGCTTCCATCCCTTGAACTTACAAACGCAGCGGCACGACGGTCATCGTCCCACGTCATGTTGTTACGGCTCAACGTCTGTAAATCAACGCTCACCGTGCGTGAAAGCTTTTTGCTGAGGGATTTGTATTCCACGGTAATGTCTGCATAAACGGTGTTCGGTGTAAGGGAGGAAAGAATCGCCTCGTCAAGGAACGCCGTGAGCTCAGCCGTAAATTCCTGTCCCATTTTCACCCTGTCAAATTTAGCGCAGACACTCGGGTTTGACATATAACGCTCGATCATAACGGAGACGGTAACATCAGTAATGTCATTCTTCTCCTCATTCACGAACGTAATGCTGCCGAAGGGATGATCCTCGTAGCGGCTGTAGAACACAGGGAAAAGAGGCTCCGTAAACACAGAGCTCAAATCCGACGAAACCACGTCAATTGCGGAAGTCGTGGAGAGACCGCGAGTGAAATTATATCTGAGGGCCGCACCGACCGAAACCTTCTTCAAAAAAGACCCGCTTCCGTTGGGAAAATCCCTGAACTCCGCGAATCCACCAAGAGAAAGCTCCGGGAAAAGATTGTAGTAAGCCGATGCCCTGGCACCCCATGAGAGTCCTGATGACCCGCCGATTTTTTTTGATGACTCAGTACCCTTCACTTCCCCGGATGTCCAAAGCCCGAAAAGAGCCTCCACATCCACGGAGAACCTGTCGCTGACCATGAACTCATATCCCGCGCTGATGTTGAAATCGTAGGCGGAGAAACTTTCAATTCCCGGCGCAGTAAACGGCATTAAAGAAAATCCCGCGCCAAAAAAGACGGAATCCCTCTCGCGCACAGTGATCGGAACAACGTCAAATGAGACCGCCGTACAATTATAAGACTTGAGCTGTGTGTCAAGCAGGAACGGAAATCCAGGCAGAAAACGGAACTGCACGTCCGTCGCGAAAGCGTGTATGGAAATCAGCAGGAGAATTAAAATCAGGTGCAAGCGCTTCATAATAAGCCTCCTACATGCCAAGCTTAGAGTTTGCGCTTTCAAGTCCCTTCCGAGCAATGGAGTTTTCCGGCTCCCTTGAAAGGACTTTCTTGTAAGTCGCAGCCGCCTGTGAATAATTCTTTTCTATCATATATACGTTCGCAAGATTGTTCAGAGCCTTCGTGCTTCCGTCCTTCTGGAACTCGGCCTTGGCATCAGCATAACGACCCATGCGCACAAGAGCGACACCAATCTTGTTATGGTTGCCCTCTTTCTTCACCCTTGCGAGAACCACGGAAAGATCGCTGTTGATGTAATCATCCACCGCCTTTTTCATGGCCGAAATAACTTTGGACGATGACGGATTCTCGAAGTAGGTTCCGTTTCCGCTGAACACCGTAGCAGCATAAGTTTCCCCTGCCTCGTCAACATTCACGAATTCCACGGCGGAATACTCGTCGTTCATCACCGCCTTTATTTTCTTCGCACCAGCAATGCGGCTCGCGGTAAATCCCTTTGACCATTCGGCCATTGAAAGTCCGAAGTAAACGTTCTCACCGTCATCCAGAAGCGAATCAGGATCAGCGAACATATTTGCGGAAACAGACGCGGATGAGCCCGTGGCAACAAGCACGATGAAATCATCATCCACCGTCATGTATGACGCAGGAACTCCGGTCGCCCTCAGACAGGTTATGAGCAGGATTCCAAGATCATCGTAGTCTCCGCTCAGGTTGTTCAGAGTCTGAACCGGATACTGTATGTAGTCAATCTCGTCGGAAAGATGGAAGTCCACATAAGGTGTGTTCCTGTCACCCGAATACATGACTCCTCCCATCCGGAGTCCCTCCATCAATGCGGCGGCCTGCTGAAGGTTGCGGCTCATTCCAGAGTAGAAGCTTTCCCTTGCCGATCCTGCTATGGCCTTTGCCACCTCCAAAATTTCCGGGGTCGATGGGGCTATGAAACTGCTGAGTGCCGCTGCGTCTCCCCATGAGAATGCGTTGCGGCTTGCGACAGAAATAATGACGTTGTGATTTGAGTACATCTTCTTTCCGAGCATCTCGTACTCAACCTGAAGATCGCAAAGAATCTTTCCGCTCTCGGTAAATTTCAGAATCTCAGAATTGAAGTCCATGCAGATCGGAACCTCAACCGAGGAATATTTTTTCACCTTATGCACGGATCCGGAGTCCTTCGTGCTGGTTCCATATTTTCCCGCGCTCAAGGTAAGCTTCACGTTGGTGATTTCCGCACCATTGCCATTCTTGAGAACAATCGTAGTGATAGGACTTGACTTGTATGCGTCCATGAAAAGAGGATAAACCGAATCATACTGATCTGACGTGACAGAAATTCCGGTGGACGCACCCTTTCCGATCGGCACAGTATATCTCACGCCGATACCCGCGTTTATCTGGTTCGTTGAAAAATCCCCGGACTTGACGATCATGTAGGAGGTAAATCCTGCGTTCGCGCTCACCACAAAATACGGGCTGAACCTGAATCCGGCCTCCAGATATGCCCTCGCGTATATGTCAGAATATGATTTGCTGCTCTCGTCTCCACCCGCGGAAAGCTGATAGACACCACCAGCGAGACCTCCGCCAACATACATCCTTGAAATGGGATAATAATATGCTCCCAGACCGAGGCCGCCTCCGTACATCATAACGGAATCATCAACTCCGGCCATGGGAAGCACGTTGAACATTCCCTCCAGTCCGGCAGTCATAAATCCAAAAAAATCCACGTCAGCCTGCAAAGTCGCGCCAAATCCCGTCTCGTAATTCTTGTTCAAGGGAATTCCTATTCCGGGCGTCAGTCTGAACGTAAGCTCCAGAGAAGGGGCCGTCCAAGCACAGCAGAGGAAAAATGCTATTGAAATCAGAAATCTGGTAGACTTTTTCATCATTGCTCCAAAAAATTTTATCTTTCCTCCATTATAATACGTTGGAAAGCAAAATTCAAGTTTGGAGCGAAAAAAAATCAGAACTTAACGCTCCTGGGCGCACCGCCAAAGCTTGAGAACGTCGCCGTCGCATTCTTGAAATAAAGCACCTCTGTATTGTCGTCCGTAGCGGAATACATGGCCTTGAGATCGGGATACTTCTCCAGCATCGCCTCCTTCGCCTCAATCCTGTCATCGCGCACAAGCTCTCCCGCAACACGGCACCATGCCTGACCGTCAAAGCCGCAGATTTCCACACGGGGATTTTTCTGAATCTGCTTTGAGACTTCCTTCACCTTCCCGGTCTGGATGTAAAGCTTTCCCTCGAACACATTCACCGTACCAAACGGCCTTACCCTCGGCTGGGAGTCCTCCACCGTCGCAAGGTAATAGACCCCGCATTTCTTGAAGAATTCATAAACTTCGTCCATTGTTTCCTCCTTTTGCATTTCCATGGCATAAAAAAAGCAGCCTCCCACGAAAAGGAAGCTGCCTCAAAGTCGGGCTAACCGAATTCGAATCGGTGACCCCAAGTCCCCCAGACTTGTACGCTAACCAGCTGCGCTATAGCCCGATGTCTCGGAAATCCTGAAAGCATTGCCCCAAAGATTTCTTCAATATAATCAGCATATCACTTTTCGAAGATTGATTCAAGTGGTTTTCACGGAATTTGACCAAAAAAATCAGAAAAGACCCGAAATAATCCCCCTGTCATCAACATCTATGTTCATTGCGGCAGGTGCGGCTGGAAGTCCCGGCATATCCACAATGTCACCCGCAAACGCAACGATGAATCCCGCCCCGCTGTAGAGCTGCACGTCACGGACCGGGAAAGCATACTGACCCTCCGGCGCTCCAGTAACACTCTTGTCATGCGTGATTGAGTTCTGAGTCTTTGCCATGCATATCGGAAGATTCCCGAATCCCGCAGCCTCAAGAGCCTTGATTTTCTTCCTTGCCTTTCCGTCAAACTCCACCGAACCGGCCCTGTAAATCTCCCGGGCAAGCACGTTGATTTTTTCCTCGATGGGCGCGTCCAGCGGATAAATATTCTTGAAATGCGAGTCCTTTCCGGTAAGCTCCACCGCGGTCTCAGCAAGCTTAACCGCACCCTCGCCGCCTTTTTCCCATCCCTCGCACAAAACGGCACCGGCTCCGGCCTCAGCGCAAAGTTTTTCCACCAGTGAAATCTCTGCGTCCGTATCCGAGATAAATTTATTTACGGCGACCGCAACAGGCACTCCGAACTTCTTCATGTTCTCTATGTGCACCCTCAGATTCGCAAATCCCTTTTCCAAGGCCGGAAGATTCTCTTTTCCCAGATCCTGCTTGGAGACCCCGCCGTGCATCTTCAAAGCCCTCACGGTAGCCACAATTACGGCTGCGTCGGGAGAGATTCCGTTCATCCTGCACTTGATGTCCATGAATTTCTCGGCTCCCAGATCAGCGGCGAACCCGGCCTCAGTCACGACATAATCACCGCAGGCAAGGGCGCACAAAGTCGCGTTGATTGAGTTGCATCCGTGCGCAATGTTCGCAAAAGGACCACCGTGAACAAAGGCGGGAGTATGCTCCAGCGTCTGCACAAGATTGGGCCTGATGGCATCCTTGAGAAGAGCGGCCACGGCACCGGTACACTTGAGCTCACCGAAAGTCACGGCACGCTTCTCAAAAGTCTCACCGATCGTAATCTTGGAAATCCTGTCCTTGAGCTCGCTGATTGATTTTGACAGGCACACGATCGCCATGATTTCAGACGCGACGGAAATCTGGAAATGAGACTCCCTCGGCACACCGTCAATCCTTCCTCCCAACCCTATCACGACGTTCCTCAGAGCGCGGTCATTCAGATCGACGCACCTTTTCCAGCTGATTGTCCTGGGATCTATGCCGAGCGGATTTCCCTGCTGAATGTGATTGTCTATCAAAGCCGCGATCAGATTGTTTGCCGCCGTTATTGCATGGATGTCCCCGGTAAAATGAAGATTGATGTCCTCCATCGGAATGACCTGCGCATGACCGCCGCCACAAGCTCCCCCCTTGATTCCGAAGCACGGACCGAGCGACGGCTCCCTCAGCGCAATGACTGATTTTTTTCCGATTCTCCTGAGTCCGTCACCAAGCGCAATCGTCACGGTGGATTTTCCCTCGCCCGCAGCAGTCGGTGTCATGGCCGTAACCAAAATCAGCTTTCCTCTCTTGGCGGGATCGGATGCCCTGGCAATCAGCTCGTTCATTTTATCGAATGTGAGCTTGGCCTTGTACTTTCCGTAAAAATCAAGGTCGGACTCCCCCACCCCGATTTTTTCTCCAACCTGAACCACCGGCAACAGCTCCGCCGCCTGTGCAATCTCAATATCGGTCATCATCTCCTCCTGGGCAATTTTATAAAGTCTTCGGAAACACTACGGACGAAAAAACTAGTGCAGAATCTTATTAAGAACCTTGTCCTTCTGTCTCCAGTCCTTGTCAACCTTCACGCGCAAATCCAGACTCACCCTGTACGGGAAAATCTTGCGGCACTCCTTCATGCTCTCAATCCTGATTTCCTTGATAAGCGACGCGCCTTTTCCAATCACGATTCCCTTCTGGCTTTCCCTCTCCACGCAGATAAACGCACGCACGCTCAGAAGAGTCGGCTTTTCCATCTTCATGTCCTCAATGCTCACATAAATGGCATGTGGAACTTCCTGCTGCAATCTGTTGATGGCCTGTTCCCTTATGATTTCCGCAATCCTGAACTCGACCTCCTGATCAGTGTAGAACTCCTCAGGATAAAGATGCGGCCCCTCCTCCGCGAGTCCGTACAGAGCCTTCAGGACATCGTTAACGTTCTGATCGGTCTTTGCGCTCATCCCGATGATTCTGTCCTCCGGCAGCTCAGGAAGGAAGTTTGAAATGAAAGTCCTCGCCGCCTCAACGTCGCTGTGAGAGTCCTCAATCTTGTTCATCGCGACAACCAGCTTTGAGACATGAGGCCTCACAAGATTCGCAATCAGCTCCTCCTCCTCGCCGTGGTCGCGGGTCGTGTCAATTATGTAAAGAATCGCGTCGCTGTCTGTGATGTTCTCCGACGCAATCTGAGTGAGCTTGAGGTTCATCTTTTTTTCGCTCAGGTGAAGTCCCGGCGTGTCCACAAAAACAAGCTGTCCCAGAGACGTGTTCACAATTCCACGTATCGCGTTTCGTGTCGTCTGCGGGATTGATGAGACTATGCTGATTTTTTCTCCGCTCGCTGTGTTCAGAAACGTTGATTTTCCAGCCGACGGTCTTCCCACGATGGAGATCAGAGCCGTCTTCGGTCCTACAGGAATCTCAGCTTCCTGCTCCATTCCGTTTTCTTCCATTGATTCATTCATATCCTGATTATACCCCATCGCGCAATTTTTTTCTAGAACCTCTTGCTCCTCGCGTATTCCCAGAGATCTTTCTCCGATCCTTCCACAACGGCCTTCGCTCCCGCACCGCAGCCCTTGAACGCCGGCTCAAAAATCTTCTGCGGCTCCCTGATGAAACCGACCCACATCAGGTTTGCACAGTCCCTGCAAGTGTTGGATGAAATGCTGTCGTACTGCCCCAGCATGAGCCACACAAGATTGTTACTGTCCTGCAGGAAAAAATCAGGAAGCGGCTTATATTTTCTAAGCGAGTCATCCCACACCAGAGTTGTCGCGCTCAAATCCAAAAAGACTTTTTTTCCGACGCTCTTTTTCAGCTCACTCTCCACAATGCCAGCGAGCGATTCCGTCATCTTTCCCGACGCGCTTATGCAAAGAAGATTTCCCCTCATCTCCATGCCTGGATTTGCGGACGCAGCCTTTCCAAATTCCCTCACTGTTCCAAGCGAAAAAGACTGAACGTCGCATCTGGAAAGATCCATCTTCCTTACCTTCATCATGTCCATGCACTTCTCCCCAGCCTCGGAAAATCCTGGAGGGAAAGTCAGGGAGTAGACATCCGCGGCGTAAAACGAATACGGAGCAAGAGCCGTCACATTGTCAGGGATGACCACAGCCTCCGGTGAGACGGCATTTCCCTGTGCAAGAATTTTTCCCGCCTGACCCATGTAGAGAAGAAGCCGCTTCCTTCCCCCAGAATCCGGGATGCTCTCAAGAAGAAGATTCCCCTCCACCTTGTATTTCTGTGGTTCCCCGCCGTCAAACAAAATATTGTTCGCATGCACGTCAAACGGGCTTCCTTTTCCGGAGACGAACGCCCCGCTCTCAATCGTCATTATGTCAGCCGGCAAGGTGATTAAATCAGCGGCCACGGTTACGGATCCACGGCGCAGGACCCTCGTACATGAAGGAAGAACCAGCTGGATGAAATAGCCGGAGATGAAACCCTCCTCAATGCATCCGTGCAAGTCATCGGCAAGCGAGCAGTTCCAGAGATTCAGGATGAAATTTCTTTCGCGAGAGATTTTTCCGTCCGGAGTGAAAACCGAGCTCATCCTTCCGAAAAATTCCCTGTCCAGCTTTCCGTAAAGATCAATCCTGTAAAGACCGTGTTTGTCAAGCGAGTTTATTATGGAAAAGAAATCCGAAGTCTCCGCCTCAATTTTCTTCAGATCAAAGTCAGCGCGCTCCGTCATCCTGAAAACGCCGTCAGAAAACACAAAGCGGTACGGACGTCCGTATTCCGAGCCCCCGAATCCCTCCACTCGGCGCATCATCTGCAGCGAAAGATCAAATCCGTCACCATCGCTTCCGAAAGAGAACCGGGCAGTCTTCCCAGACTTGAGACACTCCGACTCCGCAGCCCTTATGGCCCTCCCGATTTCCTGTCCGCCGGATACCCATGAGCTTCCGTCAAAGACCAGAAAATCAACGTGCGACGGATCCTCCTTTTCCATCACTACGGCAACCGGATTTCTTCCCTTCTCCCTCCAGATTTTTTTCACAAGATGTCCGCCGCCCTCAGGAAAAAGTTTTTTCTCATGCTCCTCAAACGCAAGCTCAATTTTATCCGTGAGCGAGTCGCATTTAAATGCTCCGTCCGGGTCATTCAGTGTGATTTCGGAAAGGCAAGTTTCTTTTCCCTTCCCGCCCGGATAAACGGATTTTATGATGAACGTGATTTTCGCATATCGTTTTTTTCTTCTTTCACCGTAAAGGAAGCGGAATGTCTGAGGCTCCATATTGTCTTTCAGCGTAATGCACTCAGGAGTCTTCTCATCGCCGAAATAGATTTCCACATCCTTCACACGGTTGCACGACCAGAAATTCTCCGTGTTGCCGTTGCCGTTTCTAAAAGTTATCGTGCTGATTGTGTTTTCCCTCGTGAAACTCATCACGATTTTTGTGTCTTCATACGATTTGGAGGGATCAGCAAACCAGCTCCTCCAGCTTCCGTCAGAAAGATTCTCGGATCCGTATCCGCCCTGAAACGATGACGCCCAGATTTCGGAAAAAGAGACGGGACCTGCCTCCACGGATTTCGAATACTTCCAGCAGTCCATGTACCATGCGGCGTAATCGGTCACAGTTTCTCCGCGAACCACCGAAGCATTACTGCACGCACATTTTCCGTCGGGGTACTCAAGACCGTCTCCCGAATATGAGAAGATGAAGATTCCACGGTCCGGCGCATTGATTTTCTCAAGCGACACGCAATCAGAAAAAGCATGACCTTCAATCGCAACAAGACTCCGTGGAAGAGTCACGGCACGCAGGTTAACGCATCCGGAAAAAAAATCCTCCGTCACAGTCTCAAGTCCGTCGGGAAGAATCACTGAGACAAGATTTGCCATCCCGGAAAAGAGCCCGGAAGGAAGAACCGCTCCCAGCTTGGCATCCACCGGAACATCGCACCCGGAAAGATCCAACGACACGGCAACCAAACCAAACGAATTTATTTCCGAAACAAGTCTCTGGCATCCGTCCGCATCAAGAAGAAAAACAGGCGAAAGTGTTTCAGAGCCGGACAGAGCAGGAACATCCAGAGGCATCTTTTCATGCTGCGAACTAAGCAGATCGGGCGTGACGATATTTCCGTAATCGTATTTTTTCTTGCATGAGAACAGAAGAAGGAGGAGTCCCAGAACAAAAAACAGCGGATGCGGAAATCCCTTTCTCATTTGGACATCCAACCCGCAATGCCCGATCCGTCCGAACTAAATACGATGCAGACCTTGCGGCACTCAATCTCATCCTTCGTGAAGACTTCCTCATATCCCCTCGACTCAATCCTAAGGAATGCGTCCGCGGCAACCTCGGCAAGAGCAACTCCCTTGTCCGCCTTCAGCTCAAAGATGTATCCGGTGGATTTTCCCTCGCCGTCCTTCACCCTGAGCATCACGTCGGAATTGCTGTCGCTCGTGACCCCGGTGCCAATCAGATTCGCGATCACATGAAACGCCATCTTGAAGACATACTCGCACTCCACGCGGTCTTCCTTGATAAGAGGGAGAGACTGTATCGCCTGCTCGAATTTGGAGATGAAGCCCCCCACGTTTCTTGACGCAAGAAAACTGCGCATTGACTCAAGCTCGGCACCGCTCCTTGAAATCCCCCCGATTGACGTGAACCGGCACAGCATGGCCTTGAGCATACCCTCAACCACCTCAGCGTTCGGCATGGAGAGCTGCACGAGACGACCCTCCCCCTCTCCGCAGGTAAGATATCCCGCCTGATACACGAGCGAAAGCATGTCATTCTCCGTCCACTGATATTCCATCAGCTCCTCGCGGTCCACCTTGAGTCCGTAGAGCATGTTGAAAAGGTCCCATTTGTTTTTCAAGAGCATCCTGACGAGCATGGTCGGCTGCCCTGTCTGAATCCAGAACTGATGGCGGATCTCGCCGGACAAAAACGCGGACGGACTGTTGAAATCAAGGCAGCACATCACGCTGTAGGGATTGTAGACGACTTCTCCACCTGCAGAAAATCTGTAGCCGCCGTACCATCTGTCCACCACGTCAAAAATCTTCTCCGCATCCAGACTCTGATCCGGATCCGATGACTCAGGAATCTCGGCCTCTGCGATGATAGACTGAACGTCAGCTGCCGTAAAACCGCACAAGGTTCCATAAACGGGATTCTCGCTGATGTCCTTGAGCTGAAGGGTTCCGTTGAAAATGTTCACGGATGAAAATTTTGAGATGCCGGCGAAAAAAACAAACTTAAGGTAAAAGTCATTTCCGGACAAGGCTCCGTAAAGCTCACGCAAAATCTCACGGTTCTCCGTCTCCTGAGGAGTGAACACCGCGTCAAGAACGGGCTTGTCAAAATCATCCACGAGGACCACCACCGGACGGCCGGACTTCTGATATGCCGCACGGATAATGCCTGAGAAACGGTCGGAAAATGATGACGCAGCGTCGGAAATCCTGTAGGTCTGCTCCAGGCCACGAAGCATGTAATCAACGGCGGAAGAAAGCTTGCCCTCGGAACTGTAGACTCCGGACGAGAAATCAAGTGTGATCACCGAATACTCAATCCACTCCTTCTCAATTCCCTCAGCCGCAAGACCCTCGAAAAGATCGCGCCTTCCCCTGAAATAAGATGCGAGCTGTGAGACAAGGAGACTCTTCCCGAAATAGCGAGGACGGCAGAGCATATACGCATTCCCATCCCTGACAAGACGCATCATAAGCGCGGTGCGGTCAATGAGGACACAACCCTCTTCCTTTAACTTTTCAAAATCCTGAATGCCTACGGGCAGTTTTTTCCTGAAGTCCATAAAAAGATTCTATCACATCGCGGCTTTTTTTTCAATTCCATATTCGACCGGCCGATTCAAGACAAACTGTTACTATTTCAGAGCAAAAACTGGACAGGAACGGACCCGGGGTATATAATAAAGGCATGAAAACAACAATCGTCTTCGGAGCGGGATCGGATGCCGGAACCTTTCCCATGACAAACCATCTGGCGGCGGCGGTCTACCGGTTCATGCAGGACACGGACACAGGACGCAGGGCAGATTCCATGCTCAGGAAAGCCCTTTCTTTCAGGACGTTCTCATACGCCTCTCTTCTTGACGACGCTGCAAGGAAATTCATGCGAAGAAGGGATCCGTCTGTCACGGGCAGGCTTATTTCACGCATGGACGCATTGATTCCCTCTCTCACGGACGAAAAGGACGCGGCAAAAGCTACGTTCATCCGCACTCTGACAGAAGACGCAGCCTCACTGCCGGGAAAAACCATGGAAAAAACGGACCTTTCCTCAAGAAAAGACCTTGTAAACCTCTTGGAAAATGCCGGGCTTGGAAAAATGGTAACAGTTTGTCCCGAAACAAGCCTCCACGACTTCTACACACAGTCCCTTCGCGCCCTCCTGCGTTCCTATCTGGATGAGCCGGAGAACCGGGTACTTCACACGATGTCAAAAACCCTTGTCAACCTGGACTCCATGCTCCTGGACCTTTTCCTGGGGTTCTACGACGGAAGCCGCGCCGACAGAAGAAGATATACCTACCTGATGTGGACCATGTGGACGTTCTTCGTGCAAAAAGAGATGGAGCTGTGCGCCGAAAACAGGGACTGCATCTACAGACACATCCCGGACTGGCCCGCCGTAACGCTGAACTACACCACCCTGGCGGATCTGTTCATGGGAAGGGACAACGTGATTCACTTCCACGGCTCGGTGACGAAAGCCATCGACTGCTCCACAAGGGACGAGATTGATATCGGCTCTTTCAGGAACATCTGCTCCGCCGGAAAATGCACCGGAAAAACAGCCGCGGACATACTTGAAAGCGACATAATACCGATGATAAGCCCAAGGGAGGACCGGTACCTCATTCCCTCCATGATGCCTCCGTTCAGGATAAAGCCGGTCATTGCGAGCGACCTCATAGGAACCTGGCATTCCGCCATGGAAAGACTGGACACCGCCGACAGAATAATCGTGGTGGGATACTCGTTCAACCACAGCGACGCACACTTCAACGATGCGATACTCAGATGGAGCGGAAGGGATGACAAGAAAATCATAGTCATAAATCCGGACCTCAGGTCAATGAAAGAGTTCTTCGACGGCTCAGTGAGAAATCCAAGCTTCAAAAACGGAAACTGGCTCAAAACGTCGGTCAAGGGATGCTCAATAGAATGTGAGAGAAAGGGCAACATAACAATAATCCCCGGAACCTCCGCCGACATCTGTGGAAAAACCGGCCGGCTGCTGGAACTAGAAAAACTTGATGACTAAAAGTAACAGTTTGTTCTGCTGAAAATGCGTTATATAATAGAAGAAAAATGATCAATTTAGTAACACTTTCTCACAAGAGAATGGAAAATTACTCCATGAGAAAATTAAACTCCTTATTTTACAATGAATTACATCGGTAACAGTTTGTCCTGACATTTCAGGGGATAAATAGTAACAGTTTATGTGAAGAAAGCCTAAAAAATTTAGTAACAGTTTGTTTTCCGCGTGATAAATTCATATATTATATAAATTTGTTCCCTCGCCACAGAATAGGCATGAACGGTAACAGAATGTTACGGATAATGAACAGCCCCCTGTGGAAACTACCGGAAAAAAGTAACAGTCTGCCCTCGATCATATTCCCAGCGGAAGCCCTGAAAACAGCCTCCGAATGACAAACCAGTAACAGATCGTCTTGAGGAAGTAACAGAATGTCTTTTTCTTCTATAGAATTCAATTAGAAATTCAATATAAATTCAAATAGTAATAGCACAGTGGAAAAGTGGATAAACAGGAATAAAGTGTTACTACTTTATTAAGACTAAATCAATATTCTTTAAGTTTATATAAATATCTTACTTCTTCCTTCTTAATTATAATTCTATTGCATTTTATTTTCAATATCATTTCTTGTTTTTTATTTAAAAAAATCAGCTTTTTTCTTGCATTAAAATTGCAGGTCATTCATCCCTCCCCCTCTTCTACATATTGTCACCACGGTTCTCTCTGGAGTGTTTTATCTGCTTCTTAACGGTACCTCTCCTAGATAAAAAATCCTTTTGAAAATATTTAAACCTGATTTATTCGTGCGGAGGGTTTAATACCCCGTTGTTCTGTGGCGAGGTTGGTGATTTTCTTTCACAAGAACTTCAAAATCTATGAAAAACTGATATTCCTTTCTTGCACGAAAAAAATTTATTCTTTTTATGTAATCAGCAATTATCCCCCATCGGAAAGTTTGGCGAACAAACTTTTTAAGCTTCTGGACATATTCTTCGCGTTGTATAAAACACCAATGTTTTTAAAGTTTAAAATTTCCTTCCTAATAATCAAGAACTCATACTCCTATGTATTTTTATATAATTCATTAAAGGTAAAAAAAATCATCTCCAAAATCACCACCCCCTCCGCACGAATAAATAAGCACATAATCCGTAGGATTCATGAAAGGCATTAATACTAATCCCGTCAGCATCAAATTTTCCTTGCGATATTTGATGGCTGCTCTTTGTTACTTTTTAACATAAGAAATTTAATATGAACACATTAAATTCATATCACACCACTAATATCTTATCTATGATCATATGTTTCAAAAAAATTATTGCCTTATATGGAGACGATAAAGTTTGTTCGCCAAACTTTTTACCTTTGCCTAATCAAACATGGTTTTTATTCGTGCGGAAATCACCATACCCCGTTGCTCTGCGGCGGGATATGGTGATTTCCGCAATCCCTGCGTTAAAAAAGTCAGATGAAGAAAAGCGGATATAAATCGCAACAAAAAAAGTGATCATACATTCCTCTGTTTTCACAAAGTAACAGGAAAAGAAATTTTCCCTGTACATACAGCATCGCCAAAAACTGCATCCAGAAGGCGTTTCCGTTGCGGCGTTTGTCTGAATAGTGGGTTAAACTTGTTCATATTTGCGAAAACCTATGTGGTATGCTTTTTTGTGGTTTATTAAATTATACCGCAGTTCACAGATTTTAAAAAGTTTTCTATATTTTGGACAGGTATGAAAAGAAATATACAATGCATTCCAAGCATGATGTTGAACCGAATGTTGATTACAATGAAACTTTGAACGCCAAAGAAAATATCCAGAGTATTTTTGAAAATGTTGCGGTAGGTAATATGGGCGAGGAGCTCTGTAAAAAAATATGTAAGAACGGATGATACTTATGAATGATATAATGCGAAAAAGCAATATGTGAAAAGTTAAACTGAAGTGAATAAGAACAGATATAATTAATGAGGAGCAGCTGGAACATAATTTTGATTACTACTTTGAAATCAAATAATACAGCAGAAACTTTATGTTTAGAAGGATGACTTAAAACAAGTATATCTGGTTGATAAGTTATGTTCTCTCTGCAAACGAAAGCAATTGCAAATACACGTTTCTTATAGCTGTTAAAGATCTAATTTAGAAGTTAAATTTTTTCTCCTCAATGATATTGTAACAGTTTGTAAAAGAGGTCTTGAATCTTCTTTTTATATTCATACACGACATTCATTTTTTTTCCTCACGAAATCTTGGCCCAAGAATTCTTTTCGAAAATATCACTTCTGTTTCGGACATAGCCTCAACAATTTCTTTGTCAGCAGGGGGACTTCAAAAATTTCATTTCAAGCTTCTCAATGTATCTACTATCCTTTAGCAAAAAAACTGGATGTATAATTTCCCCGGCATTCACATCAGATGCAAAAAAATCTTAGGGTGAAAAGCTGCATCTTTTCTTCATGAGCGTAGAAAATCATATAAGCAAATTTTTTACTCAGTGGAAAAAATGAAATATCAAGGCCGTGAAGAAATTTAAGAAGAGACGGGCAGTGGGGATTCTATCTTACTTAAGAATTCTGTCATAGACATTGTGTCCTTTGATTTCTTTGTATAATATTAGAAACATAATGCCGGGAGAGTAAAACTCATAATCATAATTTGAAGTACCCGTCACAAAAAACATAGTCCTGTTTCCCGTGCGGATTCAAAATTATCTCTCTTCTTCTTTGTGATTTTTAATGCACGCTTATCGCAATTTATTTCTGGAGTTTATCACGGAGATTTTTTAGTTATCGTGTCCAAAATGCGATGTAAAGTTTTTTTCTTGTATTTGATATGTATTGTTTTGTTTGATCTGCAGGATGAACTTGTAGCTTATGTTATTCTTTGTCTAAGAGAAAACGATTTTGAACTTATTATCTATTCATAAATTTTCTCTCGTCTTCATCACCGACATTATTCCTTTTTACATTTGAATATTCAACTATGAAGACCGGTGATAAAAATTCGGTGAAGGTCCGAATAAAAATATAGAGTAAAATATGCTTGACCCCTGGAGAGTCCGTTCATGTTTGTCGTGACCTTTCAGTGTCTCTCACCAAAAAGGTATTGAATAGAATTGTGAATGAAAAAAGTGAAAGAGGTGAAATATAATTAATAAACCATAAGGGTATTTTTATTCGCGCGGAGCAACGGGGAGGAGGTGATTCTATCAGAGTCTTATCCGATGCCCTTGCGAGAAAAATCCTATGCCTAAGAACTAGTGAGTTGATGATGAGTTTGGTTAACAAACCGATGGAAGCAGTGAATCTTTAGGTTTAATGCAGGAGGGATGCAAATATTCTCTGGCCATCTGATTGGAATAGTTTTTGAATTTCTTGTTATGGAAGAGCAGTCTAAACTTCGGGATGTTGTGAAGGTAACAGTTTGTCCTGCACGGGTTCTTGAAGTACATGAGATGATGGATTCTGGGCGTGTGGGAAAATTATCATGAGGTAGCAAAACTGTTCGGAATGATAAAAAAATCTAGAAAAATGGGAAAAAACAATATTTTTTTTATTTTTATTGTAAAAAAGAATTGAATATAATCCGATAGAGGTGTATACTAATAGAAAATGATATGGGATGTGAGGACTTATGGGTGACAGAAAATTCAAAACATTTTGTGTTTTCATGCAGAAAGGTGGCGTTGGAAAGACGACGATAACCACGATGCTTTCGTATGAGCTTTCCCGCTATGGAAAAGTGCTTATAGTTGACGCCGATCAGCAGGGAAATCTGACTTATCTGTATGACAAGGATTCTGTTCATGTAAGTGCGGAAAGAAGCTTCCTGTCTGTCCTGAAGGAAGAGACATCGCTCAAGGACGCCATCTTTGAGTGCAGGGGAGAGTCTGATAATTGCAAGGGCCTGTATGTTCTTGGAACAAGACGCAATGACGGTGATTTGCGCTCCTATATGGAGAGTGGATTCCGTGATGACCCCAACTCTATAAAGCTGCTTGTGAAAAATGCCAAGTCGCTTGGGTTCAATTATGTTTTCTTCGATTTGCCTCCATCGTTTGGATTTTATGAAAAAATAATACTCTCAAATGCAAGCGACATAATACCGATTATTGAGCCCGAGGATTTTGCCATAGAGAGCCTTTCAAACTTTAACACGCAGATAAAGAAATTGAAGGTTCAGTATGATGCCAAGGTTTCTCAGTGCAAATATCTGGTGGTCAATAAAGGAAACAATCAGAAACAGGTCCACAAGTTTTGGACGGAGACGCTTTTGAACTCTCCGTATGAAATTTTTGAGTTCCATGATTCCAAGGCTGTGTCCGGCGCAATCTCTTATCATCTTCCGATGCAGGAATATCAGCCAGGCAATCCTCTGTGTAAGACTATAGCTCGCTTGGCAGAAAAAGTAAAATAAGGTTGGTTCGTTATGGGAAAAAAAAGACCGCCGCTTGCGGATGTGCATCAGACTTTCTCCTTGGATCTTGATGTTCCTGAGGAGAAAAATGAGAAGACCGTTGAGTCCTCAAAAAAAACAAAGGCTGCTAAAAAAAAGACCGGACTTGTGGATATTCCCATTGAGCAGATCGTGCTTGATAAAAATATTCGTGATACATATTCAGATGATTCGCTTGAGGAACTCGGCGATTCTATAATTGAGAACGGACAGATTCAGCCGATTATCGTCGCTCCGAAAGGCGATAAGTATGTCGTAAAGATTGGCCACAGAAGATATAAGGCTTGTCTTTTAAGGGATGTCTCTTCCGTAAAGTGTATTGTCGAGGATGATTTCGAAAGCGAAAAAGACAGGATTATCACCCAGGCTATTGAAAATGAGCAGAGACTGAATCTCTCGTCAAGGGAGAGGGAGGCATACATTGCTCAGCTCATTGATTTGGGTATGTCTCAGACCGAGATTGCCAGGGCACTGCATAAGACGAAAGGATGGGTTAGCGAAGCTTTGACGGCCTATAATTTTGCGTCCGAAAATCAGGACTTGCTGAGTGGATTGGCCGAGGAGCCTTCAACCAGGGATACTTGGAAAGCGAGCCAATTGTCACGGCAGCAGTTTGAGAGTGCCATCGAAAAGGCGAAGCAGAATGGCGGAACCAAGGAGGCCTTCAAGACTGAGGTGTCCAGATTGTACAGCGCAAGACCTGTTACAAAAAAGACATCCATTAACGGTGGCTTTCAGAAGCTTTCGCTTACGAATACCGTCCGCATCAATTTTGAGGAAAGCAAAGTCTTTATCGATTACGGAAGGTATTACGATGAGGAACTTGCCTCCATTCTGATTGAGGACATAAAGAAGTATTATATCGAAAGAGGGTATACCATTTTACAATAGGAGCTCTCTAGAAAACTTCTGCTTGCTTTTCGATTCAACTCTAAGAGAGAACCGCTTAAAAGCTTACAGCGTTTCTTTGATTATCGGAAGCTTTTGCTACTGACATTAGGAAAAAACGGAACGCAAAAAAAATTAACATTCCCGCTCTCTGAGCGGGACTTTTTTTGAGAAATCAGCATCATTTTGTCCGGAGTAGGGGAGGGGAACGGCATTTTTTGGGCTTGTTTTTTCATTACAAAGTGTGCAATATATCTTATATACAACTATCTGTTTTCTTAACGCATAGCGTGCTGGCTAATTTTTTTCGTGAAAAACTGACGTAAATTTTTTGTGAGGAGACTTTTCTCTTGCGAAAAATTTTTTGCGGAGAAAAATGAGAACAGGAGAAATAGTAACAGTTTATATTAAAAAATTTTGAAAAATTTGTCAATCACGATATTGATTAGACGTTTAAAGAATAGTGTTAAAATTAATTGTGTGCTTTGTAATATTGGTTTAAAGTTTTGAACGCATTTTCCACATATGAATTTTCTGGTGAATTTTTTCCTGAAATTTGCGAAAATCAGAAATTTGACGCTTTTTTACGCCTAAAACACCGAATTTTTCCGATTTTTTATGAAAAATAATGCAAAAATCAGATGAAATTTATCCCATCGATGGGTTTTCAGGGTATTTTTGACGGTATCGATGGGTTTTTTCTTCTTTAATCAGGTTCCCCGTCGTTCTTGACATGAAAAAATAAACCATCGTTGGGTTTGAAGTTTGAGCCTCTTGGTTATGCAAAAAGAAGCTAGGATCGGCATACAACCGAACGATAGGAATCATTTTTTGGTCAAACTAATTAACGGTAGTTAGTTTTTGCGGAAAAAAGGCCTGTTTGTTCTTCCAAACTCCCAAATTTTAATCATTTTGCCTGGGAATTTGTCAGAAAAACTTGATGACAAACTATAACTTTGCTCGTGATAGGGTAGGCGAGTGAGATTTTTTCCTTAATTTGAATCTTTACATGGGTGTGCGGCATATTTTTCTTGAGGAAAATGCATTATAAATCTATGTAATGCAAATAATTCCCAGCGTTTGGTTTGCTTATGGGACGGTAAATCTTTCTTGAGACTAATGTTTTTGCTCTGAGGGTCGATAATTTAAAAGCAGGTTAAACGTTCCTCAGGGGCAGTTTTCCAACTGGAATGGTGGCTCTGGTTTATTTATTCCGCTTGTGACAAGAACATAGCGCGTGTCCTTCGGCGCCATGATCTGCGGAGACTTGTAGAGGGTGATTCCCAGGAAGTCTCGGTCAACTGTGAATTTTAAGTCAGGATAATATTTGGATTTTATTTGCTGAATTTGTTCGACGATATATTTAAAGTTGGCCCTGTCCTGGTCTTTGTCGGTTTTTCCGCTGAATTGGGCTACCATGCTTGCTCTGGGTATGAATAATCCCTCGTTGCTTATCCAGTTGTTCCTGTATACGAGCCATGCATAGAGGTCTTTGCCCATTGCGCTTGAAATTTCCTTATAAACCGTGTAATCGATGGGGACGGAGTGCTTTTTGCAGAGATCCACGAATTTGTTGTTCAGGATTATTGTGAATGAGATGGATCTTTTGTCATTGGAGCCGTCGTCAAGCTCGACGTATTGCAGCCCGTCCATGAACATTATGTTTCCCGTCGTAATCTTTTTGCCTTGAACGAGGCCTTTGTCGGCTTCCGGGAAATATTCCGGGAAGAGACTCTTTTGGGCCATGACGACATTTTCCTCTTCATAAACGAAAGTCGCCGACTTGAATCTGTTCAGCTGCTCCATGACATCTCCGCCTCTCTGTTTCAGAAGCTGCATTTCGTCAAGAAGGTTCTGCAGGGAGTCGTATCGGATAGTTATTGTTCCGTCAGGGTTAAGATTGTTCTTCGCCTGCACGGCATGGGTTGTGAGGACGGACAGGAGTAGCCTTCCGTATTTTCCATAAGGGACCATGTTGGGGCTGCTGAGGTGAAGGGTAATGTTGTTGTATTTTCTGTCGAAAAGTGTTTTTTTGACATCCCGGAGGGGAAGGGCTGCTGAGATGAAAATACTGGGTATGAATCCCCGGCGAGGTTTTTCCACAGAATTTATCAGCGAATTTTGGTTAGAATCCATAGAAAGCGGATAGAGCGTTTCTGACATTTTTTATCCCCCACGTGTATACGGTACAAATATGTACACCATTTATAATATACATTATACCACATTTTAGGATTTTGTGCAAATGGTTTTCCGATAAATTTTCCAGGACGTGAAAAATCTCTTGGCTAAGCGGATAATACATGTTTTTATAGTCTATAAAAGTAGACTTATATAGAATTTACCTACTATCGGCGGTTTTTCAGGTTTTAATGCGCCGGATTTTGTTGTGATTTTCCTAGGTTTTACGCGTTTAGTGGAGAATGATTCTAGGGACTTGATTTTCATCCGTGTTTTGGTTTCTTGAGTTTTCCAGCGGATCGGGGTTGTTTCTGGTACGTGTGCGGGAGCTTTTGTGCGTGAAGTTGTGTTCTGGGTGTGAAATTCGTGTACCAGTCGAGTGAATTTTGTTTCAATATCTGTATTTATGGTCTTTTTGCGGGAATTTGCCGGGCGTTTTTGGCTGGTTTTGGCTTGGCTTCCTGGTTTTTTGGGCTCCGGAGCTTGTTCTGGGGGGTGTTTGTGCGGTGCTGCCAAATTTTTGGTGCGAAAAGGTGTGTCCGACTATCTTTTTGTGTCTAAAAATATAGACTGTTAAGGCAAAATCTCGAGAAGGGCGCGCATTGTATAATGGTGTTTAAGATTAATTAAATGTAAAATTTTGCGAGTGCATATTTATACAATGTTGATGCAATCTTAATCTGTCGAAAAATCTTGTAATTGCGGCTATTTCATATCATCCGCGTAATCTTTTTCATCCTATATTTTAAGAATTCTTATTTAGGGGGTAGCATTGTAATCCGAAAATTTATATCATAGGGATAGATATAATAGAAGATTTCATTTAATGTACTGATGGAGCGGCTTTTTAAGGAAGCAGGGAGAAAAACGTGGACTCTATACAGGATGTATTTAATCAGATTGCGCTTACTCTGACAAAACATTTTGACAGCGTTTATTATGTGGATATTGAGACCGACCATTACAAGGAGATTGTATCCCTTCCGCACTTTGAGAAGCTTGGAATTCCCAAGGAGGGCGAGGATTTTTTCGCTGACACGATGATGAATGCGATCAGATGCGTCCATCCCGGAGATTTGGAATTTGTGCGGCAGATTTATGACAGAAATTTGATGCTGGAAAGGCTGTCAAAGGACGGTACATACACGGTTGTCTACCGGCTGATCATCGACGGAAAAATCGTTCACATGAGGCACATAGAGCTTCTCAGCGATGACAAGAAGCACGTTATATGCTGCCTGGAAAACATAGAGGAAGAGTTCCAGAAACGGGAGGAGCTGGAGAGAAATTTCCAGTCCGCGGAACGTATGGCCAGGCTTGATGAGCTGACCGGAGTGAAGAACAAAAACGCGTTCAAGGAATACACGGCGATGATAGACGAAAAGCTGAACTCTGACTCCAAATTTCAGTTTGGCGTCGTAATGTGTGATATGAACGACTTGAAGCTTATCAACGACACAAGGGGACACAGTTTCGGAGACGAGGCGATTCAGACGACAAGCCGCATGATTTGCAATATTTTCATGCACAGCCCGGTTTTCAGAATTGGCGGAGATGAGTTTGTCGCGGTCATAAGCGGACGTGATTTTGAAAGACGTGAGCGTCTGTTTGATAAGCTCAGGAAAGAGTCTGTTGCGAATGGACGCGCTCGTTCTGGCCCCGTGGTTGCGTGCGGCATTGCGGTTTATGAGGAAGGAAAGGACACCGGATTTTCCTCTGTTTTCGAGAGAGCCGACAGACTCATGTATGAGAACAAGGACGAGCTGAAAGCGGCTCATATCAAGGAAGGCTTCAGGGAGATGGAAAGACTGGAGGTTCCTATTACCGAGGAAAGAAAGAGGCTCTTGGACGCGCTTTTTGGAGCTTTGTATACCGTGGCCGGAGAGGGCTATATTTATCTGAATGACATGCGGCATGATTTTTCCAGATGGTCATTTTCGATGGTGGCGGATTTTGGCATGAGCTCCGAGTATTTGTACCATGCGGATAATTTCTGGCAGGAATGTGTTCACCCGGATGATATGAAAATCTACAGGGAAGCCGTGGACGCTGCTCTGAGCGGAAATGCGGAGTTGCGGCCAATTTCTTATCGCGCGCGCAAAGCCGACGGAACCTATGTGATTCTTTCCACCAGGGGTTTTGTTCTGACTGACAGCAACGGAGAGCCTGAGTATTTCGGAGGGATCATTGTTCAGAAATAAAAAAATACCGCTTGTTTTTATGTTCGCTTTTTGCGCCCTGCAGGTTTTCGCGGCACCACTGGGTAAGGTTGTCGGTAAGCTCCCCAAAGGCGTGGGCGAGGATTCCGTCCTGAGATTTTCACATGAGGGCGAGAAGTTTTATTACTCTTATAAAAAGGGAGATAAGTTTTTCATAAATGTGGACAGAAAACAAATTGGGCCGTTTAAAGAGATGCCTTATTTTATGGCGCACTGTGAAAAAAACTTTGCCTATGTTTATCATGAGCCGGAGGGAAAATATCACCTTGTTCTGAACGGAAAGGAAACAGGATGCTATGATGACGTGTATCTTTTTTATTTTATGAACAATCAGGGAAATTATTTTTTATATGCGAAGGAAACCGACGGCTGGTACATGATTACAAAAGACAAAAAATACGGACCGTTTGAAAAAGAGCCGGATTTCATTCAGTGGAAAAAGAACGGAAGTCTCTGTTTTTGTGTCCATGAAAATGGAGCCGATTATGTCTGGACGGATGGTGAGAGGCGCGGGCCTTTTAAGTCAGTGGACTCCGGCATTATATTCTCTGAGACCGATGTTTTTCGCTATACTTGGTGCGAGGAGGAGTCCTCAGGATATCATCTCTGCGTGGACGGAAAAGATTCCGAAGCGTATAATTGCATAGACCTTTATTGCACAAAGGACGGAAGGGCGTATTACATTGCAGACTCCATGGATTTGGAGAAATCTTATTTGATTTGCGACGGAAAAATCCTCAGGGAAATTGATGTCTCAGAGTGCGATAAATCCGTTGTCATTGGAAGTACTCTTGCTGATGGGCACTGTGTTTCCATTCGGCTTCTCACGGTAGCATACGGAGATGAGATCGCGTTTTTACTGAAGGACGGAGAGATAAAGGCAGAGATGAAGTCGGAAGCGGATAAGTCTGATGAGGAATACTCCCATCCGTTGTTTGCCAGAAAGTGGATTTCATGCCCTGCGGGAAGATTCGGTCCGTATACGGCTGTCGATGATATTTGTTTTGACATGCACGGTCATGCGGTCTGGAGCGCGAGAACTGACTACGACAAATGCGGTCTTTATGTTGACGGCAATCTGATTTACGAAACTGACAGGCGTTTGTTCTTCACCGATTTTGAGATGCTTGGGGACAGATTCATTTTCATTATGGGAGGCAATTTCGACACTCTGAACGTAAACGGAGATGTGCTTGAGTTCAAGAATTCTCCCGTGGTCTTTGCTCCCAGACTTGTGCCTGAAAGCGATGCCTATTTGTATTTCTCAAACATCGGTGATTTTTTCGGAGGAATTCTATGCCATGACGGAAAACTTTACAAGGCTTCCTTCGATGAAAAATCCGCTTATTATATAGAAGGAAACAGAATTTGGAAAATTAATCTGGAGTAAAACTCCGTGTGGCTCACCACTTGCAACGACAATGCTTTTTCAGTAGAATGTCGCAGAGGAAAAAATGAACAAACTTAGCGCATTCCTAAAAAAAGAGCCCATGCTCACCGTTTCACTTGCCGTCGCAATCATCTCGCTTTTCATTACTCCGCCGAGCAAGGAGCTTCTTTCGTCAATTGACTGGCACACGCTTGCCACGCTTTTCATGCTTCTCTCCGTGCTGGAGGGATTCAAGACGCACAATATTTTTGCTCCGATCATCCGGCTCACTTCGGGCATAAGTTCCATGAGGAGACTCACGGTGTTTTTCGTTTACTCCGTGTTCTTCTCGTCCATGTTCGTGACCAACGACGTGTCGCTCATAATTTTTGTTCCGCTCACGATAATCCTTTTCCGCGCGGGACAGAAGGAAAAATACATCATCCCGGTGCTCACTCTGGAGAACATCGCCGCAATCCGTGGAAGCCTTCTGATGCCGTTTGGAAGTCCGCAGAACCTGTATCTTTTTACGAGGAGCGGAATCCCGGTGCAGGACTTTCTTCTGACCATGCTTCCCTTGTGGATTGGAAGCGCGGTGCTGCTCTACATCTTCATTCTTTTTCTGTACCGCAAAAATCTTGGCGAAAGGATTGAGAGCGAGAAAGTGGAGGATGAGAAAAAATCCGACCCGAAAAAAAAGGCCGTTCACGTAATCCTTTTCATCGCGATCATAGCGTCAATCGTGACAAGGACGAATCTCTGGCCTTATCTTGCCGGGGCTGTTTTTGTCCTGCTTTTGATTTTTGATCCGAAGATTCTCCTCAAGACCGACTACGTGCTTCTTCTGACCTTCCTGTGTTTTTTCATCTTCAGCTCGTCAATCTGCAGCAATCCCGCCATCGCAGGCTTTCTCTCAAGGAACGTGACGGGAAATGAGTACTGGTGGAGCATTCTCCTGAGCCAGGTGATTTCAAACGTGCCGGCGAGCATTGTCCTGTGGCCGTTTACAAAAAATCTCAGGGCATTGCTTTACGGACTTGACAGCGCGGGCCTGTGCTCCATAATCGGAAGTCTTGCGAGCGTAATCAACCTGAGGATTTACGTAAGGTCGTATCCGGGAAAGACTCTTGCCTTCATCAGGACCTTCCAGATTATCAGCCTGATTTTCTTCGCAATCATCGTAATTCCGCAGTTCCTTTTGTGCAGATAAAAACCGATCGGTGGGTTTAAGAAAAAACTGACCTGAACAAAAAACTTGCTTTCCTAAAAATCCTGCTATATAATGGAAGAAAAGGAGAGACGGATGCTTACGCCCGAGGAACTGACTGAAAAATTAATGCTGATGCCGGATTCATTTTATCTCGTGGATCTCAGGAACATAAGGGAAGATTTTTATGCACTTACGGAAAAAGATCTGGAGAAGAATCCAATTTTAATTACCGGGGTCTACATCTGCTATGTAATGGACGGAAGGCTTTCCGAGGCGAGGAAGATTCTGGAGCTGATACCGGAGGAGTGGAAGATAATCAAGAAGGGCTGTCTGCTCGTGAATCCCGAAATCAGATGGAAGGAGTTCATGGGGATTTTGGAGGAGGTGAAAGGCTGGGGAAGGTCCCTGGGCTGGATAATCCTCACTGCGTCGCGGCCATATCTTCTGAACGGAGTGAACGACTTCACGAGGCTCTATCCCTTTTTGGAGCGGAAGAAGGATGAGTTCATGGAATACGCGGGAATCCTTTACGGCAAGGATTTTGTCAATGTCATGCATAAGCTGTGCGTGGCGGAGTATAAATATCAGCAGAGCGATTTGCTTGTCGCGGAAGTCTCCGTGAGCCAGACGGTCAAGGAATTTGACAAGAGAAACGAGCAGAGGTTCCTTTTCGTAGCCCTTTATCTGATGGGGAAAATCCTTCTCACGCAGGGACGGACGGTGAAGGCCGTGAGTTACATCAAGGGAATCAGGAGCTTCATCAGGAAAAACGGTGTGGCGGAATTCTCCTACAACATTGATGCCGCCGAGACTCTCTTCGCGCTTTACGAGGGTGATTATGTGCATGTCCGGAAATGGATGGAGCACGACGCGCCCGATGAATTCTCAAATTTCAACATGCTCGACCTTTACCGATACATGGTGAAGATGAGGTGCTACATAGTGATGCGGAAGTATCCCTCGGTGGTTGCCCTTGCCGAAAAAATCAGGCCGCTTCTTGAGGCAGGAAAGAGACACATGGACCTGTGCGAGATTGACTTGCTGATTGCGATGAGCCTTTGGAGCGCGGGTGAGAAGGAGCTTGCTTTCGAGGCCCTGGACCGTGCGGTAAAAATTGCGAGGCGGCGGAAATACTACAGGCTGATTGCGGACGAGGGCGAGGTGATGCTGAGCCTGCTGATTGACTGGCTGAAGGTGCGGAAGTCTGACGCTTTTATAATGAGGGTGGTGGAGCTCACAAGGAGCATGGCGATTGCACAGCCGCTTTACCTCAAGAATCTTTGCAAGAGTGACGAAGCTTTCTCACAGATGGAGATTGACATGCTTAAGCTTCTGGAGCACGGAAAGACGAAGGAGGAAATCGGGGAGTATTTTTTCATATCCGTGAACACCGTGAAGTACCACATGAAGAACATCTACTCCAAGCTGGGGGCGAAATCTCCGAACCAGGCCGTGTGGAATGCCAAGGTCATGGGTATAATATAGGAGAAAACTATCAAACTATCTTCTTGGGTAGTGAAAAAATCATAATTTCATGGTACAATTAAGGAAAATGTGATATAATCCTTATTCATGGAGGAAAAAAATAAATGAAATCCACGAGCAAGTCGCTGATTTTGTTAGGTTCTGTTTTTGCTGTTGTTGGTTTGGCTGCTGTTTCTTTTGCTTCGGTCATGCTCTTTAGGAAAAGTGCGGATGCTAATCTCAAGAGGATAAAATATGCGAAAGTCCTTGAGATGGAAAACGGTCTTCTGCCTGAGAAAAAGCTTGCCATACAGCTTGGGTATACGCCCGCCGTCGTGGATTACATGGAAAACCCCTCCGACCCCGAGATTTTTGCGAACGCGCTGAGGGAATTCAAGACCTATCAGAACTCTTTCAGCTCGCACAGGACATTCTGGATTTCCGACAAGGATTTGCGATACTACTCAAACATGGAATTCGTTTATAATGTGGACAAGTCTGATCCGGGCAACGCTTGGTATCAGGCAACGATAGACGCGAATCTTCCGTTCCAGTTTTATGTGGACTATGACATCGGTCTGAAGAAGACCTTCATGTGGATAAATGTGCTTGTTTATGACGCGGGAAAAAAGGTCGTGGGCATTACGGGAACCGGCGTTGAGCTGAATGATTTCGTGGACTCCATGTACAAGTCGCTTGAGGACGGAGTGACCATGTACATGTACAACTCCAACGGTGATGTCTCCGCTTCATTGAATCTTTCGGACATTGAGTCCAAGCTTCCCATCACCGACGCCATGCCGGACCTGCGTTCCGCCGAAAATATTTATCCTGAGGAGGAGACGATTCTTTCCACGGCAAGGGGCGAATATCTGATTGCGCCGATTGACTCGCTCAGATGGCAGATGGTTCTTTTCGTTCCGTTTACCGTGAAGGAGTTCTTCAGAAACGCGGCCATTCCTTTTGCCATACTGGTGATTCTTTTGGCCGTCCTGATGATTTCCATTTCAGTGCACTCTCTCTTCAAGCCACTGGACGAGGTGCGCGGAACCGTAAAAAACATTGTGTCCGGGGAAGCTGATTTAACCCGCCGTCTTGACACAGATATAAAGACTCCGTTCAAGTCGCTCCACAACATCGTCGGATACCTGAACGACTTCATGCAGAAATTGCAGGATATGATCGGGACGATTAAAAAATCCAGCTCGAGCCTTGACGTGGTTTCAAAGAACATGAAGGAAAGCGTCGCGTCCGTCTCGGATTCAATGACCAACATCCGTCTGAGCATTGGGAACGTGCAGGAGCAGATTCAGAATCAGACCGTGGGATTCGGTGAGGCGGCGACTGCGGTAAGGGGCGTGGCGGACAG
>JAEEYO010000041.1 GCA_016288205.1 Treponema sp. | reverse complement strand
CATACCCACTTGCATTATAAACCACTTTCGTGATTTTGTCATTAAAATTCGCCCTCTTGTCCTCCACGCATCCAGTTACAAAAGTGTAGCTCGGAAGCCCAAGGGGAGTGCCTTGCTCATCGCGGAAAGGATCCTTCTTGCAGATGAAAAGAACATAGTTCGGCTTCAGCTCCGTATAATCCTGCCCCTTGACAAGGCCGTCTATGTCCATCATGTTCTGATAGTACCGTGCCCTGAGCCCCAGCTCAATCTGCGGATAGGACTGCATCTCCACGTCGATAATTTTCTCCGGGTCCTTCAGATACACATCCAACCGGACTCCCTTGCTCGAAAAATATGGCGCGATTGTCTTCTCCAGCTCGGGGTACTCGATGCGACTCACCTTAAGATGAAGCAATCTTTCTATCACTTCGGAGCAGATTTCCGGCTCCCTCATTACGGCCTGAAACATTCCGTCGTCGGTGAAGGTCAACTCGTCTACGGATTTGATTCTGTACTTTGCCATGCTCATAGCGTCTCCTGCGGTTGATATATTGTGGGAAAAATCTCCACACTTATATATGTTCCGCAAACCTTCGCTACGGTAAACAAAATGACAAAAAAATTTAAAAAAATAAGGCAATCCCAAAAATCAGGTGAAAGTCGGGATTGCCAAATTAGAAAATGAAAAAAATTTATGTGCGTGTAAGTGTTAGACCCACTTCTGCTACTGTGAAAGTGTCCCCTGTACTGCTGTATGTTATTGTCATAGGTTCGTCTTGATCCGGCGATGTGAGGGTTACGGCATTTCCACTGACTGTATAGGTAAAATTTATAACATCGGAGTAATCCCCTGCTGATTGTGCAAGAGTTCCACTGTTTCCTGATGCAGAAAAAGTAAGTAGAATAGTCACTGTACCAACATCTGGGTCAGAATATACTCCCGAATACGTCTTACCTTTGAATGCATAAGATGAAGAGCCACTGTCCGCATCGTGGGAGCATGAGACGAACGCCAAGGAAAGCATTACCGCACAGAGTACGGCAAGGAATGAAACTAATTTTTTCATAAAAGTCTCCTTATGAATTGTGAATTATCAGCAACGCTAATGTTGCTACTAGCAATTATAATATTGCTTTTGGATAGTTGTCAATAGTTGCTGTTAGCAATATTTTGGTTTTATGAGTGAAATTGCAGAAATTTTAGGCACAAATATCAGAAGTCTGCGCAAAAAGGCCGGGTGGACGCAGGAAAAACTCGCGGAAAAGGCGGGAATCTCGGTTCCCTTTATGACTCAGATTGAGCTTGCGCGAAAAACGGCGTCCCTCGAAGTTGTGGAAAGCATAGCGAAGGCACTGAATGTCTCATACGAGCGGCTTTTCAAAAGCGATATTTCAGAAAACAAAGACCTGTCTTTTTCCCTGCATGTTCTTGAAAATGATTTGATAAATCTTGTCTCAGATTCCATCCATGAAAAATTTCAAAACCTGGTCATAGACTGACTGCAAAAATCGAGTGAAAAATCCCTCTTGACTTTAATTATCATAGTGGCTATAATCAAAAATATGAAACGAACACTACTGCTTCTAGCTCTTAATTTCTCACAATCTGGCCGAAACTAGGGTTTTTGTGCAGGCGTTTCATTATAACGTAACTTACAGACCTGTTGCTTCGGCGGCGGGTCTTTTTTTATTGGGAAAAAGTTTTTTTCTTCCCTTTAATGAGACCGGTCGTCGGTAGTACGGCTGTGTTTTATAGGAGGACTTTATGTCAGTTATGAATCCGAACGGCAAGTATGCCCCGATCGATGAAATCCCGATTCAGAACCGGGTTTGGCCCACGAAAAAGATTGTAAAGGCTCCGCTCTGGTGCTCCGTTGACCTTAGGGACGGAAATCAGGCTCTGGTGAATCCGATGGGAATAGAGACCAAACTTGCATTTTTTGATCTGCTTGTGAAAATCGGTTTCAAGGAGATTGAGGTGGGATTCCCGGCTGCGAGCGACACTGAATACGAGTTCATCAGACGGCTCATCGAAGAGAAGAGAATTCCGGACGACGTGACGATTCAGGTGCTTTGTCAGGCAAGGGAACAGCTCGTGAAAAAAACCGTGGAATGTCTCAAGGGAGCTCCCAAGGCAATCTTCCATATATATAACTCAACTTCTCCGGCTCAGAGAAAATACACATTCGGAAAGAGCAAGGAAGAAATCAAGCAGATTGCGATTGACGGCGTTAGGTGCATCAAGGGATGTCTTTCAGCTGATGACATGAAGAGAATCCGCCTTGAGTACTCGCCCGAAAGTTTCAGCATGACGGAGATTGATTTTGCCGTGGAAATCTGCGAGGCCGTAAAGAACGAGTGGGGATGCTCGCCCGACAACAAGATTATTTTGAATCTGCCGACGACCGTGGAATGTTCGACCCCGAATGTCTATGCCGACCAGATTGAATATTTCTCAAGCCATATCACGAACCGTGAGTCCGTCGTAATCAGCACTCACTGCCACAATGACCGTGGAACCGGTGTCGCATCCGCCGAGCTGGGACTTCTTGCCGGTGCCGACCGCGTGGAAGGATGTATTTTCGGAAACGGTGAGCGGACTGGAAATCTTGATGTCGTTACCGTCGCTTTGAATATGTTCAGCCAGGGAGTTGACCCGGAGCTGGATTTGAGAAACATTCAGGATATTGCGGAAAAATATTGCGAGTATACCGGCATGGAGATTCCGCCACGCACACCTTACGCAGGCGAGCTTGTGTTTACCGCGTTCAGTGGAAGCCATCAGGACGCAATCAGGAAGGGAATGGCTGCAAGGGCGAAGATGGAAAAGGACGCTCTCTGGGACGTTCCGTATCTGCTCATCGATCCGCATGACATTGGAAGACAGTACGAGGGAATCATCAGAATCAACAGCCAGTCTGGAAAGGGCGGCTCTGCATTTATCCTGGAGGAAAAGTACGGGCTATCTTTGCCAAAGGCCATGCATCCGGTGCTTGGAGCTGTCGTAAAGGAAGCCGCGGATTCTGCTCAGAGGGAGCTTCGTGCGGAGGAAATCTTCTCGCTGTTTGAGAGCAAATGGCTCAAGGCGGACAAGAACCTCAAGATTGTCGATCTCTCCGAAACCCATGTGGAAGGAAAGAACGACTCCGAGGTGGTGGAGACTACTCTTTGCCGTGCCGTGGTTACATGGAAGGGACAGCAGATTTCAATCGGGGAAAAGGGAAACGGACCGCTTGATGCATTCTCATCGGCTCTTTCTCAGACTCCCGCGCCAAGGTTCAACATTACGGCATTCCATGAGCACAGCGTGGGTACCGGAAACAATACGAGCGCAATGGCTTATGTCCAGATTACAACCGAGGACGGAAATCAGTACTGGGGAGCCGGTAAGTCAACCAACGTCGGTCGTGCCGGTATTGATGCCGTTGTGAGCGCACTGAACCAGATCGCTTGATGAAAAAGGATTGAGTGTTGGTCTGTCAGAATTGCGAGTCAGTCTGGCGGACTTGTTGAAACTTTAGTCCTTGCGTGATACAATGAATGCAAATTTTATAGAAGGAGTTTTGCAAATGGCAAGAACGCATTATATTGCTGGAAACTGGAAGATGAACACCTCCAAGGCGGAGGCGGTGCAGCTGGCTAAGGATTTGGTCGCGGCTCTCAAGGACAAACCGAACAAGTACATGGTCGGAGTTCCTTTCGTCTATCTTGATGCCGTGGGACAGGTTCTCAAGGGATCAAACATCAGGCTTGGCGCTCAGGATATGGCAGCTACCGGAAACGGAGCACATACAGGGGAAGTCAGCGCGGAGATGCTCAAGGACCTTGGAGTTCAGTCTGTAATCCTCGGACACTCAGAACGCCGCCATGAGATTGGTGAGAGCGATGAGCTTATAAACAAAAAGGTTCGCCGCGCATTGGAGCAGGGACTTGAGGTTGTGCTTTGCATCGGTGAGCTTCTTTCAGAGCGTGAGGCGGGAAATGCTGAGTCCGTATGTGCATTCCAGCTTGATGCCGATCTCTCTAGCGTCACAGCCGAGCAGATGAAGAACGTGGTGATTGCTTACGAGCCTGTATGGGCAATCGGAACCGGAAAGACCGCAACACCTGAGGACGCTGAGGCTATCCACAAGTTCGTCCGTGCGCACATTGAAAAGCTTTACGGAAAGACCGTTGCTGAGAACGTAATCATCCAGTACGGCGGATCCATGAAGGCTTCCAACGCGAAGGAGCTTCTCGCCCAGCCCGACATTGACGGTGGACTGATTGGTGGAGCCTCCCTCAAGGCCGACACATTCTCTCCGATCTGCGAATTGTAAGGTTTAACTGCATTATCCCCTGGAAGGTGTTTGTGCTTTCTGGGGGATTCTTTTATTTTTTTTCTTTTATTTTTGGAAGGATAGATTTTAATGGCTTCATCATTTGATTACTTCGAAAATGAATTCCCTGTTCTGTCAAAACTCGGCAAGTTGGCGGAATCTTATTGCGAGTCGGATCCTAATGGGGCGTTATATAAAATCCGCAAGATTGGTGAAACCGTTACAACACTTATCTATCAATATGATAATATTCCTTGTCCTACTGGAAATATAAAAGATGTAAGTCAGATTACAAGAATTAATACTCTTCAAGATTACGGCATCATAAATTCCTTGCTTGCAAAATCTTTTACTCGCTTGCGAAAAATTGGAAACGAAGCAGTTCATGAAGATTTGGACTCTTCCGTTTTAGTAAAAGAACTTCTTCCGATTTCTTATAGCATTTGTTTGTGGTTTGCGGGAACCTATGGAGCGAATAAAAATCCTGAGTATAAAGAATATGTAACTCCCGAAAAACTGAATGCCGTTGCAAAAAAGAAATTCATCGTAAAGATAAAAAGACCTGCTGATTTTTCAAAACAGGAAAAACTTGATGATGAAGCAGAAAATCAGCTGATTGCAAAGGCTAGCGATGCTGCAAGTCAGGCCCCAAAGGTTTTGATTTCAGAACGCAAGAACCGTTCATATAAAGCAAACCGCTCCCGACCACTCACCGAGGCAGAAACACGGGAATTAATAGACGAGCAGCTTCGTAAGGTTGGATGGGAAGCGGATTCAAAAATCCTAAATGCAAAAACGAATGGGACAAAACCTCAGAAAGGTCATAACATGGCCATTGCAGAATGGCAGACTGATTCCAAAATCTACAATCACGGTTATGCGGATTATGCGCTTTTTATTGGCGAGCGACTTGTCGGCGTGATAGAGGCAAAGGCAGAGCATAAAGACATTCCTTGTGTAATTGACGGACAGTGTAAAGAATATGCAAGTCTTATAAAGGATTCAGATAAAGATTATGTGCAGGGAGCATGGGGCGTTAATAAAGAGTACAAAGTTCCTTTTGCTTTTGCAACAAATGGCCGCCCTTATCTTAAGCAGCTTGAGACAAAATCTGGAATCTGGTTTATTAATTTTACAAAGCCGACAGAAGCTCCTAAGGCATTACAGGGCTGGATGAGTCCGATTGGTATTGAAGAACTTTTAGAGCGAAATGCTGAAAGCTATAAAAAAGAATACGAAGAACTTGATGACGATGATTTCTTGCGGAACAAAGATGGCTTGAGTCTTCGTGAGTATCAGATAGAAGCTGTTCATGCAGTTGATAAGGCATTGGAAGAGGGAAGAAAAAATATCCTTCTTGCCATGGCAACAGGAACCGGTAAAACCAGAACTTTCCTTGCTATGATTTACCGCTTCTTGAAGACCGGACGCTTTAAGAGAATCCTGCTTTTGGTAGACCGTAATTCTCTTGGTAAACAGGCCTTTGATGTATTCAGCGAAGTAAAACTTGATCAGCTTCAGCCTCTTACGGATATTTACAATATCAAAAACCTTGAAGAAAAGGTCATTGATAAAGAAACAAAGCTCCAGATTTCTACAGTTCAGGGAATGGTCCAGCGCATCCTGTATAACGACGGCGAGCGAATGCCTGCTGTAACTGATTTTGATTTGGTGATTATTGATGAAGCCCACCGCGGTTATATTCTTGATAAAGAGATGGCAACCGAAGAATTGTTCTTCCGTGATCAGTTGGATTATCAGAGTAAGTACAGAAACATCATTGAGTATTTTGACGCGGTAAGAATCGGATTTACAGCAACTCCAGCATTACAGACAACTCAGATTTTCGGTGAGCCTGTTTATACTTATTCATATCGCCGTGCAGTTTACGAAGGTTATCTTTGTGACCATGATGTTCCATATATTATTTCTACAGATAAAACCCGTAACGGAATCCATTTTGAAGTTGGAACTCTTGTAGATAAATACGACCCGAATAATAAGACTGTTGTAAAAGCAGAAGTTGAGCCGGATGAAGTTGATTACGATGTAGAAAAATTCAACAGAGATATTATTACTCGGCCGTTTAATGAGGCAGTTTTTTCTGAACTTTTTGAAAACGGATATCTCATCCTTGATGCTCCAGACACACATGGAAAAACTTTGATATTTGCAGTAAACGACGAACACGCAGATATGATTGTTGATATCATCAAAAAGATTTGCGAAAAGAATGACCTTCCTGAACAGGCAGT
>JAEEYO010000040.1 GCA_016288205.1 Treponema sp. | reverse complement strand
TCAATCACTTTCATACCATCCAGCAAATCCTTTAAGGAATATTGCAGCTTCCTGATTCGCACATATCCAGTAATCGGAATGCCGTAAATATCCACAAATTTTCTGCTGATGTAAAAAGGACTGTAGCCCATAAAATCTGCGAGTTCTTTTAACTCAATTTTTTTCTCAATGTTTTTTTCAACATATTCAAACATCGGTTTAAAATCATCCATAAAGTCATCTCCTCCAAAACTTTATAAGATGATTATATAGCGGAGGTGATTTTGATTCTTGATAATGTTTGCTGTTCTTCATAATCAGCAAAAATCTTGAGGAACAAATCTTCTTCAAGATAACAATCGGTTAACTTCATCTAATTTTTCCTAGCTATTTCATTCCTTATCCACTCAACACGCCACGACATATATTTTTCTACGATTGAACTTTTTATTGCTGTTTCATAGCCGTGGCAGGTACCTTTCATATCATGAACTTCAACCCGGATGCCCTGGGATTTTAACTTTTCGGCAAACGCAATTCCTTCGTCGTGGAGGCAGTCATATTCTGCAGTTTCAATATATGTCGGAGGGAAAAATCCCAAAGTTTCAATTTCAGAAATTGATGCATATTTTGTCTGGCTGCTATCCTGACCTTTCAAATACATATCCCAGAAAAGCTTATCACAATTTGAATCCCAGATTGGAGTATCTGTAAATCGCTTCATAGAATCTGTAATCATTCTTTTATCAAGAACCGGATATATAAGCATTGCACCTTTTGGAAGCGGCTGATTTCTATCGTGAAGCATAAGAATAACCGCAGCAGCAATATTTCCTCCGGCACTGTCTCCGGCTACGATGATTTTTTCTTTGTTGATGTTCAGTGATTCCGCATTTTGCAAAACCCACATATAAGTATTGTAACAATCTTCAATCGCAACAGGATAACGATGTTTTGGAAGCAGTCTGTAATCAGGCATGACAATCTTGCATTTTAATTCCCGGGCATACCATTTTGCAATTTCATAGTGAGCTGCAGATGCCCTCATCAAAAATCCGCCGCCATGAAAAAACATAATGCATGGGAGGGAACCTTCATACTTGCGCGGTTCGATTACCAATGTTGAAATATCTGCCCCATCATAGCCTGGCGTAGAAAACTTTTTGACCGCAACAAAATCATCTGATTTGCATTTGATAAATCCGTATGCAAAGTTCACCATCGGATACAAACGACCAACCATTGAGCCACTGTAAATTGAGATGCTTTTTAATTCTTTATCAATTGGATATTTCATAAACGTTTCTTTACTTCAATTCAAAATCCGTGCGAATATTCATCACTACATCAACTTCATTCAGGATTTTGATAAGACGTTCATCCAAGTCTGAGTTGTTGTCACGGTAATCAATTTCTGCATATTGTTCGCGAATCGGGAATGCAAGTTTTTCTTCTTCAAGGCTGAACTCGGCATGGACAGCCGCCTTGTTTCCGCGGGCATCCAGACGAATCCATTTTTGTAATTCTGGAATGTAGACGGTGTTCAGTGCATGGATTATATAACCGTCGCTGTCATCATCACCACGTGTTAGTTTTTGATAAGAGATTCCAGCGGGGATTCCATTTCCACGAAGCAAGGCCGCAAGCAGACAGGATTTTGTCCAGCAGATTCCGGTTCCGTTCTTCAAAACCTCAGCAGCATTTTTTGAGACAACTTTTGCCTTTACGTCCCATGAATGCGTTATCTTGTCGCGGACAAACTCGTATGCATTTCTGGCGTAATCAATCTGTGAATCTGATTTTTCACGAAGCTCCTTGATTTTTGCTTCTATCAGCGGATGAGAATAATTTATGCTTGTGGTTTCGCTAAGATATTCTTTTAGATTTTCATTCATTTCAAAAAACTCCTTGGCTCGTTGGCAAACTTCAACCATCACTTCATCAGACGGCAAATGCTTACTGTCGATTTCTACGGTAGTTACCGGACCTGCAAAAATCTTTTTAGCTTTGCCAAAGACTTTATCTGCCGGAAAGAAAATATCATTTGGCGAAGCCATTATTAAAAGCGGTGCCTTGAAGGTGGCCAGCTCTTTCTTTGTGTATTCCTTTGGAGGCTTCATTTCCATTTTGTAGGAAGACATCATCAAATCAAAAAACTCGCGCCAGATTTCATCGCCCTTCCCGCCCATAGTTTCAATTACTGCATCCAGCGTTTTTTCTGATGGCTTTGAATAATATTTTATGAACGGCACAACCATCTTACCAAGCATAGGAAGAATCGGGCCATGAGCAATTCCAGACGGCACAAGCAGTAAGGCACTTTTGACTCTTTCCGGAAATCGCCATGCAAAGGAAAGAAACATCGCAGAACTATAAGAAGACACAACAAATGAGATTTTTTCTTCGTTATAATGATTCAAAACTTCATTAATCCAAAGCCCGTATTCGTCTTTACTGCTGCTGATATTTCTGTAAGGCTCGCTCTTCCCCGGCATTCCGATTACATCCGGTGCAAGGATGCAGAAATCTTTGAGCAACGGCAGAAACAGTTTGAGATTAAGAGTTGTAATTCCGTTTCCACCGTGAATTGTACAGATTCGAGGCTTGTCTTTATCACCGACAAGAAGACAGTGAGTTTTACCAAACGAAGTTTCAAAATAATCTTCAGAATAAGGTACTCCAAGTGCAGCCAAAGTTTTGTCGTAGAAGGCAAGCGTCTTGTTCAGACTATCCTGATTTTTGTAAACAAATTTTCTGTTTCCTTTTTTGGTACTCATAATAAAGCCCTTATTTTTTCGCCGCCGGCAATTCATCATACATCGCTCGCAGCAGATTACACATAAACTCGCGGTTATCTACATTATCTACCAGAAGCATTTCTTTGGCACCTTCGTAAGGCAGTTCTTTCTGTGCATCAGGCATAAGAGCCACCGCTGCTGGAACCGGTTTTACAAGAAAACGGTCATCATAAATACCACCAACAATTTTTCCGCGGTAATAAATTATGTACTCCCCCATCATTTTGCGGGCAGTCACATCTTCCAGATCCAAAAACTGGTCCATTATAAAATCTAAATATTCTTTACTCGATGCCATGTACATCTCCTGTGTTAATCAATTTGACCGCTGTCAACTGGTGTTCTATTTTATTCTCGTAAATGCCTTCTGGCACCACGCAATAACTGTTTCATAAGTTTTTTCAAAATCATAATCATCAGGCAGCTCCGGTATACAAAGCATTTCACAATCCTGTTCCGATACCGCAGCCTTCAATTCACTCTTCTTCAAAATAAAATCTCCACTTTCAAGATAATGAAGATTTTGAATTACAAAATACAAGTGCTTACAACTCGTACGAAGCTTGTCATGACTCTTTTCATCACCAGCATGAATATAGCGGTGACAGATTTCGTGATAAAAATTTCCAAGGCTTATTTTTACATAATTGATTTCATCCTGTCTTGTTGCAGGCGGAAGCAGTTTTTCAAGATTACCGAATAAATCTTTTGTCGTATATTTCAGCTGCAAAGATTCAAGCGGATTCCAGTTTGCAAGATCTTCCTTACCACAAATGAAGCCACAGGATTTTTCATACCAACCGATTTCTTTGAGAATTGCAAGGTAAGTTTTCATGTCCTCAACCGAAAAATCATCCAGCACAATCATCACATCTATGTCGCTGTTTTCTCTTGCCTCATCACGCAGGTAACTTCCCTGCAAGCCCGCATACACAAGCCGGCCGCCAAAAGATTCTTTGCAGTGAGAAATAAGATTATTCAAATAATCATCAATGCTAAACATATTTTTTTCACCGTTATTTCTTTGGAGCCGGAAGCTCATCGTACATCGCGCGGTATTTTACATCTTCCAAGTCTGAAAGCTGGTCCATTATAAAATCAAGATATTCTTTGTTCGATGCCATTGCACAACTCCTTTGACATATATAGTAAAAGATCATCGTCATTTACACAAGGGGCATACTGATCCAGCTGCTTTCCCTGATACCACACGCCGCTTCCGTCGAAATTGTATCCTCGCTTTACATACATCCTTTGAGCGGGGCCGTAACCTGAGTGAACGCCCACAGCAAGATAGACCATTTTGGCGAGTTTCGAAGCTTCTTGCTCTGCCGCATCCAGCAGTTTGCTCCCGATGCCCTTGTTGTGAACGTCAAAGAAAACAGTCAGGTCTTCTATTTCCGGACACCCCTCGTTTCCCCATGGCCCATCAGTTGGGTTCAGAACAAGAGTGCATTGCCCGGAGACTCTGCCATCATATTCTGCGATGAAAACAAGCCGCTCCTTCTCTTCCTGCTCCCTGTAGTAATTTTCGTATGTCTCAATTGACGGATGCCAGCCGTAAGAAAGATAAGTGTCAAAAAACACTTTGGCATCTTCCAAGACCATGCTCCGTATCTTTATTTTTCCGTCATCATAAAATACTGTCATTTTAACCTTCATTAAACAATGTAAACCGCATAGCTCTGGTTCAGCTCAAACCCGAACTTAAATGCTATGTTCCTGGAGATTTCTGTCTGAGCATCCCAATGAACCAAAAGACCGCGCCTCTCACAATCTTTTAGCATTTCGCTTATGCACTGATTCGCAAGACCTTTCCTCCGGTAATCTTCCAGTGTTGAAAAATCCAGTTCAACTTCATTTTCAAAACTGATGAATGAGGAAGCCGAAGAAACGATTTTCCCCTCATGCCATATAACCGCACCTGTACCGTTTGTAATAAAATCTTCCGCGCTCTTATAATTCTTCCCATGAGAAAAAGGCTTGGCATCAAATTCCTTTTCACCAAACTTTTGCAATTCATATCCGGTTGGAAGCTCATCTAAATCGGGAAAAACAAAATGATTCGAAGCCTTCATTTCATAACGCACATACATTTCTGCATCAGGATAATTCTGCCGGACAAAAGTTTTCCATTCCTCAGAAAGACAAACCAGATGTCGTCCACACTTCGGCGTGCAAAGCTGATTAAAAAGAGTCTCATTCGGCTTCCCCGAAAGATAAGTGAACAAAGCTTCCGCTATGGAACCTCCTTCGTAAACATGATTTTTTCCAAAAACTCCAGCCTCGCAGGAACGCAACAAAAGCGGCTTTGATTGTAAAATTGTCATTATACTTTTTAATATACAGTTTATTATAGAAAAATAAAATGGGGTTAACCTCAAAATTTTATATTTTTATAATATTCCAGACAATCAGGTGGCAGGCATATCGGGAGAGGGCAAAGTCTTCTATTTTTTATCTCCTGCGCCTGAACGGTTTTTCATCGCTTGCCTTAAAGTTGTAAATCGGCTTTATGACCTTTACGATTTCACATGTGTCGCCAATGTTGCTTGCAATGTCATCCATCGTCTTGTAGGCCATGGGAGCCTCGTCAATCGTGTCCATGCTTATGGTTGAAGACCAGATTCCGTCCATCTGCTTCTTGAACTCCTCCAGGTCAAGTTCTTTTTTTGCGGCGGTACGGCTCAGCACACGGCCTGCCCCATGGGGAGCGGAGCAGTTCCAGTCCTCGTTTCCTTTTCCGATGCAAATAAGGGAACCGTCGCGCATGTTAATTGGAATCAAAAGCTTTTCACCTTTTTGCGCACTCACCGCACCCTTTCGAAGAATCATGTTCTCCGTGTCGATGTAGTTGTGAATCGTCGTGAACTGCTCGATGATGTCATCCTGCTTTATGCGAAGTCCGATGGAAATGGACTGAACCATGGCCTTTCTGTTGAGCATGGCAAAGTGCTGCATTATCCGCATGTCGTTGATGTAGTCGTCAAACAATTCTCCGCTCACATAGGCAAGCTCTTTTGGAATATCCGAAGAAAC
>JAEEYO010000039.1 GCA_016288205.1 Treponema sp. | reverse complement strand
TTTAACCCAACGATGGATTTTTCAAATTTGTCCTGATTGTAAAACCGCACCGCCATCAAAAATATACGCAGAGTTTTTTTATCCTCCGAAAAAGCCTCCCCGATTATATCCGCATAAAAGTTCTTGTAGTAAGAAAGCGAGCGGCTTGATGAGGGACGAATGAAAAGCTTTATCAAAGCGGCGACAAAAGCCACCGTCAGCGTTATGAGATGCCTGTTTTCAAGCGAGGGAAACAAAGTCTTGTCAAAGAAGTTTTTGTAAACCAAAAGTCCAATAAAGGCAATCAGTCCCAGTATGTCAAAAATCAGAAAAAATATTCTCACACCCTTTTTCATCACATTCCCCCAGCACTCACTCACTTGAGTCTTTCAAAAAGTATTTCTTTCCGTCATACGCAAACTCATACCACCATGACTCAAGACCATTGTGTGAGCTTTTGTCGTCCCTGAACATAACGTGCATTTCATCGTAGAAAGTAAAGGAAAAATTTTTAAAAAACCATGAGTTCTTAATCGAATAGTTCGGATCCTCGCCGTCATTCACGCCGCTGTTAAGATTGGACCACTTCTCCAATGCGCTAAAAGTAAAATACTTTCCCTTTTGCTTTTCAAAAACCTTGTCAATCTCTGCTGTCAGCTCAGGATTTTTATATTCCTTCCATCCGCCGTTTTTGTACGCATAAAGTTTGTAGTCCTTGTACATCGGCTCACAGGAAAACATATCCATCTCATCGAACTGCCAGTTCTCATCAATATCCTTTTGATTCTGAACCGCACCCGGCCTTATGATGATTGGAGTCTCCCCGTCAAAGTCAAATTCCACCTGCCTGAAATATCCGGGCATCATGCGTAGCGGCATCCATTCTCCCGTCGGGTCATGTCCGTCAATATCATGATATTCCAGCGCTCCATTTTTGAACCGATAAAGCGCCTCACTATTTTCGAGATCCCTGTAATACGCATAAAGGATCTCCGCCTGAAACGGATCCAGCGTCATGGGCTCGGCATCCCAGTCAAAGGGGCCTATGTGAATCTCCGCGATGCATGTGTCATCGTATTTTGTTCCGGGATAGACCGAAAGAATTTCAAAGGTAAACTTTTTCACAAAGCGTTTTCCAATGTATTTACTGAGGACCACAGTCTGTGCTCTGTGTCTGTCACACAAAGTGATTTTTACCGGCGTGGGATCATCGTCAATCCAAAGGTTCATGTCCTTGACGCGGTTGTTCTGATTAAAATACTTCACATCCCCGAATCCGTTCACAATGTCAATGCACGCATAGTTTGTGTATTCCTCAAAATAATACGGACGCTCAAATTCAATTTCAATCTTGCATCCGATGCCGCTTCCTTCCTCGCCTTCAACCCATGACTTGTAAGTGCCATCAATCAGATTTGGAGCGGAATACTTTTCCTCCAGAGTCGAGCTTGCCGTTACCGACTTTACAGGGACATAGGAACCGTAATTGTGCTTGTAGTTCACCATGACGGCTTCTTCCATGGTGTCGTACCGTTTTCCCTCTTCATTGATCCGATGCGCATTCTTGCCTTCCGGGTTCAGATAAACCGAAAGATCCCAGTTTTCATTATTCGGATAATTATAAACCGCCATGAATGCCTCGCGACGAGTTTTCTCCACATACTCATCATCCTTAAACTCATACTGGATGTAATAAAGCTTGCCGTCCTCTTTGCGGAACTCGTTGATCGGCCCCTGTCCTTTGGTGTAAAATCCAATCAAGTCTGGATGCTCCTCAAAATATTCATTCAGCTTTACATCCAGAAAATTGTCCTTGGTAACTTTTATCTCTTCCTCACCCTTATTCTTTTGAGTGCAGGACGACAGCATAAAAGCGGACAAAATAAAAATCAGCGCACTCCCACGTTTCATATTCACTCTCCTACTAACCCGCCCTATACTCGCGGATTACCCAGTCACTTTTTTCCAAATCAATTTCGGTATCGCAGTACCTGCACCTTTTTCCTTCCAAAAGCGAAAGGCTTGCACCGCATCCCTTGCATCTCAAAACAGATGGCGCGCACACAATCTGGGTTTTGCACTCGGCGGATTTTGTAACGAGCATCTCAATGTTCGCAGTTTTCACGGAAGATTTATCGCCCTCGAGCACGACATATTTTACGGCAGCCTCAATCCACGCATTCTGAAGATTGTCACTTACGGAATATTTTTTCATGCAGATATACTCAGTCTCCAAATCAATCACATTCTTGTACTTGTCCTTATATCCGCTCAAATCGCAAACCGCAAAAGCATTTCTCTGAGCGTCGGTCTCGGCAAAAAATACGGTAGCAAGTTTGTTCTGAATGTTCGAATAAAACGCGGAGATTGAAAAATTGGGATCCGTCTGTTTTACAAAATCCTGCATTCGTCTGTTGATTGCCTCAGCTGCCTTTTGCTTGTCAAGAATCTTCTTTGAGACATAGTTGATTGAAGCTCCGATCTGAATGACCGGAAAGACAAATGTATAAAACAAACCGATTGCAATAAACGCAAAGGGAACCGCAGCAATCATAGCCGTCAAAGCTCCAAGGAAAAAATATGAAAGGATTCCACCGCTCATTTCTTTGCTGAGAGTCGGGTAACTGACTATAAGGTACAAAATGTAAAATACGCAGACCACGGCCTCAACTGTGAATCCGATGCGGGGCGCAAAAGTTTTTCTCACTTCCTTGTAGCGGTTGTACTGCAACTCGTAGTCGCTTCGCATTGCAAAATCAGTAATCTTTTCGGACAAATCCTCCACCATGAATTTTGTCTTACAGTAATCGCATCCGTCAAGAAGCTCCTCCTTTGTCTGGGGTGCGCCACAGTTTGGACAGGCAATCTCATTTTGGGAAACATATTTCGCGCTCGCCACCGTGTAATGGGCAATGTCGTTGTCGGCTCTTGAATAAATGACCTTTCCGTCCTTAAGAAATTCGCTGCTTGAAGCAATGTCTTCCTTTACATCCTCAATATTGTATTTACCGTCTGAGAATTTCTGCGAAACAAGCGGAGGAAGAAATTTACTGTGGTTTTTCCTGATGGACTTAAAATTGTAGTCCACATTCATTTTTTTAAGGCGGTTGCGCTTAAGCTCCAGAATGTTTCTGTAAATCTGCGTCACATCATTCTGGACTTTCGGATTCTCACAGGCTTCATTGGCGGAAAAAAAATCCTTGTAATGAGAGCGGAACACCGAGAAGCCGTCCTCTGGCTCTGCATCGGCATTTGCAATCTCATTTTTCAAACCATTCTTCCTTTTTGCCCTAAGAAGTTTTATGTCATCGATTGCGGGAACAAGAAAAATTGACGAGGCGACCAAAAATAGAAGACCAAAAATCGGCATGCAGATCCTTGCGGCAAGTTCAAAATCTTTTTCCGTAAAAGTCATCTCAATCATCGTAATTCCAACGGCAAAAAGCGCAAACCCGATTAAAAGAGATTTCACCAACCTTTTGTTATCATCGTTCATTTTTTTCCTCCAGTTACATTGTAACATATATATAGTAAAGTGTCGAGTTTCACCATGTAGAAGGCAAGTGCAAATCTAAAATAAACATTGTAAACGTAAATCTAAACGAGGAAACGCTTTCATTTGCGGTGAGAACCAGTCGCAAGCTGTTGCTTGCTAAGTAGTTTCGCTTTGGTCGCAAAGGCTCCCATTTTCCCTTCGGGAAAAACAGCAAAACTCCCAATCTATCTACAAAATCGTTCGGCCCGCACAAATGCCTGCTTGTCGCGAACCTCCCCTCCATTACAGCGTTTCCACAATCAACATTAAGTTTCCCATGTAAAAATTATGGCACTTGCCTTATACATATTCTCTCTCTCCCATGTTTTAGATTAACACATACTAACGACATAAAATAAAAGGGATAAAAAAAAGGGTACTGATTTCTCAGCACCCTTTGGGGAGTGAAGGATTCGGACCTACGAAGGACGAGCCAACAGATTTACAGTCTGCCCCCTTTGACCACTCGGGAAACTCCCCTAATTCCAATTTCTTGGAAAAGCCGCCAGTAGGATTCGGACCCACGACCCCGAGATTACAAATCACGTGCTCTACCAACTGAGCTATAGCGGCATCTGACGCACTAAAGCGTTTCGATATGATTACTATATACTAAAGCGTTTTTTTTGTCAATAAGCAAATCATTTTTTTTTCAAATTTTTCCAAAAATCCTCAATTCATGCCTCAAACCAGCTTTCCACTCCGGCCAAGCGGCACGCTGATAAAAAACGACGTTCCCTTCCCAAGCTCCGAGTCCACGTCAATCTTCCATCCGTGGGTCTCTATGATTGTCTTTACCACCGAAAGCCCGATTCCAAGCCCCTGCTCACGACGCGAAGTGCTGCTGCGGTAGAAAATGTCGAAAATGTGCTCCAAATCTTTTTCATCAATTCCAACGCCGTTGTCCGAAATGGAGATTATCACAAAATCCGGCTCCTGAGTACACTTTATGCTGATTGAATCCCCGTCCTTCGAATAACGCACCGCATTGCTGAAAATATTTTCAAGGGCACGGTTCACAAGATTTTTATCCATCGGCACCTGAATGTCATCCGCAATGTCCACGCTCGCGGAAATCTTCCGGTTGTACACGTCTCCGGTGGCAATGGCTGAGTCGGTAAAATCCTTGAGAAGTGGTTTCAGCGGACAAATCTCAAGATTCTGCTGCCATTCGGTTGTGTTCAGCTTCATGTAATTGATAAGGTCGTTTATCATGTTCTCAAGCTGATCCGCCTTAGTCTGGACGATGGCAAGAGATTTCATGATTGAGCCCATGTCGGTAACAACGCCGTCGGTAATGGCCTCGGCATATCCCTTTATGAGGGCAACCGGAGTCCTGAGGTCGTGGCTTATTCCCATGATGAATTTCGTGCGCCGCTCCTGATTGTCCTTCAACGCAACGCGCATACGGTCAAGGCTTTCCGAAAGCGATGTAATCTCATTCGCCTCACGCTGCAATTTGGGCTGCTCAAGCTGTATGTCAAGCTCTCCGTCGGCAATCTTCTGTGTGTTCGCCTCCAGCATGGTGATTGAGTTGAAGATTGTCCTTGAAAGCTGGATTATCAGAGTGATTACCGCCGTCTCAAAAATGGCAAGCAGAATGAATGCCGGAATGTAAAAGCGTCTTCGCCTCAACCCGGATTTTCTGTCGGGAACTTTTGCGCGGCTTATCATCAGGTAACTGCTTGAGGAAGTTTTTCTGTTTACCGAATTCATTTCCGGAGAGTGAATCTGATAGTCATAAATCGAACTGCTTTCATTGATAAAGGCAAAAAGCTCGGTCGGGAGCAAAACGGTCCCCTGCTTCAGTTCCGGTATGTTTGATATGATGATTTGAAAATCACAGTAGACAGCGACCTGCACGTTCGGAGGAATCTTCTTGATTTCATCACGCATTGCCTCCCAGTCATTCTCGCTCAAGTCCAAATAACCCAACGCTCGGATTTCCCTGTACCCCTTCATAAGATATCTTTGTGGCGAAGAAAAAAAGTGATAGAGGGGCAAAGAGATGACGCAGGTAACCGGAATGACAATCAGCAGAGAAATCAATAATGAAAACTGTGTTCTAATTTTCATGCTCAGGACTCCATCGCTCGGGAAATCGGCAGATTCTCAAATTACAAATTTATATCCCATGCCAAACATGGTCGTGATGAACTTCGGATTCGACGGATCCTCCTCGATTTTTTTCCGAAGCCGCTGCACATAAACTGCGACAGCCGTAATGTCCCCGTACTGGCTCTTCCACACATGATTGTAAATCACTTCCGGGCTGACAGGTTTTCCCGCGTTCCGTACCAAAAATTCCAGAACCTCATATTCCTTCGCTGAGAGTGAGATTTTTTGGGATCCTTTTTTCAAAACGCAGCTGTTGCAGAAAAGCATGTAGTCGCCGAATTTCAGGGTCTCTTCCACCGATGCCTCAGTCTCAGAAAGCCTGTTGAGTTTCGCCTGCACCCTTGCAACAAGAACCTTAGGACTGAACGGCTTTGTGACAAACTCATCGGCACCGTAGCCCAGACCGGAGATAATGTCCTCATCCGCATCCCGAGCAGAGACAATGATTACCGGGATTGTCGTCCTGTAATCCGTCCTGAATTTTTTCAGGAAGTCCAGACCGCTCATGCCGGGGAGGTTCAAATCAAGAAGCACCAGATCAGGAATGTATCCGTGCTGGAGTTTTTCAAGCGCAAGTTCGGCCGTCTCGCAGGTCTCACACTCAAAACCCGCGTTCAGCATGTACATGCTCACAAGCTGCGCCATCTCTGGAACGTCTTCAATAACTAAAATACTGCTCTTCATACCTCTAACGATAATCAAAAACCGCGGATAATGCCATATTTTTTTTGTTATAATTAGGATTTTCTTTCAAATATAACAGATTTTTAGCAAAGTCCGGTCTTTTTCGCCTCAAGAATGATTTCAAATCCCGCCGATGTTCCTAATCTGCTCGCACCCGCCTCAATCATAGAAAGCGCGTCCTTCAATGTGCGGATTCCGCCGCTCGCCTTTACGCCCATCTCTTCTCCTACGGTTTTACGCATCAGGGAAACAGCGTGTGTCGTGGCTCCGTTCGGCATCAATTTTCCATCCGCGGATTTTACGATTGCGAACCCGGTGGAAGTCTTTACAAAATCAAATCCGGCTTTTTTCGCGCAAAGGGAAGACTTCTCAATCTCATCGTCATCAAGAAAACAGGTCTCCAAAATCAACTTGGTAAAAACCTTTCTCTTCGCCTTCTCCGACTCCGAATTTACAAAGTCCCGGATTTCACGAAGCTCGCTCTCAAGCTCATCCCATTTTTTTGCCTTGACCAAAGACAAGCTGATTACAAAATCCAGCTCTGATGCACCGTCCAAAATGGCACTTCCCGCCTGCAGGATTTTCGACTCAATTCCACCGGCACCAAGCGGAAAATCAATTACGGTACACACCTTTGTTTTGCTTTCCTCAAGAATGGACGTGGCAAGAGAAACGAACGTTGGGTTTATGCAGACAGACGCAAATCCATAGTCCAGGGATTTTTTGCAAAAGGATTCAACCTGTTCGGAAGTGGCTCCCGGTGAAAGCAGAGTCTGATCAATCATTCCGGCAAGTTTTTCCACCGTGATTTTTTCTTCCATAATGTCTCACTCCTCTTCCAGCTCAGGGATGCGAAGTTTTAGCGCGGAAAGAAACTGTGGTCCGGTAACGCCATCTTTCAGGCAGGCAAAAATGCAGTTGTCACCAGCGACAGTTCCGAGCACCTCGTCAAGATTCAGGGCATCGAGCGCATTGGAAACCGCATCAGCATGACCGCCGAATGTTTTTATGACAACGATGTTTCCGCTGTAATCAATGCTCACGTAACCGCGAAGAAAATCCTGCACATAAATCTGCTCGCTTTCCCTGCGGTCCTCGTCATCCGGCATGGTGTAGACATAACCTGAATGTCCGTCACTGATTTTTCCGACCTTGAGCAGCTTCAAATCCCTTGAAAGAGTGGCCTGCGTTACCTCAAAGCCCTCCTTCTGCAAGTATCCAAGAAGTTCTTCCTGACTTTCAATCCTGTAATTCTTAATCAGCTTTCTGACCGTCTTTAAGCGTGTGAGCCTCTCTTTCAAAACAATGCCTCTTAACAAATTCTATTCTCAATTATGTATATTTATGCATTTTTAGTCAAGGGGCAAGTTAAAGATTACCAGCCCGATTAATCCGAAGACCTTATTGCTTCTTCCATTTTGTAGGAAAAAGTGATAGAATAAAATCATGGAAAAAGCACTTGTCATTGCAGAAATCGGGACATCCCACGGCGGATCCCTTGAAAAAGCTTATGCGTTGATTGATGAAGCGGCCGACTCTGGCGCGGATATAATTAAATTCCAGTGGGTTTACGCTGATGAAATTCTCCACCCGGAAACAGGATTCGTTGAGCTCCCCGGTGGAAAAATCCGCCTTTATGACAGATTCAAGGAGCTTGAGGTTCCCAAGGAATTTTTCGCCTCCTGTCTGGAATACACGCATAAAAAAGGACTGCTCTTTGCATGCTCGCCGTTCGGATTGAAGTCCCTGGAAGAGCTTGTGGCAATCTCCCCGGATGCGATTAAGATTGCGTCGCCCGAGGTAAATCACATTCCGCTTTTAAAGGCTTGCGCAAAATATTACGGAAAGATTCCACTGATTCTTTCAAGCGGAGTCTCAAAGCTCGGTGACATAGAAAAAGCCGTGGACATACTGACTTCTGAATGTGAGAAAATCGGAAGTGCAGAAAACGGAGCTCAGAGCGCAAGCGAAATCAACGTGCAAGGAAAAAATCTTCCGCCTCTCACACTTCTCCATTGCATCACGTCTTATCCTGCTCCTGAAAATGAATACAATGTTCGTGCCGTGGAAACTTTAAGCCGCATCTTCGGTCTCCCCACCGGAATCAGCGACCACTCACTTGATCCGGTTCTTGTCCCTGTGCTCACGGTTTCGATGGGCGGCCGGATGATTGAAAAGCACATTACGCTGAGCAAAAAAACCGACGGACTTGACGACCCTGTTGCGCTTGAGGGAGAGCAATTTGCCCAGATGTGCCATGCGGTAAATCAGTCCTGTGCTGTACTTGAGCGTTACAGAAAAGATGCCGAGGCCACATTCGCTTCATCCCCCGCTTTGGACAAAATGGAATACGGAAAGCAGGAAATCATACGGCAGATGGAAAATCAGTATGGCAAGGAAAAAGTTTTGGCCGTACTCGGAAGCGGAATCAAGAGACTTGCAAAAAGCGAGCGCGCGAATTATGGACGCACCAACCGATCGCTCCACTACCTGCGTGCGATGAAAAAAGGCGAAAGAGTCACCGCGGATGATGTTGCCGTGCTGAGGACAGAAAAAATACTCACCCCGGGCATACAACCGGATTTACTTGATTCAATTTTGGGCGGCACATTAAAAAGAGACGTGTCATCTGGGGCCGGAGTTTTGCTTTCGGATTTTATTTGATTCGATTTGTAGAGGACTTGAGTATGGGAAAAGATACTGATAAATTCGAGTTTGTTTGCTGAAGGAGAGCAAAAGGAGTAAAAATATGAAATATCAATACAAAAATATGCCTGAAAGTATGAAAGGAACATACGGAGATTACTCCAAAAATTTTGGCTTTTCCTGGATGGAGTTTGTAGCAACTGTTCCGGCACCTCTGTTTCTTGTTACCACATACAAGTCCAACGGTATGCCTAATGCATGTATGCAGTCATGGGCAAGCTTTACGAGTGCCAATCGGGGTAATGGTTTTTATGCTGTCCTGGCCAGCGTAAATAAAAACGGACACCTGTATCAGAGTGTGAACGAGACAAAAGAAGCCGTTATCAATTTTATGTCGGAAGAGTTCCATGCAGCGTGTATGGCGACGATTAAAAACAATCAGTTTGAAGCAGATGAAATTACGGCTTCCGGCCTGTCTGTCGAAAAGGCATCATGGGTTAATGCTCCTATGGTTTCGGAATGCTTTATGAACCTTGAATGCAAGTACGTCTGGGAAAAGGAAATCGTACCGGGAGATGATCATGTTATGCTCTGCCTAGAGGTGATAGGTATTCATATTGACGAGGATCATATAGCTGATAGAACCGGAGAAAACGGAATCCTTTACAACATCCACTACCAGATGAATCCTGAGAAAGTAACAAAGACAGGCCACGATTATGCCGCGGTTCTTAAGAGAAAAATAGATGTTATGGAGTATTAGGGAGAGTTCGGACAGATTCAACTTTATGATTTTCAGACCAAAAACACTGTCTGTTTGTTCAAAAACATAGGAAATTTTTCCACGATTTGCCAAAAATGTGTTATACTTTAATCATGGCAATTGATGATTTTGCAAGTGAAGAAGAATATGTCGCGCAGATGGAAACTGGGGCTCTCCCCGCAGCAAGTTGCAGACGGTACAGGACTTTCAATTTCAGAAGTAGAATCTCTTTTGGAATATAAGTAACCATTAGGACATATTTTTCTTTATTTTACGGAGGATTTTATGAAAAAGAAACTTTTATTACTTGTAACTTTGACACTTATTTCCAGTCTCCTGTTTGCAGCACCATTTGGTCTGCGAATGGGAATGAATTTAGAAGAGATTTCTCAGGCTTGCGGTGGGCAGAGACCTAAGAATGTGAAGGACGACTGCTACAAGATTTCACCGGAGAAAAATCACCCGCTGTTTGAGAAATATTATGCCTATGTGGATGATGTTGAGGGGCTGTATTACATAAAGGCTGTCAGTTTAAGTATTACTTCAAACCAGTACGGTACAGAGCTTAAGGAAAAATTTTATGAAATCAGCAACCGAATTGCAAAAACCTACGGAACTCCTGAAATTGCTGACGAGGTATTAGACAGTAGTGACTATTATGCAAAACGAGATGATGGATGGCTGGAAGCCATAAACAAAGGTTCTAGAATTCTTTCAGCAAGATGGGAAACCGAATCCCCGATGAAAGATAACTTAGAGTACGTTTATCTTTATGTTACAGCAGGATATTACAGCAATCGCGGCTGGGTCAATCTCGAATACCGATTCACAAATGCAGATGATGTGGAAGATTCACAGGATGATGTGTTTTAAATGATTATTATATATTCGATAATAACAGCAAGCATATCAATAGTAATTGGCTCAATACTTTTTCTTGTAAACCGTAAGAAAAGACTTCTAAAAGCACTGGAGCAGAAATTTCAAGAGTTTCAAATCCACATAAATGATTTTTTTTCGGAATACGCAGAACTGACAAAAAGAATTGTTGATGACTCTGAAGAAAAAGCATTTTCTTCAAAATGGTTGTGGTTTTATGAGGAAACATCAAAATATAGAATATCCACAAGAAATACTCAATTTTCAGAAGTCTCACGATTCAATGCAACTTACAGGAACCTTCATAAACATATCTCGGAATCAAATATAGACATAAAAAGAAAAGAAAACTTAAAACCCATTTCCGAGGAAATTTCCAATTTTTTTTATGAACTCTCAAAAATTACATTGGAATATGTCTCTCAATCAAAGGCTCAAAGTTTTCTTAAAAAATGGGAAAAACTTTCCGAAAAAGCCAAAATTGCAGATTTTAGAGATGGTGATGACGGCTTTTCAGACTTTGAGCGTTTTTCTACTATCTACAAATCGCCTGAATATTATTTCGATTCCTCAAACTTGCAGTTCATACAATCTGAATCAAAGAAATATGACGATTTCTTTTCAAATATAGATGGGAAATCCTTGGACAATCAACAACGAACGGCTGTTATTACCGATGAAGATCGAACTCTTGTTTTGGCTGGTGCAGGAAGTGGTAAAACCTTAACTATAGCTGCAAAAGTCAAATACCTGTGTGAAATAAAAAAAGAAAACCCAAAGGACATTCTACTTATCTCATTCACAAAAAAATCTGCACAAGAAATGACCGAGAGGATTCAAAATAAACTTGGAATAGATGCCGAGGCCACAACATTTCATAAACTCGGACTTGATATAATAACCAATGCCGAAGGGATAAGGCCGAATGTTTGCGATGAAAGCATCCTGAACAAATTTGTCCATGACTTCTTCGAATCTGAAATACAGAATCATCCAAATGTCGTGAAAGACATAACAGAATTTTTTGCATACTTTCTTGACATCCCCAACAATCTGGAAGAGTATTCGTCACTTGGGGAATTATACGAGGAAGAAAAGACAGCTGATCTTGAAACATTGAGTTCAAAATATAAACGTGAAAAATATATCCGCAATGTTGCTGCTGAAAAATCACAAACACATTCCACTTTAAAGAATGAAAAAGTAAAAAGCGTTGAAGAAACAAAAATTGCGAACTTTCTCTTTATGCATGGCATAAATTATGAATATGAGAAACAATATCCATTTGAAAGCGATGACCCATTACGAAAATCGTATCATCCAGATTTTTATTTGAGTGATTACAACATTTATTTGGAACACTTCGGAGTTTCAAAAGATTTTAGAGTACCTTGGCTTTCCGAAGTCGAGGAAGAGAAATATTTGGACGGAATAAGTTGGAAAAGAGAATTTCACAAGATTAATGGAACAAAACTCATTGAGACCTATTCATATTATAGCTCAGAGGGAATTCTTTTTCAAAAACTTGAGGAACTTCTTGTTGAAAACGGAGTAAAACTAAATGAACGAGACTTTACAGATGTTTTCAATACTGTTTATGACAGCAAAACCAACAAATACTTTTCTGAATTTATAAAGCTATGCTGCACTTTTATAACTCTTTTCAAATCTGCAAATTATAGGATTGATGAGATTGACAAAATGCAGAAGGAAAATAAATCAGAAAAAAATGAGTTTTTCAGGCAACGAACAAGCTTATTTCTTGATATAATAAAGACAATTATGACAGAGTATCAGAACTATCTTTCGTCAAATAACGCCATTGATTTTTCTGATATGATAAATAATGCCGCTGACAAAGTATCCCTTGGGCGTTATATCCATCCTTATAAATATGTCATAGTAGATGAATATCAGGACATATCACAAGCACGGTTTAATTTCCTAAAAACAATTGCAGATAGAACTCATGCAAAGTTTTTTTGTGTCGGTGATGATTGGCAATCCATCTACAGATTTGCAGGAAGCGATATTTCCCTTTTCACTGATTTTCAAAAGTATTTTGGATTCACAAAAATCTTGAAAATCGAGAAAACATATCGGAATTCCCAGAATCTGATTGATGAAGCTTCAAGTTTTATTCTTAGAAACCCAAAACAACTTCAAAAAAATTTGCACTCTGACAAAAAATTAGATTATCCCCTTGTTTTTTGGGGATATAATAATGAACCATATCAAGCTTTAAATTCGGTTATTAAGAAAATTGTCTCTGAATTCGGAGTTAATTCCTCCATTTTGCTATTAGGTCGCACAAATTATGATTTCGAAATTGTGAAAAAATCAGGGCTCTTTAAAATCACTCACGACAATCGAAATGAGGAACTGAAATATATTCCCATACCAGAGCTTAAAATAAGTTTTCTTTCGGTACATAAATCAAAAGGTCTTGAAGCGGATAATGTTGTTTTATTGAATTTTACCAACCAAAAACTCGGATTTCCAAATCAGATTGCGGATGATAAAGTCTTGGATCTTGTTTTAACTAACGCGGAAAATTTCAGATTCGCAGAAGAAAGACGTCTTTTTTATGTCGCAATAACCAGGACAAAAAACAGAACATTTGTACTTACTGACAATGCAATTCCTTCCATTTTTTTCAAAGAATTCAACGAATCTAAAAATGTTTGCTTTATCTCTATCAAAAAACAGCAAACTAATGCTGACACACTCTGCCCCCGTTGCAAAACCGGCAATCTTTTAAAAGTTGAGCATAACGGAAAGTATTTTATTGGATGTTCAAACTTTCCAAACTGTGAATATACCTTACGAGATACAAAAATCCTTTCAAATCCCTTAAAATGTCCTTCATGCGGTGGATTTCTTATTAAACGGAAGGGGAAAAATGGCCATTGGTTTATAGGCTGCACAAACTATCCATATTGCGAATATACAGAACAGATACACAAAAGGTTCAAATGAAGAACAACAAATAAAATCACAGTTGAACAAGTTTTTAGACTCACCCTCAGAATAGCCTAAATCAGCACACACAAAAAAAAGACCCACCTCAAAAAGAAGCGGGTCTCTTGGCTTAGCATCTCCTACGGGAATTGAACCCATGTTGTCGGGATGAAAACCCGATGTCCTAACCACTAGACGAAGGAGACATACGTTTCCAAAGCAAACTTTCGTTTACTAAGTCACTATAACACAAAATTGCGAACCATGTCAAGAGAAAAATGAAGAATTCTCTAATTTTTTATCCAAAATCACCAAAGCGCCCCTCGAAAAACTTCACTTTTTGCCAGCACAAGAGCCAGTCCCAAAGACCTGTGGAATCTGAAACTGGCTTTATGATTTGCTTATGCACACTTATAGGATGTCCGAAAAGACTCTGTTTTCCAGGCGAGCTTATTTTTTTGCGACAGTCTGATCGTCAATCTTCACGTCGGGAACGGCATTTTTCTTGATTGAGGCAATTCCCTTTTTCACGGCGTCAAGCGAAGTATAGCCCTCGCCGACAGCAATAATCTGGCCGTTGGATGCCTTGAGACGATAGCGGAACTCGCCCTTTTTGTCCTTGTAAACCTCATACTTCGGATTTTTCAGAACCGTGTAATCCTTTTCGGTCTGATTCTCAATCTCAGATCCAGCATTGCGGATTACACTGCTGATTCCATTTTTGCAGGCGGCCTTTGTGTTGTAAACCTCGGATGTTGCAATAATCTCTCCGTTTCCTGCCAGCAGATTGAACTTAACGCCACCGTTTTTGGTTTTGTCAATCACAAACTTTCCCATTTGCATACCTCGTTAAATACAAAATTCAAGCCGGCATTTTCCGACCCTTAATACAATTATATTCCATGTTTTAAAATAATGCAAATAAAAAAATTACAAGTTGCTCAAGTTTCACATTCCCATGTCAAATTTCTCGACAATCTTCGCGCGCAGATCCTTAACCTCATCATCCTCAAGGCCAAGGTTAATCGCGGAATTGATGTCCTCCATCGCGTGAACATAGTCGCCGGAAGTAAAATATGCGAGCGAGCGTCTGTAATACACATGGCTCTGATATTTGTCAATCTCAAGGGACTGATTGAAACAAGCAATGGCTTCCTCATTGCGTCCCTGAATTGAATGCACGATTCCCTCGTAATAAAGGGAGCGGAAACACTTCGGGTCATTCTCAACGCTCTTTTGAAAATCCAGAAGGGCCGAATCATAGTCATTTTGCGCGAACTGTGCCATGCCCCTGTGCTTGTAGATTACGCCAAGAACGACGGGAGGCGGTGTGGGAGTTGATTCCAGAATCTGCGTGTAGATTTCGATGGCCTGGGAAAAATTTCCGACGTTGTGCTCGTGAAGTGCCTGCAGGACCAAATCATCAATGCTGCCAGAGTTATTTGAAATGAACGGATTTGCCCTCGCGTTTTTCCTGACCCCGCCGAATTCCTTCGAGGTGATTTCATCGGCCTTTTCGTAGAATGTGTTGCGCCTTGATCCCAGCTCAATCTGCAAGCGATTCTGGTAGTCGCGGATTTCCTGGAAGATTGTGTCCGCAAGTGAAAGGCTCGCATTGATTGAGGCAAGTTTGCGTCTGAGCGGCTTATCGAAAGGATTGAATTCGCTTTTGTAAATCAGCTCGTGCTCCACCTCGGCCCATGCGTCCTGCAGGATTGTGCGGATCTGGATTTCACAAACTATGTCATCGGGCAGCGGCGGCTCTTTCAAATCCGGCATACAGTCATCCGGGATTTTTATGAGCACATGCAGGGACTCGTATCCAAACTCGCGGAATGACTGCTGGGAGCCTTTTCTCTCAACTTCCATGACCTGAAAATTTTTCAGCAAAATCTTTTCGACTATGGACAAATCCTCAAGGAATGCACATATCACGCGGATTCCTATCATGTCGGTCAGAGTTACCAGCGATGTACCCTCTGCGGCCTGATCCGGTTTTTGTCTCAGAATCTTCTTATAATACGAGTCAAAGGATTTTATCCTGGCCTTGTAAGTGGGCAGAGACGCAATTTTAATGGTTGCCTTGAGCCTTTGCTCAACCTTTCCGAGAATCTCATTGAAAACAGGCCCGTAGCTTTCGTAAATCTTCCTGATTTTTATTTTGTTAGGCAGCTCTTTTGAGGTTATTTTTGAAACTTTTTTAGAATCACTCACTTTTGCCCTCCCGACATTTTTCGCTACAATAATTCTACTCCATTTATGAGCGGATTGCAAGAGATTGCCTTAAGATTTCATAATGATCAAACGCCATGGAATCTTCCTTGATGGAATCGATGCTGAACCAATTCGCATACAAGGCATCGCTGTTCGCAACGACCTTATAATCATTCTCATCAATGACGACCTTATAAGCGACGCTTATGACCCAGCCCCTCGGATCCCGGTTCTGTGTGCTCGTGATTTTCACAAGATTCTCGTTCGTAATCGCAAGCGACACGGATGTTTCTTCCATCAGTTCCCTTGAAGCCGCAGCCTCAATGGTCAAATCCGACGGCAGATAGAACCCGCCCGGCAAGGCAAGTTTGTTCACAAAAGGATGGTCCGCACGGTTTATCAAAAGGACTTTGGACATGTCTCGGTTCAGAATGATCAAGTCCACAGCAACAGAAGGAGCGTCAAATTTTTTCCTGTCGTATTTGTCAAGATAGATTTTCTCACCTTTTTTGTCGTCAAGGATTCTGTCCGACATGGCGAACATCTCGACAATGCTTCTCTCACTGTAAAACAAAGGGATGATTCCATAAAGATGAGCCGCACCGTAATCTGTGAGCATGAATGTGTCAGAATCCACGAACTCCATAAGATAGTTTTTCTCCAGGAATTCAATCTGCCCGGCGTAAACCTTTTTGAAATCCTCGGCGAAGCGATTTTTATACGCGCTCATCGAAATAAATCCGAAATAGAACATCACGGACAGAGCTTTTGCACGCACTTCCTCAACGGGCATATCGGCAATGTCATTAATCGGAAGCACGCCCCGGTCAAGATGCTCGTAGTACTTTTCCGTCTTGTGATCGACGCAGCCCAGATTGTACGCAAGATAATTTCCCACGAAGGACTGAGCTCCGAGCCCGAATCCCACGTAGGACGTAGCATTCACAACGCGCGTTGTAAGATAGCTTGACGTTCCCAAATCACCGGAAATCCTGCTGAAAGTGTTTTTTCCGTTGTTCGCGACATAGCCCGCCTCCTTCAAAAGTCTGAATGCAATGTCGTACTGCCGGTTCACCTTATACAAAGTCACACCCTGGGACTCAGATTCAAGAGACGTTCCCTTGTAACGGTTTCTGTAAAGCGTAATGAACTCGGGATTCAGCGCGATTGTATATTTTATTGTGTTCGCAAAATCCTCGTCAGACTGATTCAAAAAACCGTACATCAAATCTACGTTCAACCTGTCAAATCCAGCCGCACGGATATTTTCAACGGCCTTTTCGTAGATTGACTTTGAGCCCTCGCGACCTAGAGACTCAAGCAATTTTTCCGAAACGGTCTGGAATCCCATGGAAATGCGGTTGTAGCCCAAAGATTTTATGGCCTTGAGTTTTTCCAAATCTTTTGCGGCAATCATCGGGGTAGTCTCAATGCTCAGGTACATCCCCTCTTTCAAATTAAAGTGCTTGATTTCATCGGTAATCAGCGAAAGATTTTTTGCGGAAAGGAAAGCCGGGGTTCCTCCTCCCAGGTCATAACCGATGACGGGTTTGTCCTTTATGATTTTCCGGTAAAGCTCCATTTCCTTAAGGAGATATTGCACATAAGTGTCCTGCATTTTCTCATCGGGTCTTTCGTTCAAAACAACATACTCACAAAATTTACACCGCGACTGACAGAAGGGAATGTGGACGTAAAGACAAATTTCTTTCTGAGCCTCTATGTTTGATTTTACAAGCTCATAGATTTTTTCCTCATCATGCACTTCATACTGTCTCAGTGAGGTGGCCCGCAAAGGATAAGCCGTATTGCAATAATGATGGAATTTGATTCCCCTCTCAAAGATTTCCTGACAGTTCATTTTTTATCTCCCCACACTTTTTTTAGCGATTACATTAATTTTACCCTATTTATCCCCTGATTGCAAGTGATTTTTACTGGCGCACCAAAAGAATGTGAAGAGATTGACATAAAAAAAGACCGCCCTTTCGGACGGCCTTTCTTCACGAGGGAAATCCGGCGCAAAAGCACGGAAAATCCCTTGTAAAACCGGTCAGCTAATTAGTTACCAGCGTTTGAAGCGGCATCTTCATTCAGAGTAGCTGTGAAAGTCTCCTCTGTTGCCATCTTCTGTCTCTCGATGTAGCGGTTAACCTGCTTTGCACCAAAGTGATCCATCTCAACCTTCTGGCGCTCAGCTTCCTTCTTGGTGATGATTCCCCAGAGGTCCTCGTCATCAATGTCGCGGTCAGTTGTAAGAACTGCGAGGTCATAGATAACCTTTACGTCCTTGAAGTAACCGATGAAGTCATCGCCGATGTCACGAGCGTCGCGAGTAATCTGGAATCCAGCGAACTTCACATAAGGAATTCCGCGGGGATAGATCGGATAAACGCGAATCTCACGAGTGCGAACCTCAGAGATGTAGTTGGGGTTGTTCCACTGAAGTGTCTTCCATCCGTCGAAGAGCAGGCTGCCCATGAAGTAGCGGCGCTCAATACCATCATTGTCCTTGAGAAGAACATAGAGCTGGTGGGGGAAGTTCATTCCCATTGTTGTACAAGCAATTGATTTGATTGTTCCAACGTTGCGGATAAGTCCGTATCCGTTCTCGAAGCGATACTCTTCACCGCTCTCGTCCAAAGGCTCATAAGCCTGAATCTCGAAGGGGGGAACAATCTTGGCATTTGCATTGTTATTCCAAGAGGGGAACAAAACGCGTACGCCCATTACCTTAGAACCTACGAAAGGCTGATCGCCTCTCTTTACCTCAGCTTCAACAACCTGAGAAAGTGCAGAAGCCTGAACGCTCTTTGCAGAAGAGTTCAGAACGACTTCCCAGTTTGGCAGAGCCAAAGAGGTCTTCATAAGTGACTTCTGTGCGCCAGTATATGTTGCACCGGCAGCTACAGAATAATCCATAAGGGTTCTCTCGTTCTCAGGAATCTCAATCGTTTCACCGTTCTGGTCCTGACCAGAAGAGGAAGTATTAGCCTCCAGCAATGAGAAATCGATGAGTGTTGATTCCTTTGCGAATCCGAGTGTTCCTGCCAACAGCGCAGCAGCGGCAGTTAAAACTAAAGTTCTCTTCATTCGAAGCTCCTTTTTTACACTTTTGATGTAGCCTTGTTAATAATAGTATCTATTAAGATTGCTTTTTTGTCAACGTTTTTTTCACCAATTTATCAAAATTTTTTTTTGACAAAAGATGACCGGGAGACACTTGTTTCCCATGGCTGCAAAATCAGCTTTCTTTATAAACACTCTTACCACCGATGTACACCAAAACAGTGTTTATTTTTGTGAATTTCTTCACAATATTCACTTTTAGTAATTTGATGCCCGTTTCTATATCCGCACTCTCCTTGCTTACGGACAGTGCATCTCCGCTTAACCCAACATAGAGCGTGTCCCCTTCCAGCGTACAGAACTCAGCTCTGGTTCCCCTGGCAAACAAAGGCTTGTACCTGTTAGTCATGGGACCAAGAAGCAGCTCATCCACAAAAAAGGCCACCTCACCCTGAATCGGATTCTTCGGAAAATACCGGACCTCGGTACAAACATCGTCAGTACCGAATGACGTGAAGTACATTACCGCACGCTCCCTGTCCGTCCTAAGGCGAACAAACGATACTGCTGCTGTAACCGCGAGCATCACCAGCGACAAAACTATAACGACCGCATTGACCTTTTTCATCTTCCGCTCCTATTTCCCGCACATTTTCAGGACATCAGAGTAAGTTCCAAGAGCAAAATCTTTGAAAACCTACTAATTTGACCCGGTAAATCCTCGGGAACGTTCGAAATGGCTTACAAAAGCCTGCAGACCATTATATATCCCAACGGCAATTTTGTTCAAGTACTCATCGTCCATCAGGAGTTTTGCCTCATTTTCATTTGACAGAAATCCAGTTTCAACCAAAACGCTAGGCATCTTGGAATTTCTCACAACAAACCATTCCTCCTCTTTCGAGCCACGGGACTTACTCAGATTACCCACCTGAGCTCCAATGCCGTCAAGGATGAACTTCGCTATGAGTATGGATTCTGTCGTATACTCTTCTTCCAACAAGTCGTTCAGTATTGACTGCACATTTTTGTCGTCCGATACCTGCCTGTCCAAAACCTGTCTCCTGTAGTCCGGCGACAAATACCAGACTTCATATCCGGAGGCACTTTTGTCAAGGCTTGAGTTGACGTGTATGGAAACATAAAGTATTGCCTCATTTTCCCCCAGCTTGATTGAGTTGGCAATCTCTGTCCTCTCATCCAGCTTGAGATATACATCGGTGTCGCGGGTCATAAGAATCTGCTTGTCGGGATACGCCTTTTGCAGATAATCCCTGAGCTTCAGACCAATGCTAAGACAAACGTCCTTTTCCTTGATCTTGACCTTTCTTCCGTTGACTTCCACTTCACCGCTTGCACCCGGATCTTTTCCTCCATGACCGGGGTCTATCAAAATAACTCCTACCCTATAGTGAGGAGCCACATCTTCTCCGCCAAAAAACTTTTCCATATAAGACGCGAACGCCGGAGTAACCATGAGCATTCCGTTTTCAATATATGGAGCGTCTACCTCCGCAAGGGATTTGAAATCCTCAAGCACAAAGGTGTCGCCAAGTTTGAAAGATAAATGATGACCGTCCTTTTCCATCATCCCGCTCTGTGCAAGGGAATCCCAGTAAAGCCATATCCCGGATTTCTGCGTCATCTCCATCAGATTGACACCCTGCGCAAAAACCATGCGGGAAAAGAGACAAATAAAAACTGCTGCCAGCAAAAACTTCTTTTTCATCAGCTGCCGATTCTCTTTCGGAAATACAACTTTCTTCTATATTAATGACTACCAGCGATCCTTGTGAGAAACGCCGTCTGAATAATACAGAATTCCCTGTATTCCGCCACGTACTAAAATCTTCCAGAACTGAAGGGCATCCATTTCCGGGTGCTCAGGACAGATTTCATCAAAAAGATCAAGAGTCTTTCTGATGCTCCGATGATTCCAGTCCTTAAGATTATCGGCAGATTTCTCCATACAGATAGGGATTTTTTTCGCCACTTTTTCTCCAGCTCCAATTACCCCCATCTTCGAAGCGGACTGCTCAAGTTCGGCACGGAGCTTTTCATCCAGTTCGAATGCGTCCGGCGGGAAATTCTGCTCGCTTTTCTGGCACTCACCGGCAAGGAATCTGTCTGTCTCCGCGCATTCAGGCTCAAGTCTAAGAACGACATCGGAAACTGCATTTTCAGCGGACTCCACAGCAAGTTCCTTTTTTTCGGAAAGCGAAATGAAGTTGCCGCATTTTTCCACATTGTTTCTCGGGAAATCAACTATGCTTGAAACACCCGACCTCGTAAACGTATTTTTAACAAAGGGTCTCTCCCTGCCCCTCTCAAGTCCGACAATTTCCGACACTTTTCCGGGAATGGAAATCCAGGCCCTCTCCGCACTGTTTTTCACGCAGGGCAAGTCATAGATTTCAAATGGCGCGCCGTCAATCGGAAGCTTTTTTCTCTGAGCAAGAAGGGTCTCTGGTTTTTTACCCAGCGCAATCAGCATGGCCTCTTTCGTCAGATTGATTCCCGACGCATACGGATAAGTCCATCCTGACATATAGCCGCCGGAAAGTCTCGCCGCAATCTCCCCGATCATGGGTCCGTTCGCCGTGTATTTTATATCAGCCTTTGCGACTCCGCTTGTGAGTCCGAGAGATTTTATTCCCTGCGCGAATGTTTTTATCAAAGCGGATTTCATCTCGTCGCTGACAGATGTGGGCATGGTATGTCCGGTCTCAATAAAATATGGCTCGTAAAAAATGTGCCGGTCAGCGAATCCCGTGATTGTGAGAGTTCCGTCGTAAACAATTGAGTCAATGGAAAACTCCGGTCCCTCCATGTAGTCCTCAAGGATTGCGCATCCAGTTCTGGAGAATCGGACGGCATCCTCAACAGCGGGCAAAAACTCGTCACGATTTCTGATCAGACGGCAACCCCTCGCACCCATGTTGTCCACGGGCTTCACAACTTTCGGAAAAGACATGCTGCCGATTACCTCAGGAGCAATGAGAGACGCAATCTGTGTGCGATGAACCTTCTGGAACTTCGGTGAGCTGATTCCGTCCCTTTCAAAGCATGAGCGCATACGGACTTTATTGCTTGCATTTAGGGCTGCCTCATAGCTGTGAGCGTTCAGTCCGCATTTCTCGGCGACATAGGAAACCGACGCTGAAAAATCAGTACCGGCAGTAAAGACGGCTGCAAGATTTTTTCCCATGGATTTTGCAAGGGCCACAAGCGCATCCTTATCCTTCAGGTCAACAGGCTCAAAGCGATCCGCAAAAGGAACACACAATGCATTCGGATTTGCATCCACAACGAGAGTGCGGAACCCAAGCTCACGGGCAGCCTCGATCGCGGGTCTCTGCATCAATCCGGCTCCCAAAATCAAAATATAAGGTTCATCCATATCAGCACCGTCCTATTTTATTTTTTTGCAATAGACTTCAAATGTGTCACCGAGCTTCATCATCTTGCTTGCGGACTCAAGGAGCTTAAACTGAAAATTCTCCTTTGTCCATCCGTGTTTTTTTGCAGCGGGAAATCTCTCCGGGTGGATTCCGGTCGGAACAATGCGGCACACTTTGAATCCGTACTTATGCAAGATTGAGTCGGCACGGGAAGGCTCCCACAATGTGTAGTGGTCGGACGGACTCTGCTCAAAGAAAGTCTGCGTGTTGTATCTTCCGCTCACACCGGATGCCGATGGAGTGCTGAATGCAAACACTCCGCCCTTTTTTACGATGCGTGACACAGCCTGAAGAACTGAATCAAGATTCTGGAAATGCTCGATCACATACCACATAGTCACGGCATCAAATGTCTCAATTCCAAACTCCGATGAAAAATCAACCTTCGGGAACGGAGCACACAGCGCGGGGAAATGCAGGGTGTTCCGTACATAGTCCACTGCGGTCTGGGAAATATCAAGTCCATAGACCTGCCATCCAGCGTCACCTGCGGCATCCATAAATGCACCCAGCGCACAACCGATGTCCAGAATTGTCGGAGTCACAGCAGAATGTGAGTGATGGAAAATCATGTCGATGTATCCTGTGCGTCTCACACCCTGGGCTTTTATGGCAGCAAAATCTTCCTCGTAAGTTTTTCCATACTGCTTCTCATAATCAGCATAAAAATAATCGTGGTTATACTCAGTCTGCTCGGCCTGCATTGTCCATGACTGATAGAGCATACCGCATGACCTACAGCGACGGAAAGTTCGTCCTCCGACTCTTGCAACCAAAGTATCCTGCGCGTCCATTTTTTTCTGGCATACCGGGCAGAGAAGTTTTTTACCCTTGCACAACTCATTGATGTATGTGCCGAGAGATTTTTCTGAATCCGAAATTTCTTTTTTGAAAAGAGCGGACGGATTTTTTAGCGCCTCAGCAAATCCCTGAGGTCCAATCTCTTCCGACGAGAGACAGACAAATCCATATTTTTTTGAAAGCGTCTCATGCAACAATGTGGTCGGCAAAAGAATCACCGCACATCCGGCACCAGCGGCTTCAAAAGCAGTGAATCCATAATGAGTCACAACAAGATCATAATCCGAAAGTTTTTCACGCAGATTGGAAATGGGGCCGCAGACTTTTACGTTGGCGCAATCTCTTTCCTTAATCCGTGTTTCCATGTCGGGAACAAATTTTTCATCCGAGCACACGAGCGTAACATAGAGTCCGTTTTCAGAAAGTGCCGTCGCAGCAGGGAAAGAAAGTGAAGCCGGATCCTCGCCGCCAAGAACAACAATGGCCGTATGGATTTTCAAACCGTCATTCAATCCTGATTTTTTTCTCTTCGGCATGGGAATAAAACCGGGCTCAACAAGATTCGCACGTCGTCCGGTTTCAGCCGAGGGAATTATGTCCAAAAGATAGTCGGCAAAATCTGTGTCGGAGGCACCGTCGTCAAGAGAGATTACGCTGGCATTCGGATCAAGATTTCGCGCAAAGGATTCAGGAGTCTGGAACAAATCCGCGACAATAAAATCATAGTTTCCATGTTCGGGAAGTGCCGTCAGAATCTGAGAGTCGGAAAGTCCGTTTTTCTTTGCCTCCGCGACAAGTTCCGTGCACTGCTCAAGAGATGCATTCTCTGGAATCAGTATGTCGGCGAAAAGTTCCGTCGCAAGATCAAGGCATCTTCTCAAGTGTCCGGTTCCATGCCCCTTATCCACTGATGGGACAAAAATAATCCGTTTTTTGATTCCGGGTTTTTCAAACGCACTGATGATTTCCCCACAGGTAAAAGGCCCCTTGCCCCTTCTCTTTTCAGAAACCGATTTGTAAATTTTCTCGGCGCGCAAAAAATCCGTCGCTGTGTCTACGGTGGTTCTCAAATCCGGATAAAAATATTTTTCGGGTGCATCCTCAAAGACACACTTGTATCTGTCCTGATGATTGTAAAGCGAAGGTCCCACATGCTCATGGTCATAAGGATCCTTGGTCGTTACCTTCGCCTCAACAAGAGACGCCGCACGCAGAATTTCAATGCCGCTGCCATGAGGCAATCCACGGTAAGTCAAATAATCAATCTGAGAGGACGCATTTTTTTCCTTCCACAAGCTGAGCAAATCAGTGGCGGCCTCATAAAAAAGAAATGGATTGTCCGCCGTAGCCCTTACAACGACATCCGCACCACTAATGTCAATCACGTCACAGAAGCGGTCAAGCACATCCTCAAGGGAACCCGCGTAAATTTCATATCCGCATTTTTTCGCAATCTCGGAAAGTGCGCTCTCACTGTCCCTGTCCGTCGCAAGATAATAACAGTCGGCGGGAACCTTTTTCATGGCATCAAGAGACCACTGCAGGATGCTTTTGTCACCGATTGTTTTCAGAGCCTTTTTAGGAAGTCTGCTCGATGAAAGTCTGCACTGAACGATTACAGCAATCCGTTCTTTATTTTTTTTCTTTTCCATAAATCGACCCCTCTTTTATTCTTCGCCTGCATTCCAGTTTTCAATCAGACACACCGCATCCATTTTAAATCTGTACATATTCTGATCCGTCCATTTTCCCGCGGCCTTGAAAAGTTTTATGGACTCCCTTAATCCGCATCGGTTGGATTTTTTGAAAGAGAAAAATGACGAAAGAGGAATGTCAGCCTTTCCATTTCTGAACACCGGAAGAAGATTCTTCAAATAAAAGAGCAGATAGGATTTATCCGCCGTCCGGTTTTCCTCAGGCACATTTCCCGAATATGTAAAAGTCATTCCCGTATCAATCAAAGTCTTTTCGCCCCAAAGCCACGAGCGCAGGAACAAATCCATTTTCTGCCAATACTCAGATTTGATTGTGTAGTCCGCACCGCCGAGCTGAATGAATTTTTCCCTGCTGTAGAATCCAGCCCAGTCAGTAGCATAAAAGGTCGGATTTCCGCTTGCCGAACTCAATGATGACTCCACGGAAAAGACGGCGTTTTTTACATTGGGTCTGAAAAGCACCGGAATGACCTGTTGTGTACTTGCAATAAGCCTTGGACAAATGCAGAACTGATTCAATCCGATCAGTTTTTCCGCAAGCTGCTCAGGAAAACGGAAAGTCTCCGTGCACATGTCATCCTGAATCACAAGAACAAAATCTTCCTCCGCCTCAGCCATTCCCATGTTTATCATGTCTCCCGGCGTAACTTCATCGTGGGGAATAACAAACCGAACGCTGGGATATTGCTGTGAAAGCTCGTCCAGATTCCGGCTTCTGTCATTTGATTCAATGCAGATTATGCGTCGGAATCCGTGGTTCAAAATTTTTTCGAAAATGAAATTCCTGTACTGATTTCCGCTCCGGTTCAGGATGATGCAGTCAACCGGCATTTTTACCATCTCTGCTTTTTCCGTTCCGCCAAGCACAGTTCTATTTATAGCGCGCTGATTAAAAATTATAGGTATAGTATTCATCACACGCTCCGCACTTTTCGTCAAATTTACATTCTATATGATTGCGAACAAAATCCCTCGTTTTTTTCCAGACCGACTCAATTCCCTCGCTGAAAACATTTCCGACTATGTTGGAATAAATGCATTCCCTGCACATCGGGACACTTCCGTCTGCAAGAACATTCATGTCGCGTTTTATATGCCAGCACGGATTCCGCTTCAATGGAGAAAGGTCGGCAGGTTTTTCATCGCTCAAAAGCCCGCAGAAAGAATCGTATTTTTGGATTATGACTTTTCCACCGGACGGAGATTCGCTTCCATGCCAAAAGCGGTAGAAGGTCTCAAGCTCATCCTCGTTGAGTTTCATGCGCACGAACTGAGGATAAACATCTCCCGGAAAATATTTCTCAAGAGTTGAGACGGCATTCACCGAGCGAGCAAAATATGTTTCGCTTTCGCCCGTGGACTCAAAAGATTTTCCCTCAAGATTGCCGTGAATCTGCCCGTATTTTTTTGCGCTTGCAGAATCAACATTTACAATCCAAGTAACTTTTCCATCCTTTTTTTCTGCCCCACCAAAGGAGTCCGCAACCGCCTTTATTTTTACCGCAAGATTTTCATCCACACTGTGGCCGTCAGTTTCAATCAGAACGGAAAGCCCAGGATTTGAAAGAACCGCCTGCACATAATCAGAAAGATTCGGAAGGAGCAAGGGATCGCCCCAGAATCCAAGTCCTATTACCGCCGACTCGGAAAAATCAGATGCGGAGGAAACAAACGCCTTGAACTGCTCCAGGCTCATCACATTGGAAGAAGACTGCTCATATAATTTTTTATCCGAAGCAAAAAGTGGATTGTAGATTGCCGATCTTGAATATTTTCCGCAAATCTGTACGTTATAAAACGCAGGGACTGTCTGCTGTACCGACGCAGTTTTTTCGGCGAGTTCAGAAAGTGCAAGGGATTCAAACGAAACCTTTGAGTTAAGTGCCTCGTCAAAAAGTGCCTTGCATGAAAGCAGCTTGGACTTGCTTGAGCATGAGAAATCAAGACGCAGCATTCTGAAATCCCTCGGTGCAATCACGGCCTCAATCTCAAAGGAGTTTATGTCGGTTTTTATGACGGAATAAATGCTTCCTGAATCAACGCCGCCATCAGCCATGTTTTTTTCTTTTGAAAGAGATGCGAGTATGTTGAGCGTGCCTGAGTCAACTACCTCAGGGAAAAATCCAAGCGGATATCCGTCCGCAAATGTGTATTCTGAAAGATATTTTTCATGCTCACAAAGAATCTGCTCAGTCAAAGTGCTGTCCAAAAATGGCCGGTCCGCCATGGAAAAAATTGCGCAGCTGGCACCGTTTTTTGAACAGGATGAAGTCATCTGCTCAAGAAGAGTTCCGAGACTCCAGTCATCGCGCTTTATAATCTGAGCCTTTACCCCGTTTTTTTCAATTGACTCGGAAACACACGCATAAGTTTTTCCGCATGCCGCGACGACAATCCCGCACACATCTTTTATTTTATCCGCCCAAACCAGAACCCTGTCAAAGGCAGACTGTGAGGAGAACGCTGCGTCAAAAGCATGAGTATTTTCAAATCCGGCATACAAAAAAACAATAGATTTCATCCCTTCACTTATCGGCAAATCAAACTTGCATTATTAGATATTTCCAAATTCTCAATTACCCTCGTACTAGACTTTTATTCCGCTCTATTCTATAATATGCGCATGGATGAAAAAGACAATGCGCTGACCGTTACCCAGCTTACAAATCTCATAAAAACAATGCTCGAAGGTTCTTTTCCGAACATCCTTCTGAAAGGTGAAATCTCAAATTTCAGACCAAATCCGAGCGGACACTTGTATTTTGTATTGAAGGACAATGAGTGTCAGATTTCGGCTGTCATGTTCAGGGGACGGGCCGCATCTCTTCTTTTTAAACCGAAGGACGGAATGCTCGTTCTGGTAAAAGGATCCGTCTCCGTCTATGGTCCAAGGGGCAACTATCAGATAATCATCAATTCCATGTCAAAGGCTGGAACCGGCGACATCATGGAGATGATTGAGATGCGAAAGAAAAAACTTGCAGCCGAAGGTCTCTTTGACTCAAGCAGAAAAAAACGCATTCCATTTTTTCCAAAAACTGTCGGTGTCGTGACAAGTCCTACCGGGGCGGCTCTCAGGGACATTCTGCAAATCACAAGGCGACGAAATGACAAAGTGAACGTGATTGTATTTCCGGCGGTCGTGCAGGGAGAAGGTGCGGCGGCGACAATCATCAGCATGATAAAAACGGCGAACTACTACAAAATGTGCGACGTTCTGATTGTGGGTCGCGGCGGAGGCTCCCTTGAGGATTTGCTACCCTTCAGCGACGAGGGCGTTGTGCGTGCGGTTGCGGAGTCGGAAATCCCCGTGGTCTCGGCTGTGGGACATGAGATTGACTGGGCACTCACCGACTATGCGGCGGATTATCGTGCACCGACTCCATCAGCGGCGGCAGAGATTTGTGTTCCAATGAAGCAGGACATTCTCAGCAACATCAACAACGCAAGGGAAATGCTTTACGACACAATCAAAAAGCGGACGGAACATTTGCGTCTCATGCTCAGGACATTCACACCGGAAAGCATGGAGCTGAAATTCAGAAGCATAGAGCAGCCCCTTTTGCAAAGATTTGATCAGGCAAGACAGGCACTCAGTGAAAACATAACGAAGCTGATTCAGGACCGGCGTGACACAATCTCACGATGCACGCAGGTACTTGAGACTTGCAATCCGCAGACCATTTTCGACAGGGGATATTCAATGGTGACGGACGCACAAAGCGGAAAGGTCATCCGAAATGCATGCGACGTAACGGAAGGCAGCGAAATAATAATCCGGCCCGCAAACGGAATGCTCAGGGCAACGGTAAAATCAAACAGTATATAATTCAGGGGGCAGATAGAATGAAAAATTTTGAAGATGATTTGAAAAAGCTGGAGGATCTTACTGCCTCCATAAGAAGAAGCGACATCAGCCTGGAAGAGGCGCTCAAGGATTTTGAGGAAGGAATCAAACTGGCAAAGAGCATGGAAAAGGAGCTTGATGCCATTGAGGGAAAAATCCAGATTTTGATGGACACGGGTGACTTCGACGAAAACGAAAGCGATGGCGACTCCGGTGCTTCGGATGACGCGGAGAAAAATGCAAAGGAAAAAAAGCCTCGCAAAACCAAGGCAAAAAAAGACGAGGGACCCACGCTGGAACTTTTCATCCCTGAGACAGAAGTAAACGGAACAAGGAACTCTTAGTCAAAGGATAAAATCATGAGCGGGAACGAAAACAAAGAGACGGAACACGGCAGGGTCAGACTTTTGAATTCCGAAGTGGCACGAAAAATTGCCGCGGGTGAAGTGATTGACAGACCGAATGCCATAGTCCGTGAGCTTATGGACAATGCGGTTGACTCAGGAGCCACACAGATTACCGTGGAAATTGAGGGCGGTGGAATTGAAAAAATCCGCGTGATTGACAACGGCTGCGGAATGACAAAGGAAGATTTGGAAACCTGCGCGCGTCCACATGCCACAAGTAAAATCTCTACGGAAACGGACCTCCTGCATCTTACCACACTTGGATTCCGTGGTGAGGCACTTTCTTCCATGGCAGCCGTAAGCCGTCTCCAGATTATAAGCGGCGGATGGAAAATGAAAGCGTCCGTAACCGAGGATCATCTTATAAGTCCCGCCACATCAGCAAGCGGAACCATAGTGCAGACAGCAGGCCTCTTTGAAAACTTTCCCGCACGCAGACAATTTTTAAAAAGACCCGCAAGCGAAGGCTCACTCTGCCGCACCACATTTGAAGAAAAAGCACTGCCCCGCCCCGACATTGGATTTAAGTTCAGCGTGGACGGTGAGGAAAGACTCTCGCTCCCGGAAGGTCAGTCGCTGAAAGACCGCTTCATTCAGACAATGGAATTTTTTGAGGATGAGGACTGCTTCCACGAAATCTCATCGCAGGCAAGGGACGGCTCATGGTCATTTAAAATGATTTTGGGAACTCCCTCGGTCACAAGGTCAAACAGAAAGAACATCAGCATATATGTCAATGGAAGAAAGATTTCAGAGTACTCGCTTTTGCAGGCCATTGAGTACGGAGGTCAGGGATTCTTTCCAAACGGCACACATCCGGTCGCGGCCATTTTCATCACGATGGATCCCTCGCTGGTAGATTTTAACATCCACCCGGCAAAAAGGGAGGCGCGTTTCAAGGACATCTCAGGGCTCCATCACGGAATCAGCACGGCAACAAGAGATTTTTACAAACAGTTTACCGTAAAAGAAATGTATGCCTCGGACGCGGAGTTTCAGCAGGAATTTCCGGACGCAAGCACATTCGCAGCATCCCCGGCGCAAGGTGAGCACACAGTCGGATATCAGGAAAGCCACGTGCCTTCAAGCGTCTCGTACAGTTCAGTTCATCGCGACAGAAGGGCATCTTTTTTCCCGAAATCAGGACAGGCATCTTACAGCACACCGACTTTCAAAAGCAGCGTCGCAACTGATTATGCAAAACGGATTGCGGATTTGGCCTCGGATGAAAGCGACGGCACAGACAGTACCACCAGCTATGCAAGCGATGAAAAATCAAACTCAGGACTGAAACCTGCAAGACCGAATTACATTCCGTCAGAGCACGATAATCCCGAAACAGGATTCCATTTCGTCGGACAGACACTCGGCACATTCTTGATTGCGGAAAAAAACGACACGCTCTACATAATCGACCAGCACGCGGCACACGAAAGATACCTCTACAATCAGATAATGGAAAAGGCAGGTGAAAAGCAAGCCCTGCTCATTCCGTACACGGTTCAGACCACAAGCACGGCGGATGACAAATATCTTGAGGAGATTCAGGACACTTTGGAAGAAGCCGGATTCACGGGAAAAAACTGCGGCAACGGAAAATGGGAATTCACGACTGTCCCGGTAAGATGGAAGGGAACGGAGGCTGATTTGGCAAGGGATTTGCTGGACCGTCGCATACAGCCGCACGACATCATAAATGCGGTTGCGGCAAGCACTGCATGCAGAAGAGCCGTAATGGACGGAGATGTTCTTGATGATGACATGGCTTCATGGCTTTGTGAGGAGGCGCTTAAACTTCCCGATCCGCACTGCCCCCACGGACGGCCTGTTTTCACCACGATTACAAGACGACAGCTTTTCACGCTTGTAAAACGGATTCAGCCGTAAGACAGAAAAATCTGTTTTTTTTCACCATAATTTTTTTTACATCGCCCTGTCACAAAAAAAAACGCTGGCCAACCCAAATGGATTAACCAGCGTTAAATCTCTTCACGAATATTTACTCAGAAAATGGATTACCTGAGCGAGTTGAGCATTACGTTCACCTCGGTTCTGCTGAACGACGGATTGTGAGTCTGGAGGTATTCCAGCTTCTGAATCGCATCCTCATTGTTTCCGAGCTTTACGTCAACCTTTGCCGCCTCAAGATATGCAGACCAGTTCTCAGGCTCAGCATCAATCACATCCTCATAAGCGACCTTTGCATTTGAGTACTGTCCTGCTGCAGCGTAGGTCTTTGCAAGATTCTCACGCACGGTATTGTCGGAAGAATTGAGTCTAAGTGCATTCTGGTAGTACTTGACCGCATTTGAAGCATCACCCTTCTGGCTGTACGCGTTTCCAAGGTTGTTGTTTGCCTCAAAGTTGCTGCTGTCCTGGTTGTAGGCACTCGTCAGGAATGTGATTGCAGAATCAACGTCACCCTGCTTCAAGTAGAGTCCACCGAGGTTAATCTTTGACTTCAAGTGCATTCCGTCAAGACTCAACGCCTCTTCGTAAAGTTCGATGGCCTGAGAAATCTTTCCGGTCTTTTCACACAAGAGTCCGTAAGTGTAGGTTATGTTCACCTGCACGGCCTTTGATGTTGTGCCACGGTTGTCATAAGCCTGCTTTGCGTAATTCACACCCTCGCTGTACTTTCCAAGTTCCGAAAGAACCGATGACAAGTTGTAGTAAGTAGTAGCATCCGGTTTTGACGGATCCATGTAAGCGAGAGCCTTTCTGAATGCAGATTCAGCACCCTTGAGATCACCGTTGTTTGAGTACGCCTGTCCGAGCTCCTGATATGTCTGAGCGTTTGAAGGATTAATCTTCACGGCACTTGAGAACGCGTCTATTGCACCCTTGTAGTCGCCGTTATTTGACATGAGACGACCTGCCGCCATATACGCCCTTTCATATCCGCTGTCCACCTTGTATGCATTGCGGTAGGATGTGAGAGCAGCATCTGTGTTTCCGCTCTTTTCCTGAACATATCCAAGGTTGTAATAAGCGGATGCAAGCGTCGGCTCACACTCAATGGCTTTCTGGAATGATGTTGCTGCTGGGGCGTACTTTCTCTGCATGGCCTGAGCACGTCCGAGCTGATACCAGTAAGTCGCATTCTTCGGATCAAGTTTTGTGGCTGCCGCAAGTTCCGTCTCTGCCTTTGCGTAATTCTTCGCATCCATTGCCTGCATACCAAGTACATAGTGTGCGGGAGCGTTGGAAGGATCCTTTGCGAGAGCGGCATTTGCATATTCAGCAGCGGCTTTGTCAAGAGCGGCCTTATCTGCGGCGTTCTTTGTGTTCTGTGCTGCATCATAAAGGGCCTTTGCCATTTCACCGAGTTTTTCGGCGCTGTACGCAGGATCATTTGCAGGAAGCAGACTCTTTGCCTTTGCGAAGTGATCGAGTGCATCCTCAACATTACCCTTGGCAAGAGCGGCCTTTCCCTTTGCAATTTCAGATTCCGCCTGCTGTTTTGCCTGTTCCCTTGCGGCTTTTTCTGCGGCTTCCTGAGCTGCCTTAGTCTCTGCATCCTTCTTGGAGTTCAAATCCTTGAGAAGTTTCTGTGCGTCGGCATCCTTTGAGTTGCTGCCAACAAGACCGTTCAGTATTTCAGCAGCCTTGTCGTAATCACCTGCGGCAATGAGTTTCTGTGCCTGAGCGAGCTTGTCCGCCCTTTCCTTCTCTGCGGCCGCCTTCTTCTCAGCATCCCTCTTTGCATTCAAATCCTTGAGCAGATTCTTTGCTTCTGTGTCGTTCGGATTCTCCTTCAAAAGTCCGTTGAGAATTTCCTCGGCCTTGTCATAATTCTTTGCCGCAATCTGCTTTTTGGCCTCGTTGATTTTTTCAGCGTGTGCCTTATCAGCGGCGGCTTTCTTTGCGTTAGCCTCATCGAGCAGAGCCTTTGCCTCCTTGTCATTCGGATCCGTCTTAAGGAGTCCGTTGAGCGTAGAGATGGCGGCATCATACTTTCCAGCGTCAATATTGTTTCTTGCCTGTGCAAGTTTATTTGCGCGATCCTTTTCAGCAGCGGCCTTTTTGGTTGTGGCCTGAGTCAGCAGAGTCTTTGCCTGTGCGTCATTCGGATCAGCCTTAAGCATGTCATTAAGCAGAGCGATGGCATCGTCATATTTTCCCGCGGCAATCAGAGAGCGTGCCTTGGCAAGATTTTCGTTGCGAGCCTTTTCTGCGGCAGCGGCGGCCTTTTTCTTCGTTGCCTCGTCCTTGAGTGCCTTTGCGTCGGCATCCTTTGGATTGTCCTTGAGCATTCCGTCAAGTATGGAAATGGCACCGTCGTAATCGCCCTTACCCATCAAGGTTCTGGCCTGTGCAAGCTTAGCCTGCCTTTCCTTTTCAGCCTTTGCGGCCACATCGTTTTCAGCCTTCTTGTCCTGAGCTTCCTTGAGCAGGGCCTGTGCTTCCTTGTCGCTCGGATTTTCCTTAAGGAGTCCGTTCAGGATTGAGATTGCTCCGTCGTAATCACCCTTGGCGATCGCATTCTTTGCCTTCTCAAGATTCTGTTTGCGTGCGGCTTCCTTGGCGGCATTCTGAGCGGCTGTCTTTTTGGCCTGTGCGTCGGCGAGAACACTCTTTGCCTCTGTGTCATTTGGATTTGTCTTGAGAAGAGCATTCATCGCAGAAATCGCGTCGTCATACTTTCCGTCGGCAATGTCCTTTTTGGCCTGAGCAATCTTTTTCGCACGGTCCGCATCAGCTTTCTTTTTCTTTGCCTCATCCAAAAGCGAGCTGATTTCGGGATCATTCGGATAAGAGCGTGCAAGTGCAGTCAGTGTTGAAACGGCCTTGTCGTAATCACCGTCCTTCATCGCCTGCTTTGCCTGCGCTATTTTATCAGCCTTATCTTTTGCGGCGGCGGCTGCTTTTTCCTCCGCACGTTTTTTCGCTGTGGCCTGGTTCAGAAGATTCTTTGCCTGAGTGTCCTTAGGATTGTCCTTGAGGATGTCATTGAGCACATTAATAGCCTTGTCCCACTCACCGTTGTCATAGTGCTTTTGTGCCTGAGCCATCTTCTCATCGCGGATCTTGTCAGCGGCGGCCTTTTTCTTTGTCGCCTCATCCAAAAGTTTCTTTGCCTCAGCGTCATTCGGATTCTTCTGAAGAAGTCCGTTCAGAGTCGCAATTGCGGCATCATAATTTCCATTATCTATGTTGTTCTGTGCCTGCTTGAGTTTGTTCGCACGGTCACGTTCAGCAGCGGCTTTTTTCGCCTCGGCCTGAGTCAGCAGAGTTTTTGCCTGTGAGTCATTCGGATCCGCCTTGAGCATATCGTTGAGCAAGGAAATTGCACCGTCGTAGTCACCGGAGTTGATGAGAGAGCGTGCCTTGGCAAGTTTAGCCTGCTTTTCCTTCTCCTGATTTGCCTTTGCCTCCTTCGCCTTTTCAAGCAGAGACTTTGCCTCAGCATTATTCGGGTCAGCTTTGAGAGCCTCGTTCAAAAGTGAGATTGCCTTGTCGTAATCACCGTTGGCGAGTGCGGTCTTTGCCTGGGCTACTTTCTGAGCGGCTTCTTTCTGAGCCTGTGCCTTCTCATCCTTTGTCTTACCCAAAAGCTCCTTTGCCTTTGCGTCGTTCGGATTGTCCTTGAGCACTTCGTTCAAAAGTTTTTCGGCCTCATCAAATTTGCCCTCATCAATCAGCTTCTGTGCTTTTGCGAGTTTTTCCTGCTTTGCCTTTTCAGCGTCAGCCTTTGCCTTTGCGTTCTTGCTCTGTTCCAAAAGCTTTTTCGCATCGCTGTCATTCGGATTATTTTTCAAAAGCTCGTTAAGAATCTTTTCGGCCTTTGCGTAATCACCGTTCTTGATTGCGTCCTCAGCTTCCTTGAGCTTGTTCTTTCTTTCGGCCTCGGACTTTGATTTTTCATCCTGAGCCTGCTTCAAGAGATTCTTTGCGTCGCTGTCTCCGGGATTATCCTTCAAAAGCTCGTTCAAAATCTTCTGGGCTTTGTCGTAATCACCGTTCTTGATTGCATTCTCGGCTTCCTTGAGTTTGGCCTGTCTTTCAGCCTCTGCCTTTGCCTTTCCGTCCTGAGCCTGCTTCAAGAGATTCTTTGCGTCTGAGTCGCCCGGATTATTCTTGAGCAATGAGCCCAAAATCTGCTCGGCCTTTGCGTAATCACCGTTCTTGATTGCGTTTTCGGCTTCCTTGAGTTTGGCCTGTCTGTCTGCCTCCGCCTTAGCCTTTGCGTCCTGGGCCTGCTTCAAGAGATTCTTTGCCTGTGCGTCATCAGGATTGTCCTTCAGCAAATCATCCAGAATCTTCTGAGCCTTGTCGTAATCCCCATTGCGGATCGCTTCCTGTGCCTCGCGGAGTTTATTCTGCCTCATCGCTTCCTTGGCAGCCTTTTCCTTTGCCGCAAAATCAAGGAGACTCTTTGCGGTCGCGTCATCAGGATTGTCCTTGAGAAGCTCGTTCAAAATCTTCTGGGCCTTGTCGTAGTCACCGTTCTTGATTGCCTCACGTGCCTCGTCAAGTTTCTTCTGTCTTTCGGTTTCAGCCTTTGCCTTTTCCTGCACCATCTGATTCATGAGAGCCTTTGTGTCGTTGTCGTTCGGGTTGTCTTTGAGCAGGTCGTTCAGAATTTTCTGCGCCTTTTCGAAGTCACCGTTCTTGATTGCTTCCTCGGCTTCTTTCAATGCGGCATCTTTTTTCGCTTCCTGGGCCTGGTTCAAAAGTCTCTTTGCCTCGGGATCATCAGGATTTGATTTCAGAAGCTCGTTCAAAATCTTCTGAGCCTTGTCATAGTCGCCATTTTCAAGTGCGCGACGTGCCTCATCGAGCTTGGCCTGCCTGTCTGCCTCAGCTTTTTTCTCTGCCTCTGCCCTTGCCTTTTCGTTCAACGCCTGATTCAAAAGTGTGCGTGCTTCCGCGTCATCAGGATTCTCTGCAAGGATTTTCTGGAGAGCGGCGATGGCATCATCAATGTCACCGGATGCAATGTCCTTTTTGGCTTCCTGAATCTTTGCGTTTCTTTCAGCATCAGCACGAGCCTTATCTGCCTTTGCCTGATTCAGGAGATTTTTAGCCTCCGCATTGTTCGGATCATTTTTCAGAATCTCATTCAGCCGGGCTATGGCATCATCGTAATCACCGTTTTCAAGGGCCTTTCTCGCGTCATTTATTTTGCGCGCGTTTTCGGCATCACGGTTCTTTTTGTCCGCCGCAGCTTTGTTAAGAAGATTTCTCGCCTCGCTGTCATTCGGGTCATCAGCAAGAATCTGATTCAAAAGAGCAATCGCCTTGTCGTACTCACCATTGTCAAGGAGTCTCTTTACCATGTCCATCTTGGAATCTCTCTCAGCCTGCTTTTTGGCCGGATCAATTCCGTTCTTTCTGTCGATGGCTTTCTTCAGAAGCTCCTGAGCCTCGCGGTTGTTCGGATCCTTGTTGAGGATGCTGTTGAGAAGAGTTATGGCATCGTCGTAGTTACCGGAGTCAATCCAGCGTCTTGCCAAATCAAGATTCTGCTGGGTTGTTCTTGCGCCGTCGTTTCCACCGTATTTCTTTTTAAGAGCCTCGGCTTCCTCAAGCTTGCGTCTTGCCTCGATGTCCCTTGAGTTGAGGGTAAGAAGCTCCTTCATCAAGTTGATCGCTTCGTCGTATTTCGCGTCATCAATAAAATCCTGTCCTACGTCAAGAGCGTCTGCACGGGAGATTGCCCTTGTTCCGTATTTGCGGAGAAGAACCTCAGGTGAAGTCGCTGTTCCGTCAGCACCTATTGTACCTGATGCACGTGTGGGTCTGGAACTTGATGCGGATGATGTGCTTGGAGTTGTGCCGGAATTTGATGTCGCCCCGGAAAGGATGTCGTTCAATGCACCTGAGTTTTTGCGCTCATGTGTTACAGGACGTGAATACGCATTGTTGTATGTGGACGGAGCCGATGAGCTGTCCTGAGTTCTACTGGTACCAGCACCACTGTTACTTGCACCATTGCTATTTGCGTTATTGCCACTTGCAGCATTAGCGTTTGTCGCGCTATTTCCATTGCTGCTATTAATAGAAGAATTATTTGAAGGACGTGCTGTGCTTGCGGCATTTGATCCACTGGACGTGCTGGACGCCGGTGAACTGTTTGACGCAGTTGAAGCAGGTCTGGTATTTGCTGCGAGAGGCACGGAAGATGATGTGGCGGAGTCGTTGTTTACGACCCTGACCGTGGGTGACGTGGGAACAGAGGATCTTGACTCAGCTTCCGCGATGGAGTCGTTGAGCGAAAGATTTCCTGTATTCGACGGATTCGTACCCGCGTTGGATGAACGTGCATTTGAAGAGCCCGAGTTTGATGAGCTTGAAGCAGATGGAGTCGTGCTTGCGGTCCTTGAGTTCATTCCAGAGAAAGCCGGTGTGGAATTTGTCGTTCCTGTGCTTGCGGCCGGCGTTGACGCAGATGCTACTGACGGCGGTGTTGATGTTGTTGCCGCGGATGCTGTTGATGGTACGGAAGAGTCGCTTGATGTTCTGCTTGAGGCCGGTACCGAAGATTCTCCCGATGTCCTTGGTGTGGATTCTGCCGGAGTCCTGCTTGAAGACGGTGTCGCAGCAGTAGCAAGAGCCGGTGAGTCGGGTGTAAGACTGAACGCACCAAGGTCTCCGCTGTCGGATGCCGATGCAAGGGCCGGTGATTCCGTAACTCCAAGACCGTCGCTTCTTGCCGCGTCGCTATTTGAGTCATCCATTGCAGAAAGAGCCTTGAGCCTGCGGACCTGACTCAGCATATTGTTCACGTCGCTGTCCGAGGGATTGTCCGAAAGATATCCTGCAAGCTGTGCCTCGGCAGTATCAAAATCACCGCCGTTCATTCCGGCACGACCGTTCTCAAGAACCATCGCCTTTGAGACCAGATTCGCCGCGTCAATTCCCTGCTCCTGCAAATTTGTGGCAGGCTGTCCGTTTATAAATGATGCCGCGCCAAGGTAGTCGCCGGAAGCGATGAATCTATTGTAGTCACCAAGTATGTCCTTGCTGGCGTCCCCATCCCCGGAATCCAGATCATAGTCAAGATCCATTCCGCTGAGATTGCGTGACCTCTCAAGCATGGAAACTGCCTCGCTGTCATCAGGATTTTCGGAAACATAGGGAGCAAGCACGGAAACGGCCTGTCCATATTCACCCTCGTCCATATAGCGGCTTGCAAGTGAAAGAATATTCTCCCTTTCAGATGCCGCCTTTGGAGTGATCCTTGCCTTTACGTCCTCCGGCTTAGATTCTTTTCCTCGGTTCAGCACGGCATAAGTCGCTCCACCACCCGCAAGAAGAATACCGGCGGCCACAAGAGCAAAAAGTCCTCCCTTTCCGGATTTCTTTTTCTCACCGTCATAAGAGTCATATTTTGAAGCATTTCCCTTTGAGGAATAAGTCTCTTCCGTCTCCTGACTGGGACTGTCCTCATAAGATACGGTCTCCTCATCATCAGACTCGTCTGCAAGGGATGAATAAGACGTGCGGGAAGCTGAGTTGTAAGATGCCCTCGTGGAAATTGAGTCCTGCACGGTGGAGCTGGTCGGAGTTGGCTCTACGGTCTGTGCCTCCGCTCTTGATGACGAAGATGATGAAAGAGACGCGCTGTCATCGGCAAAAGGATCCCTGAACGCCCTGGACTCGGAAGATGGACGGTATGCCGCGCTGGATGTAAAAAGACCGTCGTCCGTAGTCTGGGATGAGATTCCGTAAGATGACGTATAGACCGAAGCAGCCGTGGGAGCCGCGGTTCCTGTGCTTACGGCAGCCTTTTTCGCCGTGGAAGCCCTGCCTGTAGAAGACGCACCGCTTGTTTTTCTCGTACCTGCGGCAGATGCTGTGCTCCTGGTTCTTGTCGCACCCGCTTTTGTTTCTGCAGCGGGTTTTGCAGCTCCTGACTTTACACCCGCTGACGCTGTTCTGGAACTTGGTTTTGAGGCTGATGACGCCGTTTTTGAAGAGGCAGGACTTCTTGAAGCGCTTCTTGTCCCGCTTTTGGCATCCGTACCAGCCGTAGATCCCGAACTTTTTGTCCTGGATGTTCCGCTGCCTGCCGGTCTGCCTCTTCCTGCCGATGTGGTAGACGTCTTTTTTGTACCTCTGCTGGTACCGCTTTCAACACTTTCTTTACTCGAGTTCTGTTTCGTAGCCATAATCAACCGTTCCTTCAGCTCCTGCTGACATATTTTCTGTTTCTGCATCCTGCAACGAGGACGCAACATCATCAAGTAGTTTTCTCCGACGCTCGGCATCTTCCTTGGCCTTACGTTCGGCTTCCGCAGCCTTCTCTGCTGCTATGCGGGCTTCTTCCTCCGCCTTTGCCTGCTGGATTCTCGCCTCTTCGGCTGCTTTTTCCGCGGCTCTCCTTGCCTCTTCCTCTGCGGCTGCCTTTGCTGCGGCTTCTGCGGCAATCTGTGCGTTGACCGCCTCAATCCTTGCGTTCTCAGCCTGAATGCGGATCTCCTCCTGCTTTGCCTTTTCTTCCTCGGCTGCAATACGCTCCGCTTCCTTGTCAAGGAGTCCTATGAGAATCTGGATCTCGTCATACTGCTTGTTGTTGGGGGCAAGCTCCTGATAGCGTATGTAATCAGCACGGCTTTCAAGATACCTTCCCTGCTTCAGCAATGCCTGGGCCCTGTTGAGTATGGCGGGTGTATAGGTGGCATCTGCGGCAAGAGCCATTGAGTACCATTTTTCCGCCGTACCGTAGTTTTCCATCTTGAAACAGATGTTTCCGGCATTGTAGGCAATTATCTTCTTATTTGTACCCGTAGCGAGCATTCCCTTGTTGCACACCTCAAGCGCGTCCTGATACCTCTCAAGCTGATAGTAACAGAGAGACAGATAAATGTATGCCCTTGGGTTTCCGCCCTCCGTAATGGAAGTCTCCAGCAGAGGAATGGCCTTTGCCGGTTCATTTTTGCGGAAATACTCCTCACCCTGCAGGAAATTGGAATTCTGGGCATAAGCTCCGGCTGTCAAAAAACACATAAGGACAGCCATGCAAAAAGCCTTAAATCCGTTCTTTTTCACGTTCATAGTAAATCCTCCCGCAATCTTTAATCACATAATCGCACAAAACGGCGAATTTTTCAATATGTTTACACATATTATATAGATAAAACAGATAAAAAACAACAAAGTAACTTGACGTTAATCAAAACTTTTGTAAAATAATAGGTGGTGTTTTATATCTGCAAACAGTATGCGGTTTTTTGAGATGCCCAAATATTCGTTTTAAGGCGGAATTTACAAATGAACAACCCAATAGTTCTGATAATCACTCTGGTACTTGTAGCCCTGATTATTTTCGTAGGTGCAATCATCGTGAAAAACTTCATGGCGCCGCAAAAAATAGGAAGCATAAGGCGCATGATAAAGGACGGAAAGCTGAATGCTGCGGAAAAACTTGCGAAATCCATACTGGCGAAGGACAGCAGGGACTATGAGGCTCATTACTGGCTCGGAAAAGTCTATCTGGCGGAAAAAAAGCCGGAGCAGGCCTTCATTGAGTTCAAGACGGTCAACGACAATGCCCTTTTCGACGGAACTATACCTGAGGCAGATTTCAGGAAGGAGATTGCAGTTCTCTACAATAAATACGGAGAGCCCCAGTCAGCGCTCAGGGAATACATGCTCCTGACCAAGATTGATCCCCAGAACGCGGAGAATTTCTACAACGTTGGAAAAATGTACGAGGTCACAGGCGAGGAGAACATGGGAATCGGCTTCTACCAGAAAGCGATTGAGCTGAACAAAAAGCACTCCAAGGCACACAGCGCGCTGGGATACCTCATGCTCAAGAACAAGCAGATGTCCGAGGCCAAAAAGGAGATAGACACCGCAATCAGGCTCAGCCCCGAGACATGGATAAACTATTTCTACGAGGGAAAGCTGCTCAAGGAAATGAACGACTACGCCGCGGCCATAAAAGCGTTTGAGAAATCCGAAAGGGACCACGACATCAGACAAAAGGCTCTGATTGAGAAAGGCTCGTGCTACATGCTCTCGGAACAGTTTGAAAGCGCTGAGTCAGAATACACAAGGGCCATACAGAACGCAAAGGACGACACATCCCAGGAGACTCTCTACGCAAGATACTTCCTCGCGAGCTGCTATGAGAACACCCACAAAATTGAGAAAGCCATCGAGCAGTGGGAAAAAATCCGCAGCAGGAACCCCAGGTTCTTGGACGTAAACTCAAAGCTGAATGAATACAAGGACCTCCAGAACAACGACAGCATGAAGGAATATCTCACCTCCGGCACGAGCACATTCATGGAGCTTTGCAAAAAAGTCGCGGCAGTCGCCTACAAGGTCGAGGTGCAGGATTCGGAGGAAAAGCCTTACGGATGCAGCATGGTGGTCATAGAGACCAAAAAGGACAGCTGGATGAGCGGAAGGAAGCAGATATTCAGGATTGATTTCTACCGCAACGCAGAGCCGGTGAATGACGGTGCAATCAGGAAAATGGCTGAGGACATAAAGACCAGCAGCTACACGAAGGCCATCATTTTCTCAAGCTCAGGTTTCACGAAAGCAGCGGAAAACTATGCCGAAGGCCGCCCGATAGTCCTCATAGGAAAAGACCAGCTGGAACTCATACTTTCAAAATCAGGAGTCTGAGATGCGGTTTCTGTGTGTTTCCGATATTGTTGATCCCCTAATTTACTCTACAAGCGTAAAGGAACGCTACAGCGACGTGGATGCCATACTCTGCGCCGGGGATCTTTCCATGGAGTACCAGGATTTCATAGTCACTGCCATGGGAAAACCGATGTTTTTCATATTCGGAAACCACGACCTGAAAGATTTCCATCTATATAATAGAAGGGCAGCCGCAAAACAGGAGTCAGTAAATCCGCTCATGCAGATTGAGACTGGACACGGCGGAGACTACATCAGCAACAAGGTCCTGCGATGCAAGGATCTCACGTTCAAAACCCCAGACGGAAAAACCACACCTCTGCTGATTGCGGGGGTCTCAGGCTCCATGAGGTACAACAACGGCGAGGATCAGTACACAGACCGACAGATGTTCCTCCAGCTCCTGATGATGGCACCCGCATTGATTTGGAACAAAATACGCTACGGAAGGTATTGCGACATATTTTTAACGCACGCCTCCCCCAGGCACATACACGACAGGGAGGACCCTTGCCACAAGGGATTCGACTGCTTTAACTGGTTCATAAAGAAATTCAAGCCGGCCCTGCTTATTCACGGTCATATCCATCTTTATGACCTGCAAGCCGTAAGAGCGACGAAAAGCGGGGAAACGATGGTCATAAACGCATACAGCCACCTTGTCGTAGACTATACTCCGGGATTCACCGGCAAAAAAGGAGAAAACAATGCCCCAACCATTGATATCCTCTATCACAGATGACGATTTCCACAAGGCGCGCAACAAGGCCTTTTTCAATGAAATCCAGCATATACTCGAACCCGACGAAGCGTCCCTCATCTCATTCACGGACATAAAGCATCTTCTGAAGCCCAAGAACGAGATTTACAAGGGCGTGGAGATAGTGCCGATCAACAAGATTGTGGGCAGCGAGGGGCGGTACAAGGATTTCGACAACCACTTTTTCCCGAAAAGCAACTTCCTCAAAGCCAGGTGGGAGCGCGTGGACTCAGCCGTACTCCAGAACATCACCCTTCCCCCGATCTCACTTTACGAGGCGGGAGGCCTTTATTTCGTGCGTGACGGAAACCACCGTGTGTCCGTAGCCAAAATGAAGGGACAGGATTTCATAGACGCCGAGGTAGTCAGCCTGCAGAGCGAAATCATCCTGAGGCCCAGCACATCAAAAAAGGATCTTCTGAAGCAGGTCCTGCACTATGAGAAGCGCATTTTCTACACGGAGACGAATTTCGGAGACATAACCGACTACTGGTGCCTTGATTTCACCACGCCGGGACAGTACGACGTAATCTACAACCACATACTGACCCACCGCTACTACATCAACATGGACGTTGAGGGCGAGATTCCCTTTGAGGATGCCGTCATGTCATGGTTCACGAAGGTCTACAAGCCGGTCGTAGATGCCATAGCCGCAAACCGCATACTGAAGATTTTCCCCAAGCGAACCCTCGCCGACATGTACATCTACGTCATAAAATACTGGGACGAGCTCAAGATGAGATTCGGAAACAACGTGAGCCTTGAGGATGCCGTAAAAAATTTCAAGGTCCTGCACAGGAGTCAGACTCTGATCGGCAAAATCAAGAACCTCTTCGCGAAGAAAAAGATGAAGGAGCTTTGCGCGGAGGGACAGATCGTAACGGATGTCCAATGAAGTTTTTAGAGATTCCGACCTACTTTTTTTCAAAAAAATGCCGATAATATATAAGAAAAGTTGGCTTTAAAAACACGGGCCGGCTTTTTCAGGTCGGTTTCCCTTAAATAAACAGAATAATTAATTTAATTAAGGGAAAAATTATAAAAAAACTTGACGGCAGAAACGTTCAATGCTACAATAGTAAAAAGCATTGAAATATGCCAAGAAAGCAGGAGCGTTGATTTTGACGTTGAATGACAGTTTTGCCTACATTCCCCTATTCGCAGTTACAGCCGTTGCAGCGCTGTTGCTTACACTTCTCATTATTGTAAGAAAAAGAAGTACTGCACGTGTAAGCTTCATATCCATGGGCGCAGTAGGTCTCTTGTTTCTCGCCAGTCTCACAAGCGCTATCTCACTTCTTTCCGGCAACAGCAATGAAACTGCGTTCCTGCATTTTATAACTGCCATTTTGATTGGAAGCGCGGTGTTTGTCCCCTATCTTCTCGTGCTGGCAACATTTGAGCCCAAGAAGATTGACAAGTTGGTTCCAAAATCGTACAACGAAAAGGCATTGAAAGCAGCCGAGCAGTCCAAGAAAGTCGAGGAAAAACCGAAGGAGCTCAGCGAAAGCGACAACTCCCTCATGGACATCAACAGAGATTTCATGGCCCATTCAGCAGAGGCCTATGCTACGGACGACGGATACTCAGCGTTCCTTTCATACATAAACAAGACGATCAAGGAGCAGATCAACGCAGACGGTGCCGCCATTCTTATGGTGGATGATTTCGAGGATTTGGTCTCGGTAAAGGTATTTGAAGGAGACTTCCCTCCCCCGTACAAGCTGCCCTCGGATTTGCCACACAAGCCGGTCCGCGTCTCCACAAACTTCAAGTTCGCGACTTTCCCGCTTTACGACAATGTTTTCGGAGAGGTAACAAAGGGCGGTCGTCCTGAGCTGATCACAAGACCGGAGATGGACAGCCGAATCTACCAGAACGGTCCCGAGGAATTCCTTGAGTGCGGAAGCTACATAATGGTTCCCTTGAAGGTAGGTGATACGGTAATCGGTCTTACGGCATTCGCAAGAAAGAACGGAACAGAGAAATTCAATGAGCAGCACCTGAAGATTGCCACTACCCTCACGGATTTCGCCGCCGCAATGATTAAGAACGTCATTTCCGTAAAGGATATTATAGAAAAGAGCGAGATGAACAAGGAGTCTGAGATTGCAATGCGCATCCAGAACATGCTCAAGCCCGCCAAACTGCCGCTCATCAAGGGGCTGCAGCTTTCTACGGTATGGAACCCTGCGGAGGGCGTGTGCGGAGATTTCTACGATGTGGTTGTCTCAAGAAAAGACAGGATTACCTTCACTCTCAGTGACATAGCCGGTAAGGGAGTGAACAGCATGGTCGTAATGACTATGGTGCGCGCGATGTTCCGTCTCGTAGTAAACACAACGCAGTCTGCCGGCAAAATACTTACGTGGGTCAACAAGGGCCTTTGCTCGGAGTCTTTCAGTACAGATCACTTCGGTTCGGTCTCCCTCTTGAACTACGATCCCATCGCCAAAAAAGTGGAGCTTTCAACAGCCGGAGTCGCTCCGGTCTACTATTATGACTCCGCAATCGACGATTTTAAGCAGCTTTCAGAGAATACGGAGCCGATTGGTGTAGAAAAAACAGCAATTTATAAAGATTTCGTGCAAGAAGTCAAAAGTGGTGATATAATAATAATGTATACAGACGGTATTGTGGAAGCTCAGGATGAAACCGGGCAGCAATACACAACGGACACCCTGCTCTCGCTGATCAAAAAGAATCATGCGAAACCGGGTAAGGAACTGGCAAACCTTGTTAAGGCGGATGTAAAAAGATTCAGCGGTAACGCCGTGCAACACAACGACGAGACCCTGCTGATTGTTAAAATACAGTAACTTTGTGCGATAAGGAGAAAACTTATGGAACTGAAAATACGAAAAAATGGTGAAGTCTACATCATTGACGTAAACGGTGAAATGGATCTTTACAATTCTTACAAGCTGAAAGAGCTGGTAATGAAGATGCTTGAGAAGAATGTCAAGTCCTTTGTCATCAATCTGGAACAGGTTGACTACATCGACTCTTCTGGAATCGGTGCGCTCATCTACATCTGCTCTACAATCAAGAAGATGAACCTGAAGCTTTACATTTCCAACATCCACGGCTCTGTAAAGAAGGTCATTGAGCTTACAAAACTGATGGGATACTTCCCCATCGCAAATTCAGTTGAAGAAGCTCTTCTGATGATTAACGAGTAGGAGGAACTATAATGGAGGAATTTAAAGAACTTCGCTCTGACAGCAATGACCCTCTGTTTGACAAGTCAAATATGCTTTACAAGGAGTTTCCTTCGGATTTCCGTCAGATCCGTTATTTTACGCTTCTGATTGTACAGTCTGCCCCGCTTGAGATTAAGGAAATCAACCTTTTGGAGCAGCAGATTTCTGAGATCATCAAAAATGCGGTAAAGCACGGAAATCATTGCGACATAAACAAGAAAGTCCATGTGTGGTATTCATTCTCTCCGAATCACGCGCATATCATTGTTGAGGATGAAGGCGAAGGATTCAAAGATCTTGAGAAATGGAATGACTTTAACCGCAAGCGTCTTGACTGTCTGCATACCTCCAATTTTGAAGAACTGACCAATTACGTCACATTCCGTACCAAGCAGTCCGACGAGCAGGACGGTGGAAACGCACTTTTTGCCGCTCTCGAATATTGGAACGGTGGTTTCGTATACAACGACAAACGCAATGGTGTCGCAATGCTGAAAAAATTCCAGCAGAAGCGTCATGGTGTCACAGTTGACTGAGAATCATTGTAAATCGGAGGCAGCATCTGTAAATCCGGGTGCTGCAAGATTCCGATTTTTTTTAAATTTCTCTTGACTGATTGCAAAATCTTCACTATATTAATTATATGCAAGTTTCATTGCCTGTTCGGGGGGTGTCCCGGTTTCGACAGATAGGAGTGATCTTGTGCTGCAGGTGAGGCTGTCATCTGGTCTCTGATACAGGTGAAAACAATAACTGCTAAACGTAGAGAAGACGAAGTGTCTGAAAACGCTCAGCAGGCTCTTGCTGCTTAATTGTAGCATAGCCCGGAACTCGTGGGATGCTGTTCCTAATGCCATGATGTTCTGTCACAAATAGGGACTTGCCGTGTGATATGTTCGGGTTTTACACGGGACTTTATCCGAAATACGGAGACGACGCTTTTGGGGCTGCTACCGTTTCCCGACAACCACCTCGCCCTAATAAACCTGTAGAGGCACCTGGCCAGCTTATTTGGACGCGGGTTCAATTCCCGCCACCTCCACTTTTAAGCGCACATATTAAAATCCTCAAATAAAAAAAGAACCTGTGACTTACGCCGCAGGCTCTTTTGATTATTTTTAATCATCAATTATTCCGACTACCAGACTAGCGGATGATTTTTACGAATGCATCGCGGAATCCGTATTCCTTGAATCTTGCAAGCACACTACCGTACTCATCCACGGAAAGAGGTCCAACAAGCACTTTGTATGCTCCGTTTGAAGTCGGTACCAGGATGAACGGATACTTGTCGTACTCAGAGACAAGAGCAGAAATCATGGCCTCGTCGCTCATTGTCGCTATCTGCACGTAGTAATTCTTTGTAAGCTCGCTCTCATTCTTTACGTTAAGTCCCGCAGGTCCCTTCGGAGGCTCTCTCATGCCAGTCGGCTCCAATCTAGGCACAAGTCCATCAATTGATTCCGGCTCGCTCGGCTTGGGCTCATCGCTCTCTTCGGGTTCATCTGTCTGTCCAGAAACATCGCTTGGAACAGGCTCATCGGGCTTTTCTTCCTCACTACCCTGCTCAGGCTCCTCTGTCTCCGGCTCCTCAGGTTCAGATTCCTCCTGTGGCAATTCGGGCTCAACATCGGTCTCATCGCTTTCCTCTGGCTCGCTTGGCTCAGTGTCGTCCACATTTTCCGTCGGAACCTCAGGCACATCTTCTTGCGACGGCTCAGGCTCAACCTCAGGAGGCTCCTTTGCACCCTGCTGGTCATCGGGAAGTACGGCACTAAGATCGGCCACAGGTTCCTCATGCTCAGGCTTGGGCTCATCGCTCTTATCCTCAGGAGTCTCCGTGTCGGTCGGTGTCTCATCCTGAACGTCCTCTTCCTCAATGTCAGACGCGGGTTCATTCTCCGGCTCGCTCGGCTCTATTGTCTCACCGGTCTTATCCTCTGGAGTCTCCGTGTCGCTTGGTGTCTCATCCTGAACGTCCTCTTCCTCAATGTCAGACTCGGGTTCACTCTCTGGCTCGCTCGGCTCTATTATCTCACCGGCCTTATCCTCAGGAGCTTCCGTGTCTGCTGGGGTCTCATCCTCAGGAATATCAGTCTCGTCCTCAAGGTCTTTAACCGGCGGCTCATCATCCGGCTGAGAGGCACTGGGTTCCTTGGGCTTGACGTTTTCACCATACATATCATCTTCAATGATGTCGTCAATAACGTCTTCCTCTTCGATCGCTTCCGGCGGCTCGGGCTCTTCATTCTCATCAGACTCCGGCTCCGTGTCATCCTCAGGCTCAGACTCATCAGGCTCTTCCGTCTCGGGAATATCTTCCTCAGTATCAGAGGGCTCATCGTCCTGGACATTCTCATCCGGGAGGTCGTAATCCTGCGGATTTCCATCCTTCGGTTCATCGCTTTCAACGCCCTCACCTTCAGAATCATCCGTCACCTCAGGTTCCGTTTCAGACTCCGGTATATCGGTTTCCTCGGGCTCATCATCCTCAACTTCCTCGCCATTGGAATCATCCTTTGTCTCAGGTTCCGTTTCTGGCTCTGGCTCATCAAGGTCTTCCGGTTCTTCAATATCCTCAGGCTCATCTTCCGAACGATCATCTTCCGGCTCAGTGTCCTCATCAGGCGCATACTCATCCGGCTCTTCCTCTTCTACGGACTCACCCTCGTCGTCTTCCTCAGGCTCCGGCTCAATATCCTCTTCCGGCTTCCATTCATCCTCGGGCTCAACCCAGTCCACATCCTCTTCCAGCTCCGGAACGGCATTATCTACATTCTCACCCGGTCTGTCGGCATCAGGGATCGGATCCGTATTATCAATGTCCTCGCCGGTGGAATCAGAGTTTGGAGTCTTTTCTTCCTCCGCTTCCTCAGTCGGTACAGTCTCAGGCTCTTCGGGCGGGATACTATCCGTCTCAGGTTCCTCCGGTGGAATATCATCTGTCTCAGGCTCAGCAGGGACTTCATTTTTCGCAGGCTCAACCGGATGGAATTCGGGATCCTCAGGATTTTCAATCAGCTCTTCCGGGATGGGAGTTCTTTCTTCGGGCTTGAGCAAATCTTTTACTTCCTCATACTCAGGCTCAGGCTCCTCCTCCACTGGCAAAGCAGGAACAAGCTCCTCCTCATCAGGTGTCTCTTCATTTTCCTCCGGCAGAGTATCGTTAACTATCTCATCGCCATTGGAATTTGCAGGTTCCTTCTTCGGCGGGATATTCTCCACGGGCTTGTCCTCAACGGCTTCATCTTCCGCAGGTTCCTCAGGCTCAATGTTTTCCTCAAGCGGCTCCTCAGGGATTTCATCCGAAGCGGGATCAGTTTCCGGCGGAGTCTCATCTTCCTCGTCAGGCTCTTCCTTCTCCACATCCTCACCACTGGAATCATCCGTAAGCGGTGTCTCGATATCTTCCTCAGGCTCCGGTTCTGTTTCATCCTCGGGCTCGGGCTCTGTCTCTGGTTCGGTATCATTTTCGGGCTCGGGTTCAGTCTCATCCTCAGCAGGAATCTCATCTTCCTCGGGAACCTCGTCATCGGCTTGCTCAAGCGGTTTTTCCTCATCCTCATAAACGGCATTTTCATCCGGCTCGCGACCTTTTATGCCTTCACCGCGCATATCCTCTTCAACGAGACTTTCTGGAGGCTCATCCTCAAATTTTTCCTCGGCAGGAGGTTCAACAGGCTCAGTTGCTTCCACAGGCTCGTTCGGCTCAGAAGGCACATCCGGTTCAACAGAAGGCTCATCATCACTTTCGGACTCATCGGGAATTCCCTCAAGGGACTCTTCTTCCACAGCTTCCTCATCGTGCGACTCTTCCGGTTCTGTTTTTTCAGGCTCAACTGCCTCTTTCTCTTCTTCCTCGGGTTCAACGGGCTTTGGCTCTGTGGGCTCTTCGGGTTCCGCTGGAGTCAAATTTTCGTCAGGAATATCCTCAAGGGCATCCTCTTCTACGGCCTCTTCATCCGCACTTTCTTCCGGCTCTTCCTTTTCAGGCTCAACGGACTCTTTTTCTTCATTCTCGGGCTCAACAGGCTCAGTTGCTTCCTCAGGCTCAGTCGGCTCAGCACTCTCAGATTCTTTAGAATCGGATTCTTTTGACTCAGGTTCTACAGGAGGCACATCATCAAGGGCATCTTCCTCCACGGCCTCCTCTTCAACTCTCTCGGGCTCAGCGGCTTTTTCCTCGGCAGGCACAAAAGGCTCAGTGTCCTCGCTCTCCGCAATCTCCTCTTCGTCGGCTTTTTCATGTGGAGTTTCTTTTTCTTCCGGCTCGGGAATATCATCAAGGGACTCGTCATCAACTGATTCCAAATCCTCTTCAACTCTCTCAGGCTCTTTCGGACTTACGGCAGCCTCTTTTTCAGGCTCCTGGACAGGCTCGTCGGCAGGTTCCTGAACGGGCTCATCCTCATCGGCATCCTTTTTCTTATCATCCTTATCAGACTCTTTTTCCGTCTCCGGTGCAGTTGCGGCAGGCTTGTCCATGTCCTGCTTCTCATCCTTTTTGTCTTTTTCTTTTTCCGCCGGAGTATTTTTCTTTCCACGACCAATCAAAATGGCAGTACCGGAAGCGCTGTCCTCATAAGAACCTGTCCTCTCTCCAAGCTTCACGTCAATGAACGCCGCATCGGAAAGACCGAGAATACGAATGGCCTCAGGGGAAATCATCATTACTTGGGAAGAAGATTTGTCAAGGCTTCCAAGGTTTAAAACAGAAACGGAAGTCCCGTTTTCCGGATTTGAGACAGTTATGATGTCACCGGGAAGATAATTCCGTGTTTTTGCAAAATACCCAGACGGCAGTTGCCCGGCCTCAGCGACCGTCACGGTTCCGTCATAATAGGAACTAGAAACAGTCGTTGCATAGCCTGAAAAGAGCGCACACAGCAGGGCAATTAAACTAAATATTTTCTTCATCCTTCCATCCCCAATTGAACAGAGTTAGCTCAAAAAACTTAAGTTTCCAGAGCCTCCCCGATTATCTTCTCAAACTTACCAAGATATCCTCGGCCATGTCCCTTACGAACTGAGAGACACCGTGCTCGTTATCTTTCTTAAAGGGAACTTCCCCCACTACTTCGGATTTTCCCTTCGCAAGCGACCCTCCGGTGGAAACATCGAACATTTCCCAGTGCACCTGATTTATAATCGAAAGGAAGATTCCCTGTGGATTTTGGGAAGCGCTGTCCTTATAATCAGCCGTAAGCACAATAAAAACGTCGCACATACCGATTTTCGCATCGGCAAGCCCTCGGTTACAGATGACGGAATCCTCGCGTTCATCAAAAGATGCTGCGGTCGGGGAATTTGTGACTATAAATCCCTTGTCGAACAAAAAGTCGAACATGGCATTTTCAATCGCATAGGACGTTCCTCGAACTTCGTCCTGAGTAGAGTCGTGCTGAATGATTTGCAGTGATATCACAGATGCGTTCACAGACACTAAGGCCGCAAAAGCAAGCGCGATCAACATAAACAATTTCTTTCCACTCATAATCAATTCCTCCGGGATGGTAAGGTTGTTTTTTAAACCAACGCAAGCATAATTCGTAACAAAGCAGCCACGCCCATCTCTGGACCTGTCCGAAAACTGACATTCCAAACAGCCCTACTATAGGTTCCCTCATATTATCATCGGCTTTTTAAAATTGAAGTTTAAAGGAACATCTAAAAACCTTGACGGGCACTCATAAAATATTCTTAAATTTTCATACAAAACTTTCTGAAAGGACTTTTCCCAGATACGTTAAACATTATTGCATAAAATGTCATTTTGTAGTAGAATCAAGCAGGTCAAAAAGACTTCAACCAGCGAATTAGGAGAAATCAAATGTCTACACCTATTGAAAATTATCTTGCAGCCTGCGGAAACAAACCGAATCCTGCCATGATTGCTTATGTCGCCAATCTTCAGCAAGTAGCAGCCGTGGGACCGGATATCGCAACGAGCATCGTAAACGAGCTTGAGAATCAGAGAAGCCACCTGAAACTTGTGGCCAGCGAAAACTACTGCTCCCTCAACGTACAGGCAGCAATGGGAAACCTCCTCACCGACAAGTATGCCGAAGGATACCCCGAGCACCGCTACTACGGTGGATGCGTAAACATCGATGCAGTTGAGAACACAGCCGCACGTGAAGCAGAGGCACTTTTTGGAGCCGATTACGCTTATGTCCAGCCACACTCAGGAGCAGACACAAACCTCGTCGCTTACTGGGCAATCCTCTCAAAGACAATCGAGACACCCACGCTTGAGGAGCTTGGAGTAAAGAGCCTCGCGGAGCTTACCGACGAACAGTTTGACATGCTCAGAAAGAAGTTCGGAAACCAGAGACTCATGGGTCTTGACTACAGCTGCGGCGGACACCTCACACACGGATACCGCATGAACGTTTCTGCAAGGATGTTCGAAAGCCACCCCTATGGAGTAGACAAGGAAACAGGTCTTCTTGATTATGACGCCATTGAAAAGCAGGCCATGGAAGTTAAGCCGCTTATCCTCCTCACAGGATTCTCAGCATACCCGCGCAAAATCAATTTCCGTCGCTTCCGTGAGATTGCGGACAAGTGCGGAGCCGTACTCATGGTGGACATGGCACACTTCGCAGGTCTCGTAGCAGGAAAGGTTCTCACAGATGACTATGATCCCGTAAAATGGGCGGATGTCGTGACCACAACAACACACAAAACTCTCCGTGGACCCCGCGGCGCAATGATTCTCTGCAAAAAAGAATTCGCTGATTACGTGAACAAGGGATGCCCCATGGTTCTCGGAGGACCTCTCGGACACATCATGGCAGCAAAGGCGATTGCATTCAAGGAAGCACGCACAGAGGCATACAGAAACTACGCTCAGAATGTCGTAAAGAACGCACAGATTCTGGCTGACGAGTGCATGAAGCTCGGCATGACCTTGCAGACCGGCGGAACCGACAATCACCTCATGCTCATTGACGTGACCACCTACGGACTTACCGGAAAGCAGGCTGAGGCGGCTCTCTTCAAGTGTGGAATCACTGCCAACGCAAACGCACTTCCCTACGACAAGAACGGCGCATGGTGGACCAGCGGAATCAGAGTCGGAACACCAGGTCTTACCACACTCGGCATGAACGGAGACGACATGAAGGAAGTTGCATCCCTGATTGATTTCGTCCTCAAGGGAACAAAGCCCGGACTCACAAAGGAAGGAAAACCTGCGAAGGGAAAAATCGTGCTTGATGAGAAAACTGAAAGCGAGGCAAAGTCACGCGTACAGAAATTGCTCAAGGCACACATGCTTTATCCTGAGCTCGACCTTGACTTCCTCAAGAAAGAGTTCGTAAAATAATCACGCTGAAAAAAGCAAGGGACCGTCCTAAAAAATGGGGCGGTCTTTTTTTTTGATTAAATAGATGATTCCTTCAGTGTCTCAAGCGACTTCCTGATAAGATTGATGCACTGAGATTTTATCATCTGTTTCAATGGGGTCGCCGTGTTCACAGAATCCAGATAGTTTTCCGCATTGGAAATTATCTCGTTGATTATGGAAGATTTCAGAGGCACCTTTTGTCCGATTATGTCCATCTCAGAATCAAGCTTCAAAGTATGGTTCGTAATCACAGTGGGCCCTGCAAAAGCAATCCGCACGGAAGAGATTTTGTTTCGTATCAGGCTTGCCAAAAAAGTGTACGAGCCGCTTTCCTCGCTGATTGAAAGTTCCGGACCGACGCGAGTAAAAAATGAATAATCCCACTCCTCCACCGGAATGCGGATTTTGGTCAGAAGCATGTCGTCAGGAATTGGAGCGGACTCATATTTGCTGATTGGCTCAGGATTCATCTTGGAGTCCTTTATGTTTTTCCTGAAAAAGAGCTTTGCATCCAGAGCAAGAAGCGGTGCCCACAAAGTCATCTTGTGCCATTTTGTGCAGATGTTTCCGCCAATTGTCGCACAGTTCCTCAAAGCAAAAGTCGAGACGCTCCTTATGGCATCCTGCAGAACCGAGGGAACCTTTATGTGCTCGCTGTAAAGAATCTCGTTGAGTGTAACCGCAGCACCAATTTCAAAATGTCTCTCGTGCTTTTCAAAAACATGCAGTTCAGGAACCGCCACCGTATGAAGATTTTTTTTGCCGACAATCTCACGAGAAGTGCATCCGCCAAGAATCTTCACGCCCTCAGAATCCTGCATTCCGCTCAGAAGGCTCTCAAGTGTTTCCGGAAAAGAGTATGAGTTTTCTTTAACGTCGTTCATTCTTGGAATCCTCCCTGCCGTGATAAATCTCAAATGCCCTCAAGATTCCTTCCACAAGTGTCTCAGAATCTGTACAGCACGGATTCAAATCCTGCACCGCATTAAGGACCATTTCCTTGCTCAGGCTCTTGTTGTGCTTAATCAGATCATAGGCGATAAAAATTTTTCCTGCGTCACAGTATCCGCACAAAGAGATTCCCGCGTCATCAAAACCGTCCATAATACATTCGTATTCGCGTGTCGAAAGTTTTTTAAAATGATCCAGCGTAACAATGGAAGTGACTTTCTTTCCGTCATCGCTTTTCATCTTTTTTACCTTCGTAAGTCCCACCGGAATCTTGCAGGATGGAACCGCGTGGTCATTCAAAAGCACCATGCAGTTTCCGCACCGGCCTTCCTCGCATCCAAGCTTGATTGAAGTAAAACCGTTTCGCCTAAGGACATGCTGCAAAGACTCATTCGGAGACTCTTCAACTTGCAGGCTCTCTTCATCAACCAAATCAATCTTTATCTGCATTCAAAGCCTCCCCATCCGCCAGAAGCACATTCATCCCCAGATTTTCACCGGACAACTTCTCCGCGTCCTCAGCCGCCTTCATCTGACCCGCAATCTTATTCGCCCGCCATCTCATGTCCCTGTCAAAAAGAAGTCCGTGAAGCGAATCATTCTTAAATGGAAGATGATCGACCGGTGCGCCCAAAACCTGAGCGAGTGCCTGAGTATAAGCCGCCGGAATGATTTTATCCAAAAGAGCGCCAATCTGCATGGACGGAGAATCGGAGTCGAGGAATTCAATGGAAATACTTTTGAGCGGTATTCTGGATGATGTGACTATGGAAGAAAGAATCTTTCGTGCCTCAATCTTTACAGAATTTTCCGCGGCCTTTCTGTTCAGGATTTTTCCACCGTCAATTACAATCTTCATGTTCCTGATGCTCGTGGCATAAATGACCGAATTGAATTCGACCTCCACGGACGCAAGACCAAATGAACAGGTGTGAAAAGGTTTGCCGCTGAATTTTTTTGCGTTCCAACTCCGCTTCTGCTGAGGTGAAAGAGATTTTTTTACTGTAAACGCTTCTTTTGCCCTGTCCTTCTTTTTCAATATGGCGGAACAACATTTTGTCAAAAGCTCCATTGTAACACTGATGTTGCTAAGGACAACTTCGGGAATCTGGCTCTCGGACTCCTCATCAAATTTTGAGTCAATGGAAACAGCGGAAAGAGACACACCGAGCAAGGACGCAACGTGCTTTCGCCAAAGAGCCTTAACCGTATTTGAAACCTCTGGACTGTGAATCACGACGCTTTTTTCGCTTTCCCACGTAACTTCAACGCTCTGGTCCGAATCACGGTAGAGCTGCGATCCGTAATAATAATCTCCCTCGTAAGCACAGGCCACACCGATTCCACGCACAGGCGCATTCATGTCATTCATCGCAAGGCCGTCCTCAAGCCTCTTGCGCTTAAGTTTTTCCACCAGCCGGTAAGAATAAAACTTGCGGATAAAATCACGGTTCTCGGAAAGCTGCATAAGGCATGGACGCACACCCGACAAATCAAATTCAAATGGACTTCGGTAAGCCACATGGGAGGCCGCATGAGGAATGTTGAGCTCACGAATCTGCAAGGGATTCAGTCCAACTGCATTTCCAATTTCGTTGATCTGATTTTCCATCGCAAAAAAAGCGGCGGTGTCCAGCAGATTCAGATTCATTGATGAAGGAGGCTTGCTTGACGGACGGGCATAAGCGTGCACACTGAGATTCTGAGTACAGTAGCATCCGGCGGAGGCAATCACAAGGCGGTCAATTATCTCCTGTGCAAAAGGATTGTACGCACCGGCATCAACATCAATCTCAATCTGCATGGCCTGTATGTGACCGCTTTCATCAATGCCTGTCTTATGCACAATGGTAACGGGATTCATGGAATCCATATAGCCGTTCTGCTCGTTGTGAGTGTAAACTAACTTAACGCATGACTTAAGGCACACGGCGGCGACCGCAACCTGACAAGCGATTATGGAATTATACCACAGCGAATTGGATCCGCGGTCCATGGACTTTTTTTTGCTGATTCGGATTTGGTCAGCGTGCAGGTTCAATGCCATGCTCAGCGCGGTCTTTAAATTTGAAGGCCAGAGCGTCGGTGAGTAAACCGTAAGCATCTCATCCGCTTCCGAATACGAGCAGATTGCGCCGGATGGTTCAACATACTCAGAGACTTCCATGCTGTAAGTCCATGCGTGCTCAATCACCTGGCTGCATTCCGAAAGAGCTGCTGCAATTCCATAAGACTTGGAGCGTCGGGATTTTTCAAAGCAGGGTCCGCATTCCAATTTTCTTTCAGCAAGAAACATGGAATCTTTGGCGGGACTTTCATCATGAAGCTCGAAGTCAGCGGCATCGTTTGAAAATCCAAGCAGGTCGGAAATTTCTCTGCTGATTTCCGGGGTCTTTTTTTGCTCCGTAGAAATCCATCCGGAATCATCGCTTCCCACATTTGTAATCTCGCTCAAACCGAGTTCCGTAACGCAGCACTGGACAAAAGTTTCGGACGCAATTCTTTTCACTTCGCTTTCATCAGGTCCAACAACAAGACCCAAGGGCTCTCCGTAGTATGCTTCCGTTCCAGGATTAAAAATATACACCGTGCCATTCTGCGTGTCCACAAGATTGCTTCCCAGAACATCCTTGTAGCAGATAAAGCGATATCCCTCGTCAACCGTTATTGACTCTACAACCGGCGTGTAAGGCGGCTTGTACGGATTTCTAACTACGGCCGCATAGAGCATGGGTGAGTCTTTCGTGGAAAGATTTATGTCGCTGTAAAAGGGAATCTTTTCTCCGGGGAGCCTCGTCTTTTTCACGGGAGCTTCCTTCGTTCCCTGTGACTTTCCCCTAGACATGATGTACCCTGCCGGTTTCTTTCACGGACTCAATCACATAGTCCACCATCTCATCGCTCATGTCTGGCCACAGCGGAAGAGAGATTGTCCTCTGGTAATGCTCCTCGGCGTTCGAAAAATTCTCCGGCGTAAAATCAGCATAAAGATTTTTCCAATATGTAAAATGGAAGAGCGGAATAAAGTGCATGCTGATTCCTAGTCCCCTGCCCTGAAGCTCCTTCGCAAAATCAGTGCGTGTGCAGTCAAGCTTGTCCAGATTCAGGCGCAGCAAATAAAGATGCCATGCGTTTCCTTTTGAGTCCGGGGGAAGAGTGACGAAATCCATTTTTGAAAATGCCTCGTTGAATTTTTTAACATGGGCTTTTCTCTTTTCGTCAAACTCATCGGCACGTGAAAGCTGCACACGACCAAGAGCCGCAAGCACATCGGGAAGATTGCACTTATATCCGGGAGCGATGATGTCGTATTCCCACGAGGCACGAGGAGATGTGTATCGGTCCCAGGTGGTGCGGTCCATTCCATGAAGCCTCATTACGGTCATTCGCTCGGCAAGTTTTTCATCGCTCGTCGTAACCATGCCGCCCTCTCCCGTGGTGATTGTCTTCGTCGCATAAAATGAGAACACGCCAACGTCACCGATCGCACCGGCATATCCTAAATCCGTGGGACTTGGAAATGAATGTGCACAATCCTCAATCACCCTCACGTTGTATTTTCTCGCAATCTCCATAATGCGCTTCATGTTGCATACATTACCGGCGATGTGCACCGGAACAATTGCGACGACATTTTTTCCCTTCTCGCTCTGGAGGATTTTTTCAACGGCATCCGGGTCAATGGAATATGTGTCTTTTTCAATGTCCGCAAAATAAACGTCGGCACCAAGATGACGCGCGCTCGTTGCAGTGGAGACAAAAGTGTAAGGAGTCGTAATCACGGCTTTACCGGGCTTTACTCCGCAAGCTTCCATAGCAAGAATCATTCCGCTTGTGTTGCTGTTTACGGCAAGTGCTTTTTTCGCTCCAATCTTTTCGGCGAACTCATTTTCAAAAGCGAGCGCCTGTTTTCCTGTAGTAAGCCAACCTGAGCGCATGGTCTCAAGAACGGCAGCCTCTTCCCTTTCCCCGATTGAAGCCTTAAAAAAAGGAACCTTGATTTCGTTTGTCTTTGTTTCGTTTTTATTTTCAGCCATTACAGCACCACCTTTTCCATACCCTCGTCTATTCTTGACCACGGAACGCTTCTTCCCTGAACGTGATAAAACTCATCCAGTGTGGGAATATATTTTCTGAGTATATTGATGAGCGTCTCCCTGTCTCTGAACTGACCGGATTTTTTTTCGTCATACATGCAGATCGGATGAAGCATCTCAAGCATTTCATCCAAAGTGATTGTTTCCATCGCGCGGTTCTCAAGGCTCAGGATTTTCGGATACTTTGTCGGCGTGGGATTTTCTTCCTTCAACCAAAGAGGCTCATAAAGTCTTTCACCCGGCCTGCATCCGATGAATGAAATGTCAATGTCCTTGTAAGGCTCAAGTCCCGAAAGACGGATGACCTGCTCAGCGATGTCCACAATTTTGAGGGGTTCTCCCATGTCAAGAAGATAGGAGCGACCGTTCTCTCCCACACCGCCCGTCTGCAAAACAAGGGAACAGGCTTCGGGGATGGTCATAAAAAATCGCTCCATGTTTTTGTCGGTAACGGTAAGCGGTCCGCCTTTTTTTATCTGCTCCATGAAGATTGGAAGAAGGGAGCCGCGGGATCCAAGCACGTTTCCGAATCGCACGAACATAAAAGACTGATTTTCTGAGACCCTTGCGGAATAATCAAGCACGAGTTTTTCCGAAAGCATCTTGCTCACTCCGTAAACCGAAATGGGAGAAACTGCCTTGTCGGTGGAAATCAAAACAAAGCGGCCCACACCGGACTCAAGCGATGCGTCCAAAAGATTTTTTGTACCGAAGACATTGTTTTCTATTACGGCCACAGGATTTTCTTCCATCATGGGAACATGCTTGTATGCGGCACAATGGAAAATCACGTCCGCCCTTGTATGTGAAATGATGTAGCGCACGTATTCCCTGTCCTTCATGTCTCCGATGATTGGAACGATGGCGGCATCTTTTCCCACGCCCTGACTCTGGAGCACATGCAGCTCTCGGTAGATTTGCACGATGCTGTTCTCGCCGTGTCCGAAAAGATAGATTCTCTGCGTGCCACCCAAAAGAAGTTGCCTGGCAAGTTCAGAACCGATTGAGCCTCCCGCACCCGTAATCAGTACGCGCTTGTCCTTCAAATACGCAAGGCTCTCCTGCAACGGAATCTCTATCGGAGTCCTTCCCAGAACATCAATCGGGTTTATTTTTGTCTCCATCTCGCATTCACTTTTTCCCATAAAATCCTCCCACATAAACCGTTTTTTAAATTTCAGCGAATCAGCATTGCATCCCCATAAGAAAAGAATCGGTATTTTTCTTCCACAGCACACCTATACGCGTTCAAAATATTTTCCCTTGTTGAAAATGCGGACACAAGCATGATCAGCGTGGACTCCGGCGTGTGGAAATTCGTGAACATCTGATCCACCACCTTGAACTTGTAGCCGGGGTACATAAAAATATGAGTGCTTCCGGTTCCACCATGAACGAATCCATTTTCATCAGCCGCACTTTCCAAGGTTCGCACGGATGTGGTTCCCACGGCAAGAATCTTCCGCCCGGATTTTTTCGCCTCATTGATTTTATCCGCCACATCGTAGGGAATCGTGTAGACCTCCTCGTGCATCTTGTGGTCCTCAATGTTTTCGGCGCGCACAGGAAGGAAGGTTCCCAATCCCACGTGCAGGGTAAGCCACTCAAGGTCAATCTTTTTATCTCTCAGCCGCTGCAGCATCGGCTCCGTAAAATGAAGTCCAGCTGTAGGACAAGCCGCGCTTCCAGTTTCCTTCGCATACACGGTCTGATACCGCTCCGAATCCGTGTCGTCATCTTCTCTTCTGATATATGGCGGGAGGGGGATATGTCCGTTTTTCTCAAACCACTCTTCCGTAAGCCTGAACGGAAATTTCATCAGCCTGAACTCAGAGTTCTCGTCCGCTGGATTTTCAACTATAACTCCCTCGCTTCCATCCGGGAATACATAGACATTTCCGGGCCGCACCTTTTTTGCACCGCGCACCATCGTGTTCCATGTGTCGCCCTCAGGACCAGTCTGATTCAAAAACATGAATTCCCTTTCAACGCCCGATGACTTCCTGATTCCATAACAGCGGCTGCGTCTTACCTTGCTGTTGTTGAAAATCATCAGAGTTCCCTCGTCAACCAAGTCCGGCAAATCTTCCATGCGGTAATGAGACACTTCCCCGCTTTTTCGTCCGAGCAACATGAGTCTGTCCTGGCCTCTTTCCCCGGATGGTTTTTGCGCAATCAGTTCCTGTGGCAAATCAAAATAAAAATCGCTGGTCTTCATTGTCGCTCCTGTTTTTCGGCTTCATGCCCAAATGTGAATAAGCCTTGTCCGTAACAATCCTGCCGCGCGGTGTCCTTTGAATAAGTCCGCACTGAATCAGGTAAGGCTCGTAGTAATCTTCAAGGGTGTCCATGGATTCCCCAATGGAAATGGCGAGTGTTTCCGCACCCACAGGACCTCCCGCAAAATTGTTGATTATTGAAAGAAGGATTTCCCTGTCGATGTTCTCAAGTCCGAGGGAGTCTATGCCCAGACGCTGCAGTCCGTTCTCGACTATCTTGCGGGTGATTGTGCCCTTTCCCTCAACCTGCGCGAAATCCCTCATGCGGCGAAGGACCCGGTTCGTCACACGCGGAGTACCACGGGAACATTTTGCCATGAGGAGCGCGGCATCATCATCCACCGAGACATTCAGAATACCGGCCGAGCGACGGATGATTGAGGAAAGTTCCTCGTCGGTGTAAAACTGAAAGCGCTGTATGATTCCGAAGCGGCTGATGAGAGGAGATGAGACCATGCCAGCCTTTGTCGTGGCACCCACCAAGGTAAAATGCGGAATGGGGATTCGCACGGTTCTTGCTGCGGCTCCCTGCCCGATTACCCAGTCCAACGAAAAATCCTCCATGGCAATGTAGAGCATTTCCTCAATGGCAGGTTTCAGACGGTGGATTTCATCTATGAAAAAAACAGTCCTCGGTGTGATTGTGGAAAGAATACCAGCCAGGTCTTTCGGTTTGTCCAATGCTGGAGCTGACGTAACTTTAAAATCCGCGCCAAGCTCATTCGCCGTAATCTGCGCAAGGGTCGTCTTTCCCAATCCTGGCGGCCCGATCAAAAAAAGATGGTCGAGAGCTTCCTGTCTTTCCCTCGCAGCGTTTATGAAAACCGAAAGATTTTCCTTGATTGATTTCTGTCCCAAAAAATCAGAGAGTGACGCAGGTCTGAGACTCACTTCCTGAACGTCATCATCCATCCGAATCTCCGAGCGCACGATTCCTGAATCCACCACGTCCTGGGCACGGATGATTTTTGTCCTTCCCCCGCTTTCCTTCGCAAGATTTTCCGATGCCTGTCTTGCCAACTGAGCGGCAATGTTCATGTCGTCCCTTTCGCTTTCTTCGGGAGTCTTGTTTCTCATGTACTGGCTCTTGTGGTTCACGCTCTTATTCATTGTGCAAGCTCCACAAGCGACTGCCTGAACACATAATCCTCACGCTCCTTTTCACTGTACGCGGAAAATTTCTCATCCTCATTTGCCCTGCGGCTCACCTCAGATACGGCCTGCTCGGCAATCCGTCTTTCATAACCCATGCTCACAAGTCCTGCGACGACCGCTTCATAGGGCACGGCTTGTTTTGTCTGGACGGAAGCAGCTGTCTCTTCCTCAAGATGAAGTTTTCCCTTTAATTGCAGGAGCATTTTTGCGGCGGTCTTTTTTCCGACTCCTGGAACTTTCTGCAGGCTCTCCAAATCTCCTGAGTCAAGGATTTTCGCAAGATCCGCGGCCTGAATGTTTCCAAGGATTTTCATCGCAGCCTTGGGACCTATGCCGTCAACTTTCAGCAAATCAAAAAAAAGATTTCGCTCGCTTTCGGAGAAAAAACCAAACAGTGTCATAAGCTGGTCGGTATGCTGGAGCCACGTGTAAACTTTCGCACTCTCACCGACGGGAGGAAATCGGTTCAGGGCGGAATCACTTACCGTAATGTCCCACTCAATTCCGTGCGTGTCAATAAAAATTTTCTGCGGTCCCTTTCCGCTCACCGTTCCGGTCAAACTGTTAAACATATTTTTTACTGATGAACTATATCAGCGTTTTTCATAAGGAGTGAAAAATTTTTCAAAGCAAGCGCAAACGGCTTGAGGATTTCCAGAACAGGCTTTTGAACTCTCTGCTCAATGTCCTTCCAGTTGCTTATCAAATTTCCATGATTAACTCTGTCCTCAACGAGCCTTCCGAAAATCTCGCTCAGTCCGGAGATTGTGTCAAGAGCCGTGTTGATGATTTCCGTAATCTGCAAGTTGATGTCACCGATTGCCGCATTCAGCTTAAAAACAATCTTGTCATCGGAGTGACTGTTCTCAAGCAGAGACTTTAATCTGTAGCCCTCGGAAAAATTTGAATTCAAATGCTGGTCAAACTCAAGCAGGTCGTTGCGTAAGTCCATTAAATCCTGGAATTTCGTGCAGGTCTCAGGAACAAGGGATGAGCTGTGACTGTGCGCCAAAACCTTGAAAACGCTCATCAGATTTACGATGCCTTCCTTGATATATTTCTCAAAAAATGAGTTAAGGTACATGGCGGAGTTGCATGCTGAAAATCCCACGGTACCGCGTGTCTCATAGGGCCTGGATGCCTCGGGCGAATAGTATTTCAGCGGCTTGAGCTCATCATAAACAAAGACGGAACTCAAAAGCTCGTTGAAGCGGCTCATCTTTCTCTCGCGGACTATATCCTCCAAAGTCACCTTGAAACGCTGGTAAACATCTTCCATATACATGCGGATTATATCTCTGGGCTCGCTTGGCAGACGCATCACAAACGAGGGCTCATCTCTCATCAGGCAGGCAAGACTCAACAAAACATTTTTCTCGGACATTGCGACAAGGATTGCTGTCAGGCGGCTAAATCTGTCAATGTCGAACTCTTTCCACGACGGCAGGTGCGAGAGGAATTCAAACACAAATTTCCAGTTCTCCACACCGGAAAGATTCGTGGCAGCATTGAGAAAATCCACAATAAAATCCGCGACATAGTTTTTCTGGACGTGCTTGAATCGCCACGTAGTAGTAAAGTTGTTTTCCTCAAGCGTGGGACAAAATTGCTTAAGGCAGGAATAATAATCAAGGACGCAAAATTGTTTCAAAATCAGGACGCTGGCATAAGTCTCGTTCGCAATGACCGCGTTTCCTGCAGAAAAATCATCCTTGAAGACCGTGAAATTTCTCTGGCATGTTTCCGCAACGACTTTCACGGCATTGTCCATGACTTCTTTTCGTATTCTCTCCGGCTGCAAATATTCTAGCGCGCGTCTCTGCTCATCGGTCAGGGAATACTGAATCAGCATTTTCCTATAATATTCGTTGTCATTGTTTGCAAGAAAAAATTCCCTCAGGGGAGCAATGGTAGCATAAACATCATAGAGAAACGAAGCGAAGGTCTTCCTTACTTTTCTACTTGAAAAATTGTAGTACTTGTATCCCTGTGATTCAAGCCGACGGTTCATGGACCGCAATTCTTTCAGAGCCGGGGACAGTTCTCTTCCAAGCAAGACATTCAGAAACTTAGTAAAGAAATTCTCTTTTCTTTCGTTGGAAACGTTCTTCATCATAACACTATGTATTATGTACCAAAAAAGGCTTTATGTCAAACCGTTTCCCCTAGATTTTTAAACGCATCGTTGAAGGAGGAATGAATATGAGTGATTGCACCGGCCAAAGCATCCGCGGCGTGATCGGGCTCCGGCTTGACTTTCATGTTCAGGAGAATCTGCACGTATTGCTCGACAGTGTCCTTATCCGCTGAGGATGTACCTGTAACTGAGGATTTAATCTGATTGGGGGTATACATTGTAAGGGGGATGCCCTGCTGAGCGAGACATAGTGATATGACACCTTTCGCCTCCGCAACAGCAAGCGCACTGGATGCATTTCGCGCAAAATAAAGGGTCTCCATTTCGGCCTCAGTAGGACGGTACTCATCAATGACCGCAAGAAGCCTGTTGTAGATTGCAAGCAGACGCACGCTGTGATCCTCATCGCTCGATGTTTCTATGACACCGTAGCTCACGAGCCGCAACGAGCCATTCACGGAATCCACAATCCCGAAACCTGTGTGAGCAAGCCCGGGATCAATTCCAAGAACCCTTCTTTTACGCAATTTCTAAGATTCTATTACTCAGCGTCCGGATCGAAGTCATCAGGATATTCGACTGTAGACCAAACGTTCTGAACATCGTCATTCTCTTCAAGCTTGTTGATGAGCTTTGCGACTTTCTTTGCGGTCTCAACATCAACTGCTGTGTAAGCCTGTGGAACCATGCTGACAGCTGCTGAAAGTGACTCGTACTCTTTTGCCTGGAGAGCCTCAAGGACTGAATCGAAAGAAGAAGGATCTGTTGTAACTGTGATCACTCCGTCCTCGTTCACTACATCCTCAGCATTTGCCTCAAGAGCAACCTCAGTAAGCTCATCCTCGCTCACCTTCTCTGCATCGTACTCAATCACACCCTTGCGGTCGAACATGCGGCTAACAGAACCTGTTGTTCCGAGGTTTCCACCGTTCTTGTTGAAAATGTTGCGTACATCAGCGGCGGCACGGTTCTTGTTATCAGTAAGAACCTCTACCAAAACTGCTACACCACCAGCGGCATATCCTTCATATACAAGCTCTTCGTAAGAAACGGCACCAAGCTCACCGGTACCCTTTTTGATTGCACGCTCAATGTTTTCCTTTGGCATGGAAGCGGCCTTTGCCTTGAGCATGGCTGTGCGGAGACGTGGGTTAGAATCGGGATCACCGCCACCCATTTTTGCTGCGATAGAAATTTCCTTTATGAATTTAGTGAACAGCTGACCGCGCTTTGCATCTGCAATACCCTTTGCGTGTTTAATAGTTGACCATTTACTGTGTCCTGACATTGGGAACTCCTTAAATTTAACCGATTTTCTCTACTATACCACAAAATATAAAATCATGTCAACTACGCGGATTTTTTCTTATTTATAACAAAACGAATTCCAAGATAACAATGTTTTATCCTTTTACCTATTGAAACTAAAGCTGAAATCAGATACAATGAACATTATGCACAAGAAGGTAGTTTTCGCAGTCTTCATTGTTACTGTGGCTGTCCTCGCGGTAATCTTTCTACAGAACCGGTATCTTGCGACTCCGGAAGAAAAGATTACAGCATCACGTGTCGTAATTCCGCAGGTGACAGGACATGAGGGTGAAGACGCAAATCATATAGATGACAATGAATATTTTGACCCGGACATCGTTTCGCTGGTTCCCCTGAACACGGACGAAGTTCTTCTCGCAACCGTAAACGCTGATTTTGACGGCGACAAGCAGGACGATCAGGTTAACGCAATCAAAAAAGAGGGAGACCCCTTTATCTCGCTGATTGTAGGACTCTTCAACGTACAGAAGGGTGAATACGAGCGCGTGGCAACAATTGCGACTCCAATCCGCCAGATGAAGACTTTCTCATACATGGGCATGGATCTGACCGGGGACCACCGCACGGCCATAGTTTACCAGGGAATAGTCGATACAGGACATTCCGTTCTCCAGGCATTTTTCATCAACAAGAGCAACACCGGTGTTTCCGTAATGCAGATTGCGAACCTTGAGTCGGACGGCTCCATTGTCGTGGACCAGACGGAACGCTCGGATGCCTATAACATGATGGTGACGAATGATGCGAGCTACAACATCTCAGTCTACTCCTCCGACCCCGAGAACGGCGGACAGATTCATTCCATCTACTCATGGGACGAGGAACTGCAGCAATACAAGCTTTCCACCCAGGACAAAATTTCCGACACAGTGGTCGCAGCTTCGGACAGGGCAAAACTTCCCTCAGGTTCCGCGGACAGCTATTTCTCTTTCCTCAACGGACTGTGGTACAAGACAAGCGGCTCACCGAAAGATTTGAAATACCTGTACTTCGACCAGGAAAACAACCAGATAATGTACATGCAGTCCGACCAGTACGAAGTGTATGAGTGGACCCACAGCTCCCTGCGCTCACAGGGAATCTTTATCTTTGCCACGAATGATGAAATCAAGAACTTCCAGAGACAGATGGACGTAGCAATCCGCAGCACCGACGAGATTCGGGTCAGGGTATTTGACAACGTGCTTTTCTTGATTGCAGAGGGACTCGACTGGAACGGTGATTATAAGAAGATGTCCGACGCAACATCCTACATCAGGAACATGTCTCAGAACACGCCTGTCGCTGAAAACCTCATAGGGGTACTTGAGGCCGAAAATGAATGGAGGGCCGCGGACGGTTCAACGCTTACATTTGAGAACGGAGCCTACACCTGCAACGGGGAACTCATAAAGGACGAGGGAACCTATGCGCAGCTAAATCACGACGGACTTCCGTACATACAGTTCAGGTCAAGCACGGAGACACCGTTCTTCAAGAAAATCTACCTGATTATGTATGCGCCGACCTCAAACGGTGGAAAAAACAAGGACAGCTTGGTTCTCCAGCCATACGTGCTCACCCCGGATCAAAGCTATCCCTCGGAGGACCACATAATCATTCTGTCCAAAAAAGTTTCGGATGAACAGTAAATCAGTTGCTTGGTCGCTTGCAGTATTTGTAAGTGAACCATGCACCTGCATACCGGCCCACGAACCTGCTTGCGGCTGCCTTGAACTTCCATTTGAACGCCCACATTGAATACAGCTTTCCCTTTCTGGAACACTTTATGCAGTGAGCGACCGTTTTTTCCGGCGAAAGACCATGCCTCACTTCCTTTCTCGCGCCCTTTGAAGCCACATTCGCAAATTCAGTGCTGACGGGACCCGGACACAAAGCCGTAACGGAAATTCCCTTGTGCTTTAACTCAGCTGCAAGAGCCACAGAAAAACTCAGGACATAAGCCTTGCACGCACCATAGACCGCGAAATTTCCAAGCGGCATGAATGATGCGAGGGAAGCCGTGTTGATTATGCGACCTCCCTTTTTCATGTATGGAAGCGAAAATCCCGTAAGCCCCGTAAGAGCCGTGCAGTCCAAATCAACCATCTCCATCTCGCGGACGGTATCGGTATCTGCGAATTCACCGTAGGTTCCGAATCCCGCGTTGTTTACAAGAACGGAGATTTCAATTTCCTCCGAGACACATCTTTCGTCAAGGGCGGACTTAAATTTCAAAGCCCCCTCCTTGCCGCTTATGTCAAGTGGAAGAACACGCACATCGGGATAAAGAGATTTTCCATGCTGGCTGGAGAATTCCTCTGCCTCACGCAGGATTTTTTCCTTAACTTCGGAAAGGCGATCCTCCCTCCGCGCAATCAGCCAGATTTCATCGGAAGAGAGGAGACGATCGGATTCTTTTGAAGAAAGCGCAAAATCAGCGCTCTCACGGGCAAGCTGCAATGCGAAACAAACTCCCATGCCGCTTGAAGCTCCCGTAACAATGATTATTTTTTTCACGATGACTTTCCGTTACTCAGCGGACTCAGTGCCCTCTGGCTCATCAGCAGACTGTGCCGCACTCTCAGCATTTGTCTTCGCCGGTTTTGGAAGAGAAATGGAAGTGGACTGCACGCCCTCATTAGACGCAGCATTTACGCCGGAGTCAGTTGCATCACCGCCCTCCGCATCATCGGATGAAGAGAAATTTCCAAGCACATAATCCATCACGAACTGATTCACGACGGACTCAACGGCAGAAGGAACCGCATTGCACACAGCCTGTCTGTCCCAGCTTCCGTTAGAGTATTCTGTGGTGTCCGTGGAAACCGCGGTGTATGTCTTAAACAGAAGCTTTTTTCCCTGAGAGTCACAAACGTAAACTTTCAGCGTTACCCTTGCGGCGACCGACATGTCAAAGAGTCCGACCGGAATCTTCTGCTTCTGGAAAACGAATTCCGCAAAGAGAAGACTTGATGCACCGCACTCAGTGGCAATCCTTCGGTTACGTGATTTTCCGTTATAATCAAGGGCCTTGTATCCAGACGCGGCGACATCGGTACTCAGCACGTCGAGCCAGGCGATGGAAGACTTCTGATATGACTTTGATTTCTCAAGATCCGATGCGTCCAAAACAGAGACCCCGTTATCCTCAAGAATCTGCTTGATTGTCTCGGCGGCACCGTCAATCCTTGAGTTAATCTCCGTATATTCGGGATTGTTCGCGTTCATAGTCTTGTTGACCATATTGCTGAGCGCACCGGGACCGGCATCATCGGGTGACTTGCCCTGCTCGTTGCTGTACCAAGGCATGGACGGGTTGCAGTAAACACTCGCGATTGCGACAGGTGCATACTCCTTAATATTCACTTGGGTTGTCTTGCATCCAGAAAGATTTACAAGCGCAGGAAGGACACAGCACGCAAATGCGGCCGCATACATAATTTTTTTCATTTTTATCTCCTTTTAATTTTCTCTCTTATATACTTGTATAACATACTAAAATCAATTTCGTTACACTTCCGAAACCATGAATAAGTAGGTTCCGTTTCCGTCCGAAAGAATCCGTGTGCGGGGCTCTGTCATTTCATCAAGGACATTTTTCCGCAGCCACGAAATGTAGGAATGAAGTCTTCCGCTCATCCGCTTTTCGGAGTTTCTCCACAGTCTCATGCACAGATCCGACGACTCAACGCACGCCCCCTGATTTTCCACAAGCAGGGAAAGCAGCTTTTTCTTTGACGGAGGAATCTTGAAGCGCTCATCAATTTTTTCCATCAGCTCGGAAGATGATATTGTCTGCTCCACGGCCTCCTGATTCCGAAGCGCCATCTCCTTCACGACACATTCCGAAAGATTTCGAATCACCGGCCTGATTATGTCCTCGTCAAAAAATCCGAGCGAATACTCCTGAAGAATTTTCATCCAGTAATCGCAGAGACCGTCCTGCTCAGGAAAAGGGTCGTTGTAAAAAACAAACGGACATTTCAGTTTCACGAGGATTTTAGCCATCGTCTCGTAAGGGCATCGCGACTGAGTTCCGAAAATCCTGTAGTCCGCCGCAACAAGGCAAAGTCCTCCAACCCTGTTTTCAGTCACAGCGACGCATAAATCCTCAATGTCGGAATATAAGACCGCCACATGTCCGTAGCCCTTCATTTTGTCCACAAGACGTGCCGCAAGACTTTCCGCCGCCGCAAGAAAGAAAACAATCATTCTTCCTTCTTCACGGCTTTTCTCATCTCCGCACTGATGAAAACATCGTTCTGGTAGAAATCAATCTCCACGACAAAATGCTCGTCCTCATATCCGGCGCAGGTGACATAGGCATCGAACACACCTCCGCTCTTAAGCGACACAGCCCTCTGCCCGCCAAGTTTCTTGCGTCCTTCCTCCGACTCAAGCTCAAAGGAAACCTTCGATGAAATGTCCTCCATGGTCTCTGAGTCCACCGCGCTCACATGGAAGCTAACGAGACGGTCGGTCATCTCGGTAAAATCAAGGTCAACCGGAATGGGAGAACCGTTCACATGCAGGGTCTTAATGTAAACGAAGGGACCAGAGATCACACGCAGACGGTAATCCCCATGTCTCAGGAAAACTGTCCTTGCACGGCTCGCGGCATTTTCCGGCTCAGCACCTGGCGATGAAAACACACGACGCTTGGACGTAAGCTCCTTGAAAGTGTCCCCGGTCTCAGAGTAAAAGAACGCCTTGGGCTTGAACTCTTTCGGAACAGTGATGTTCTCGGGCATTTTCAAAGTAACGTCCACAGGCGTATACCATTTTTTGAGCACATGCCTCTGCACAAGCTCGGAACGGATCAGCGCAAAAATTCCCGCGCCCAAAACAAGCACTCCAAGAGTCACGGCAAGGAACACCTTACGCTTTCTTTTTACGCTCACAATCTGCTTGGGAACATATTTTTCACTGCCGAAAAGCCGGTTTGCAAGCTCCTGCCTGATTTCCGTCTCATTGAAAGATTTGAGATACAGCTCGGCCTTTTTCTTCACGTCCCTGATATCCTGAAAGCGTTTGTCAGGATTGTAGTCAATCATCTTGCGGATAATGGAATCAAATATGTGCGGAACACCCTTTACAAGACGGCTCGGCTTTTTGTAAGACCGCTTTTTCATCAGGGAAATCTGCTCCCCAAAATCTTTTCCGTTAAACGGCCTTTGTCCAGTGACCATTTCGTAGAGCATCACGCCCATGGAAAAAATGTCCGTCCGCTTATCTATGTATCCGAATTTGAGAATCTGCTCCGAGGACATATAGGCCGGGGTACCGAGCATGGAGCCTTTCATCGTAATGGTCTCGTTGATTACGTCGGCCTTACCCTTTTTTCCTTTCTCCTTGGCAAGGTTCACCTCACGAATGAAATCCTTTTTCCTTGCCTTCTTTTCCTCTTCCTTTTCCTTGGCAATGTCCGCCTCAATGGACTCTATTTCCGCTAAAACCTTGTTCTTTTCCTTTAAAATCTGATCCCCTTCTTTTTTATACTCCGCCTCGTATACAGAAGCCTTCTTTCTTGCGGCCTCCCTTTTTTCCTCGGGGATTTTCTTTATCTTGTCCTGAAGATCCTTCTCCTTCAAACGGAGCTTCTTTTCCTTCGACTCAACCTTCTGAAGCTGCTCCTCACATATTTTGAGCTTTTCCTCAAGCTCCTCAATTCTCGTCACATCTTCCGCATCAGAGATTCCAAAATCAGCGAGCTTTACTTTGATTCCCCTTTCAATCATTACGTTCGCGGGTTTTATGTCCCTGTGCACGATTCCCTCATGGTGGGCTATCTCCAGACCCTTGCAGGTTTCGTAGAAAATCCACATGGCGATCTGGGGTGGAAGCGGACCTAGTTTCTCAAGCACTTTGTCAAGCGACATTCCGTCAACGTACTCAAGCACGAAATACTCATTCTCAATTCCATTCTCAACGACTTTGATTGTCTCGAACGAGCGAACGATGTGCTGGGATGTCAAAGTGGAAAGGATGGCGGCCTCCCTTACGAATCGGTCTCTCTGCTTCTGGCTCGCCTTCTCGGATTTCAGCTTTTTCAAAACGACGGTGCGACCGAATTCCTCATCCCTCGCCTTGTAGACCGCACCCATTCCGCCCTCGGCAAGCGGCTTTATGTCAACATATTTTCCTATTCTTGAAGGAACCGAAGAAACTTCCATAATACCCCTCCCCCTATCTTCTATTTGATTTTTTCACCGGCAGCACCGAAACTATGTCTTCCTCAAGTGAAAAACTTCCGTCGGCATGAATATGCGCCACGTTCATCTCGTTCGGATTGTGAATCTGTATGTATGCCCCGTCCTGCCAGAGTCTGTATTTTTCGCTTACGGGCCTGTGTCCTCCGAACCAAAGCGCATTCTCCGCATCTCCCTTCGGATTCAGATTATGGAAGAAAGATCTCGCGCTGCCCTCCGCCGCCTCACCGTTGTCCGTCCATGTGAGTCCGAGAATCAGATCCGGATTTGAATGATAGTTGATTACGTCTTCCCTTGAAAATGCTGCCCTGGGCTCAGCGTGGGACACACCGAAAGTCGGGAATATGGCGGCCACCGGAAGGGATTTTTCAAATGAGTCGAGCACATGCAATGTCGCGTCGGAATAATAGTCAAGGATAAAATCACGAACCATCTCGCCCTCACGAGCGAATTTTCTGAACGCCCAGTTTCCGTTGCCGTTCTCATTTGTCACGTTCTCGTGGTTTCCCTTCAAAAAATGGAAGGATTTCGGAAAAGCTGATTTCAGCTTCATGACGGCAAGCATGGTCGCAAAACAGTCGTGGATTTCTCCCTTCATCGCCGCGGAAACAATGGAGCCGTCCATCCATTTTTTATATGCGACTTTCCATCTGTCGTAGCACTTTCCCGCCGTCTCCGTATGAACACCGTCGCCCACGCAGATTACGGTCACGCTTTCTTCGGCAAGGGACTCCAAAATCCGTTTGCCGGTAAAATCCGCGGAAAGAAGATTGATTAAAAAATCAGGACGCGCATGAAGATCCGGAACAATGATTACGTCCACATTCTGATTTGAAAAATCCAACAGACCGCCGGCTTTGTTTTCGGACGACCAAGGTCTGTACTTGGGATTTTCCAGCTCCAAAGTGGAAGTCGCGGAATCGGAGAGAGAGAGAATGTCGTTTTCATCAGGCAGCCCTGAATCATCCCTTAGCGCAAGAATTTCAGAATACAGGGCTTCCAGAGCATTTTTTTCAGGCATCAGGACATGACAAGGCTTGATGTTCCCACGGTAATTTTGTCACCGGGATTCAGCTTAACCCACTTGTCCACCGGAATGCGAGCGTCATTCAGGAAGGTTCCGTTGGTGCTGTTCTCATCCTTCAGGAAATAGTCTTCCTTGATTTTCTGAATCACGCAATGATGGCGGCTGCATAATTTGCTGTCAATCACCACTGAGTTGTCGCTTTCCCTTCCGATGGTGATTTTGGCCACCAGCTGAATCTTCTGCTTGTCGAACATGAGGTACGAGACCTGCTTTTCCCCTGACCTCTGCCCGATTGTCTGACCGATCGGTGATTCTTCGATTATTGTTTCGTTTGTCATAGTATTTAAATTATACAACAAAAATCCGCACTTGGCAAGAAAAAAATGTATAAGGCAATTGCAAATCTAAATTACCCTTGGAAAACGAAAAACTAAAAAGAGGAATCGCTTTCATTTCCATTACAGCGTTTCCTCTATCAACATTAAATTTTCCATGCATTATTTACGGCACTTGCCTTATACAGCTTCTTTCACATCTCCACAGACGGACGCGGAATCTCTGGGATAGCACCCCCGCCTGATTTAATATAATTTAAGATTTATTTAACTATACAATCATGTATGCTGTATTTTTATCTCGCTTATAAATTTTACCTATTTTATAAATGAGCGTTCATCTCTTCTCTTTAGATGAATAAAACGAGCTAATGTCTGATAGTTTTTATACAACTCATCTTTCCAATATGAACTTTCAGAAATCAAGGCTACAACTCTCCTCTAAACGCCCTGGCTAATATTGATTTTTTTAGCAGGGCGATTTGGTCTAGGACGGTTTGGGCGGCTTCTTTTGCACGGTTTTCTTTTTCTAGTACGTTGTCCAGAATGCGGACAATTTCTTGTTGTTCGGGGAGAGTGGGAACGGGGATTATTAGATTTCTTGATTGAGAAACTGAAATATTCTGCTGACCAACTACGCCACGAGTATCTTCAATAACAGAACTTAAAGTTTTTGGATTTATCAAAGCCCAATAAAGGTATTTATAGTTAACTTCGTTCAAAGGCCTGAAACGAACTATAGCTTGATTCATATTCCACTCTGGATAATCTTCTGGAATGATTGCAATTTTTCTTAGAGGTGGACCTACAATATTCATAACAACATCATATGGTTTTAAAATTGACGAAGCTAACTTGCCTTCGTGAATTTCTTTTGGAATGAATTGAGGAATTGTCTCAAAGTCAATTTTATTATTGCTTATGTTGTAGACTTTCAAATATGGAATATCGCCTGTTGTAGAAATGAACTCTTTTGGAGTTTTTCCACAAACAATTTTTTCACAAACATCTTGTAATGTTTTTTCTTCCCAGCTCTCATCGCTCACTCCGTTTTCTTTGCGCCAGTTGGCGGTTAGTTCGCCGGTGAAGGCTTTGTGCAGAATGGCGGCTTTGCGGGTTTCGAAGCTGTCTAGTACTGACTGCGCTTTTTCTTGGGCTTGGTCTAGTTTTGCGAACATTGTTTCTATGCGGTTTACGATGCGCTGTTGTTCAGCGAGGGTTGGAGGAAGAGGAAAAGGAATTTCTAAAATAATCCTTTCAGATACGCGAGGAAGATTTATTCCTTTTGAATTACTAACTGCGAAATCAATAAAATATGGGAGATTGAAAAAATAATTGATGTATTTATTTGAGCAATCTGTTTTTGCATTAAATACGAGTATATCTGTTGAACAAACCCCAGTAAAATCAGCTATATCATGTTTATTTAAATATGGCCGTAGTTTTCCATATAAAATCTGATTTGCATGAAATATGTTTTTTAAGCTTTTAACATCACCTGCTGAAGTCCATCCATTGATTTTTCCATTTGAGTCAATATGTTCAAGTCCAACATATTTCATTTCAGATGAAAATGTATCTGTTTTTTCTTTGCTAGTTTCTATGACATCTCCCAATCGACACCACTTCCACCCTTCTGGCAATTCATACGGTGCTTCTATTTCTGTCTGTTCTATCTCAATTTTCTTTGCCATTTTTCAGTTCTCCATTTTCAGTTTTCAACTTTCCGTTTTCAACTTTCAACTTTCCGCTTCCACCCTTCCGGTAATTCATACGGAGCTTTAATATTTTGAGATTCCGAAGCGAGTTCGGAATGACGCGTTTCTTTCTTTGCCATTTTTCAATTCTCCATTTTCAGTTTTCAACTTTCCGTTTTCAACTTTCAACTTTCCGTTTTCAACTTTCAACTTT
>JAEEYO010000038.1 GCA_016288205.1 Treponema sp. | reverse complement strand
GGTCAGAATCCGGCCTTGTGTGGAAGATGTGACCGTGGCATGTCCAGTTGGAAAGGTCGTCAATCGGCGCGCTCCATGCCTTGAGCTTGAAGTCGCAGAATTTGTCTATTCCGAACCTGTCATGCGACCCGTAGATATAAACTCGGTTCCCGAAGACCCTGGGTTCTCCGTCCGGAATATTTTCCCACAAAGGTAAAATTGGATTCGCCATGTTTCCCTCCTGCTTTCTTTCCTCTTGTCTATGAATTTATGAAATCTTTGATTTAGTTCATCGCTTCCTTGATTGCCGCAAGAAGCTCGCCGTATTCCTCGAACGCCTTAAGGTCCGGGTTGTCCGCCTTGATTTTGTCGGTGCTCCGGAAAAGAAATCCCGCCTTGCTCGCACGGATCATCGCGAGGTCGTTGTGGCTGTCACCGGAAGCGATTGTCTCATAGCCGATGGACTGGAGCGCCTTTACCGTGGTGAGCTTTGACTGCGGGCATCTCATCTTGAACCCGGTGATCTCACCATTGGGCGCGACCTCAAGCGAGTTGCAGAAGATTGTGGGCCATCCGAGCTTTTTCATCAGCGGGGAGGCAAACTGTGTGAATGTGTCGCTGATTATGATTACCTGACCGATTGACCTGAGCTCGTCAAGGAATTCCTTTGCTCCGGGCATGGGATCAATCTTCGCGATGGTGTCCTGAATCTCCTTAAGGCCAAGGCCGTGCTCCTTCAGAATGCCGAGCCTCCATTTCATCAGCTTGTCGTAATCGGGCTCGTCCCTTGTGGTTCTCCTGAGCTCAGGGATTCCCGAAGCCTCCGCGAATGCAATCCAGATTTCCGGCACAAGAACGCCTTCCAAATCCAAACAGGTAATATACATGATTTTTTCCTCTTTTTTTGTGTTGATTATATAGAAGATATTCTACCATATAACATGGATTTGATAAAGAGGGAGGGCGCGAGTGGAAAGCTTGGCGAGCGGAAAGTTGAAAGTGGAGAGCTGCCCTTATTTTTTCTCGCGGAAGATTATTTTGGAAAGGAGGATTCCAATCTCCACGGCGGCGATGGCGGAAAAAACGTCCACGATGACGTGCTGCTTTACGAAAAGTACGGATGCGAAGACGAGGATGGAAACCGGCCATGTTATGACTTTGTACCAGCGGGGAGCCTTTTTCAGAAGGGGAAGGGTGCGCGCGAGGAGATAGCTTTCAAGGCAGTGGATTGACGGAAAAAGATTGTCCGCGGAGTCTATGCCGTACATGAGCCTGACGCTCTTGCTGAAAAAATCGTTGCCGGTCACATTTGCTCTCTGCATTGTGGTCGGAATCACGAGGAAGCAGACGAAGCAAATCAGTTTCGCGATTATCTCCGAGCTGAATATCCTGATGCATGTGGCCTTGTCCTCCCTTGCGGAAAGAAAATATCCGTATGCCCACTGGAGGTATGCGAAGATGATGTACACGACGATGAATTCCTTGACGAAGGGAATGGCGTAATCAATGGAAAGCGTGAAGTCATAGTGGGTGAAATTCTTGTTCACGAAGCGCGTGCCTATGAATGTGATTATGTTTATCGTGGCCATGAGCAGTATGGAAATCCATCCATATAATGGAAGAATTCGGGTAAAAATGTTCTTGTTCTCTTTCATGATTTGTTCCTCGCTTGCGTTTTACGGCTGTGTTTTTGTTCCGACGGGCTCTCCCATTTTTATTGGGAACTCCTCTCCATTCTCCATGCAGGAAACTATGTCGTCCCGGAGTGTCAGAGCGTTTTCTTTGACCAGCACTATGATTGTGGAGCCGCCGTACTCAAAGTGACCTTTTTCCTCTCCCCTGCTTACGTCCCTCTCCTCAATGTGCTCGTTTACGATCCGTCCCACAAGCATGGCTCCTATCTCCGCCTGTACGCAGAGACCGAAATTTTCCGTGTCGATGGTGCAGTACTCCCTGCTGTTTTCCGTGAACACAGGAAATTCCCCGAGGGCGATCGGACGCACGGTATGATAGAATCCGTTTATGTGCCGGTTGAGGCTCTTTTTTCCGGACTCAACGTAAACGTAGCGGTGGTAGTGGTTCACGCACAGTCTGAAAACGAGGCAGTAACCGTTGCTGAACTCCGAGGCAAGGGCTTCGTCGCAGAGAAGTTTTTCTATGGTGAAGGTGCTCTGTTTCGCGTGAAAGACCATGCCGTCTGAAATCTTGTGGACCGTGAGCAGACCGTCGCAGGGTGCGATGAAATCATTTTGGCTCGTGCTGATCGGGCGGAGGGATGGCTTTATCTTGCGGCAGAAAAAGTCGTTGAAGCACTGGATTCCCTCAAGCTCGTAGTCCTCCGTGCGTATCTGGTTCTTTTTGACGAAGGATTTTATGAGGCTTTTGGAGAGTCTTGAGTCCAGAAAAAACCCCGAGATTGCGGAGACCGGCTTTGAAATCAAGGGTCTGAGGAGAAATCTTCCGATGCGTGTCTTGTACAGAAAATTCAGCGAGTCCATTTATGCCTTGGACAGTATGAAAATCGTCAGGGAGAATTCAATCAGGCCGACCAGAATCATTATGATGAGTCCCGCCTTGTTCGGTTTCGGAATCTTGAAATTGCCGATGAAAAGGATGCCGAGGAGGAACATGACCGCGAAATAGATGTAGGTGAGGTCGTACTTCACGAACCAGTGCAGAATCATTGCGACGGGAAAAACAAGCGCTGCGGATGTAACAGGGAGCCCCGTAAAACATTCCACTCCGGTTTTCAATGCCTCTTCCTTTCTCTCCTCACCCGTGACGTTAAAATATGCGAGCCTTATGAGCGCGGTGAGTATGTAAAAAACGGCGATTACAATCATCGAGACAATCACCCAGATTCTGTCCCCCGTGAAAATTTCCGGCATCTTTGACACTTCGGTAAATCTTCCGCTTATGCGAAGCTGTGCCATTCCGATTGCGGATGGAAGTACTCCGAAACAGATGAGGTCGGAAAGGGAGTCTATCTGCACGCCGAAATTCTTTTCAAAATCCGTGCGGTTCTTTTTTGACCTTGCCACTTTTCCGTCAAAGGCGTCGAGAAGTCCTGAAATCATAAGGAACAGGATTCCGAGGTATGGATGCCCTATGCCCGTCATGGATATGATGATTCCTGTCGCGCCAGAGACCATGGACAGGTAGGTAAGGATAACGGTGTAATCGTAAATGCCAATCATTTTTTTCTCCTTTTAATCAGATACCCTGCGAGGGTAATTATGCCGCTTACTGCCACACATATATAGAAGGTAATCGCCCTGCTCAGCATCTCAAGCTCAAATGCGGCTTCCCTGCCTGTTATGGCTGTGAATCCGTCCAGCATAAGATAATCCGCCACTCCCATCGCTCCGGGAATCGGGACGAAATTGAATCCTATGGTGACAAGGCACTGCTTTACGAAAAGGGCGGGTGCGTTGCCCAGCGGTTTTCCCTGCGACAGATACAGCAGTACCGGAACTATGATCTGCGATGTCCTTTGCAGAAAATTCCACACGAAGGATTTTACGAGCACCGAGCTCCTTCCCGCAATCAGCTCCGAGCAGCTTCTGTAATCCGCCCTTATCTTCTCGACCTTTGCCAGCTTGCCGTCCAGATTGTGAAGGATGCCCTTGCGTCCCAAAAATCCTATGGCCTTCGCTGCCACGTCGAATATCCAGTCGCCCTTCTTCAGTATGGACAGAAAAAGAAACGCAAGAACCGTAAGAACCGTGAGTCCCGCAAGAATCAGTATCTTTGAGGGGAGACTGAACTCAAAAAAGGACATCGGGCTCATGCACACGGCGATTATCCCCAGAGCGACGATGGACACGGTGTACATCATCAGGTTCAGGATAAGGGTCGCTGTGACTACTCCGGCTGGAATTCCGTCCCTCATCATAAAATACGCGCTCGCAGGCTGACCTCCCGTGGCGGACGGCGTAATGGCGGAAAAATATATGTCCGAAGTGCTGTAGATAAGGCATTGTCTTCTCTTGCACTTGTAACCGGCCCCCTTGAGTATGGAGCGGATTGCCCTTCCCTCGAACCAGACGAACAGAGCCGCGCATGTGACGCTCGCAATAATATAGAATTTATTTGCGCTGGCAGCCACATGGATCAAATCAGACAAGGAGACCCCTTGGCTTTGTTTTAAAACGGCCCAGATTGTGAGACCGGCCAAAACCAGTGAGAATATAGCCCAAAATGTCTTTTTTGTTCTTTCGCTAAGCTTTTTTTTCTCTGCCATAAACCTTTTGAAGTGTATCATTTGTATGTGTTTTTTTCAATAGCGTCTCAGGGATTCCGCGTCAAAAATCTTCCTTAAAATTCAAACAAATTCAAAGTCGCATTCTTGATTAAAAATCCCGGATGTGATATAATACCCGCCATGTTAGAGTTGAGTGTACAAGCAAAATCTCCTGCGGCAATCAATACGGCCATCAAGAAAATCAAGGAAATGATTACTTCCGGCTCGGTTGCCCGCACAAGTCCCATACACCTTACCCTGGGTCCCGGAATTTACCGCGAGCTGGTGAGGTACAATCTGCCCAACCCCTTGTTTTTGGAAAGCGTGCCCGGAACTAAGGCTTCCGACTGTGTTATTCAGGCTGACAACTGCGAGTCTTTCCATCACGGAGCTGAGAACAGGGCTGTTTTTGTGCTTGGTCCCAATACTACGAACGTAAAAATCAAGAATATTTCAATCGTAAATCTTCACAACAAGTCTCCGGATGTGGAGGCTGTTTTCAATCCCGCTGATTCCGCCGAGGCTCTTGTCTGGTCCAGCACCAACGGAACTCTTTTTGCCGACGGAGTGCGCATCGAGGGAAGACAGAACACTCTCTGTCTCAAGGGAGTCTCCTGGTTCAAGGACAGCTTCATTTCGGGCGACGTGGATTTTATCTACGGCGATGTGTCCACGGCTTTTTTCGAGGAATGTGAGATCAATCTGCGTGAGGACAACCGCGGTGACTTCCCCGGATATGCGGTCAAGAGTCAGGCTCTTGCGGAGAAATCCGGGTTTGTGTTCATGAACTGCCGGTTCACGGGCGAAAAGCGTAAGAAAAACAGGATTTTCCTTTGCCGGACGGACGGAAAGGGCAGCGCAGACTCCTTGAAGGGATGGGACTCCATTGCCGTGGTGAACTGTTTCTTCAGCGAGAACTTTGACGACGAGCTTGCCTGGGATGATGACATGGAGAAGGAAATCTATCCGCGTGGAAACAAGATGACCGGAATCCGCGAGTATAACTCGAAGGTCGTCCTTAAGAACGGAAAGGTCACTGAGGCCGACACTACAAGGCGCAACATCAAGACCTACCTTATGACCGAGGATGATTATTTCACCCATTATGCCAGCCGCTTCCTGATTCTGCACGACACGCCGTTCGGGGAAGTGGAAGCTTAAAGCTTGAAAAATAACTAAAGTCTCATTTTCTCATTCCGATAGTGTAACAAGGGGTGTTGTCCGGGGTTTATTTCTTCGGATGGCAGCATGGAATCAGCCTTAGAAGTGCCGTGGAGCAGGGATAGCGAAATCGGTCGGCTGGATTTCATTTATCTTAAGAAACGGGGTGGTAAAATGAACTACAATTCCTACGGCGGGTACAACACATACCGAGAAGTTGGCGTAAAAACTGCAAGCCAGGGAAAACTGGTCGTGATGCTCTACCAGGGAGCGGTTTTGCATCTGGAAGAAGCCATTTCCATGATTGATTTCGACAACAGGATTGAGGCCTGCAACATCGAAAGTTTTGGAAAGCATATTCAGAGGGTGCAGGACATAATCACGGAGCTGCAGGTAAGCCTTGACATGGACAAGGGCGGTGAGATTGCCCAGAACCTGATGGCCCTCTACATCTATTTCAACAAGGAGCTCTTGACGGCGGGAATCAAGCATGACCGCGACAAACTCAAGTTCATCCATGATCTGCTTGACCAGCTCAGGGAATCTTGGGAAAATGCCGCCAACACGCAGGCAAACAATGCGGTGAAGATGCCCGTTGACAGTCCGACAATCAGTATTACAGGGTAAAAGGTGGGAATGATGGCAGAAAGCATAGGTACAAGTATCTCTCAGGAAGAACTGGACGAACGCATGGCTATTTTGAGACGCTTCCGGGCATTGCTTGAGCAGCAGAGGACAAAATTCCGCGAGTATCTCAGGGTGCTTGAGATGCAGGAAAACAAGATAGCCTTGCAGGACACGGAGTCAATCAGGGCACACAGCGAGCTTGAAAATCAGATTGTGGAGGGAATCGGCTCCCTGCAGAAGGTGATCGGACCCATGCAGAAACTGTACTTGAGCGCGAGGGCATCCACATACAATCCGGCGGACATTGTTCCCATAGAAAAACTCCAGGATGATCTGACACATTTGCAGACACAGGTGCGTGCACAGAATGAGCGAAACAGACAGCTTCTCCGTGCGAACCTTACCGAACTCCGCGAGCAGATTGTCAGCATAAAGAATCCGTACCGCGCAAGACAGTCGGTTTACGCAGAGCCAGAGGCAGGAAATCTTATTCAGGTCGAGGCTTAATCCGCTTGTCAAATTTTATTAATTCAATCTTAAATATTCTTCAATTACGGCTGTTTCCACTCACATTTCTTGCGGGGCAGCCGTACTTCTGTGAAAAAAATCAAATAATTAAAAAAATCTATCGACTAAACGCGAATTTTTCCTTATATTATAGATACTGACAAATAAAAAGTACGCCTGTTTTGGGCGGAGGTTATGATGAGTCAAGACGACGACAAGAAGAACAGGGATCCGAACGACCCCTACAATTTTTTTAAGCTTTCAGTGGATCCTGATGACAAGGACGAGAAGAAAAAGGCTCCGAAGAACGGCGGGAAATTTCCATTGTTTACTATTATATTCCTCCTGATTGCGGCAATCCTTGTTGCGAATATGTTCATGCGGTCTGAGAGCGATGCTGACACGGTGGACTTTTCCGAATTCCGGGAGAAAATCACCAAGCATGAGATAGACACCGTGATTCTGGGAGATTCCTATTTCATCGGCTACAAGGACGACGGAAGCCCGGCAAAGACATATTCCGGTTTGGACTACCTTCTGATGAGAGCCCCCAAAACCGAGCGTGTGGAATACAAGACCGTGGGAATCATATCCGATGAATTCCTGGACCTGCTGAATTCCAGCGGGGTGAAGTACCGACGTGAGACTAGGCAGAACAGCGTGCTCCTCCAGATTTTGATTAACTGCATCCCCTTCATCATATTGATTGCGGTCTACATTTTCCTTTTCCGCAAGATGAGCGGAGGACTCGGAGGCATGGGCTCTGTGTTCGGAATTGGAGGCGGAAAGTCAAAGGCCGTGGACGAGGGCAAGGTGAAGACCCGTTTTGCTGATGTCGCGGGAGTTGATGAGGCAAAGGAAGAGCTTGTCGAGGTTGTTGATTTCCTGAAGCAGCCTAAAAAATATACTGAGATCGGTGGTAAGATTCCCAAGGGAGTCCTGCTCGTGGGACCGCCCGGTACAGGTAAGACACTTTTGGCTCGTGCAGTCGCTGGTGAGGCCGGTGTTCCTTTCTTCAGGATTTCCGGTTCGGATTTCGTTGAGATGTTCGTCGGTGTGGGAGCTAGCCGTGTGCGTGATTTGTTCCGTACCGCGCGTGAGAAGGCCCCGTGCATCATTTTCATTGACGAGCTGGATGCCATCGGTAAGAGCCGCGTAAACAATCTTGGCGGTAATGACGAAAGGGAGCAGACCCTGAACCAGCTGCTTGTCGAGATGGACGGATTTGACAACGAGAAGGGACTCATAATCCTTGCCGCCACCAACCGCCCCGACATTCTGGATCCGGCTCTTTTGCGTCCTGGAAGATTTGACCGTCAGGTAGTTGTGGACAAACCCGATGTGAAGGGAAGGGAAGCCATCCTCAGAATTCATGCGAAGAACGTAAAGCTTGACTCCGAAGTGGATTTCAACGGACTTGCCCTTGCCACGAGCGGTCTTGCCGGAGCTGATTTGGCCAACATCGTGAATGAGGCCGCCCTGCTTGCTGTAAGAAACGGACGTAAGCTTGTTCTCATGTCTGATTTTGACGAAGCCATCGAGAAGACCCTTATCGGTCTGCAGAAAAAGAGCCGTGTCGTGAAGGAAAAGGAGCGTCATATAGTCGCTTATCACGAGACAGGTCATGCCTTGGTCGCAGCCTTTACCACCGGAAGCGATCCGGTTCACAAGATTACGATTATCCCGCGCGGAATGGGTGCCTTGGGATATACCCTGCACAGAAGCGAGGACGAGTCCTTCATGAAGAGCCGTTCTGAGCTGGTCGGCGAGGTGGACGTTCTTCTTGGAGGTCGGGCCGCGGAGGAGCTTGTGTTCGGTGAGATAAGTACCGGTGCGTCAAACGACATTTCACGTGCGACTGCAATCCTCAAGAGCATGATTACCGACTACGGAATGAGCGGAAGGTTCAAGAACGTGACACTTGGAAAGAGTGGCCGCGGATACGGTGGACCCCAGGAGCCTGAGCTTGTGCGTGAGTTCTCGGAGGATACACAGCGTTACATTGACGAAGAGATTGCCCGCATTATGGACGAGAGATACAACCACGTCCTTGAGCTTTTGGGAAGTCACAAGGATTTGCTGGATGTAGTCTCAAAGCTGCTTCTTGAGAAGGAGACCGTTGACGGCAAGGAGTTCGAGGAAATCATCAAGGCGGAGAGCCATTGCACTGAACTTGCTGCCGTTGCCGGAAAAAAGGCTGATGAGGATCATTACATCAACGCATCCGCAGCGGGAAACGATTCATCGGAGGAAGCTTGAAAAAAATACCGCTCATTTTTGTCCTTTCAATATTCATTCTGGCTCTTGCACCGCTCCCTGCTTTTTCTGCCGGGAAAAAAGTCTACAAGAAATTCGATGACGGTTCCGTTATGCTTCTTGGCGGAGAAGAATGGCGGGAATATGATTCGGATGGGCGGATAATTCATTTTTGGCGAACGTCGGGAGCAGAGGAGTGGAACAGGTACGACTCTAACGGAAATTTGGTCTGGCACAAATACAGGTGCACATGCGGCAATCTGGATGAGATCACTTACAAGTATGATTCCAGTGGAAACATGATTTACTTGGAGGACACTCACGGAAATGTGGAAAAGCGTACTTATGATTCTGCCGGCAGACTGACTTATGAGCTTGATTCATACGGTTTTGAATGGCGCTACACTTACGATTCAAAGGGAAAGCTGCTTCGTAAAAGTGCTCCGAGCAGACTTTGTGGTGAAGTCTTCTGTGAATATGATTCCGCCGGAAATATAATCCACGAGAATAGTTTTAGCGGAGTTGAATGCTGGTATAAATATGATTCCAGTGGAAATAAAATCTATCTAAAAACTGCGAACGGAACTGAAAGATGGTTTGAGTACGACTCCAAGGGGCGGAAAATCCACGAAAAAGACATTGATGGAAAAGAAAAGTGGTTTGCGTACGATGCCAACGGAAATAAAATCAGTGAAAAATCATCGAAAGGTGAGGAGTATCTTTTTGAATATGATTCTGCCGGACACAAAACCTACGAAAAAGATCCTAATGGAAATGAGACCTGGTGGGAATACGACTCGCATGGAAATTTAATCCGCTCAAGGGAATTCTCAAAGCGAATGCCTCCGTCTTTTAATGCCAAGAACTGGAATCCGTGCCGGAATGAAGATGGATATGAGAAAATCAAGCGCTGCGAGTATGAGTACGACGCGTCCGGGAATATTGTTTATTACGCATACTATTTTCTCGATCCCGAGATGCAGTGAGCCTTCCTGAAATCAAGAGAATTTGCGACGGCGGGATATGAGCCGTTACGTTTCTGCCTTGAAATACTCCGGGTATTTTTGCCTGACCTCCGTCACGTCCGTGTGAGTTCTGTTTATGTGGTGCAGGAATTCCTCCCTTGTCTTTTGCACGTCCTTTTTCCTTATGGCCTCAAGGATCGCGCGGTGTTCCTTTATGATTCTGCTTGCGTTGGAGCTTTGCAGGCTCAGGGTGCGGAATCTGTTGTGGTGGATGTTCATCAGCTGCACGGTGTAGTAGCAGAGCATCCTGTCCGTAATCTGGTACATGGCGCGGTGAAAGGCGTTGTCGAATTCCATGAATTTGTCGAAGTTCTGTTTTTGTGAGTAAAATTCCTGCAGGACGATATTTTCCTCCAGCGCGTCAATGTCGTTTTGACTTGCTTTTTCGCATACCAGCTCCGTAACGGCGGATTCAATGGTCGCACGGATAAAGCAGGCTTCGTCCACAAGCTTCATGTCTATGAGCCCCACAAGACTGCCCCGCTGGGGAAGAATCTCGACTATCTTTGTCTTTGCAAGCTCCTGCAGTGCCTCGTGCACCGGTGTGCGTGAGATGGAGAGTTTCGACGCAATCTCCTGCTCGCTTATCATGCTTCCTGGTTTCAAATCAAGGCTCTCAATGTTCAGCTTGATGACTCTGAACGCGTAATCGTGATTCGCTTCCCTGTAATTCTGTTCTGGTATCTTCATGTAATCAGAATATCCGCAATTTCTCTGCTTGTCAACTAGTGTGTTAGTCTGGGCTTTTTTAATCGCTTTTTGCGTTTTTCTTCATTTTTTTTCGCGAAATTCCAAATTTTTCCTTGACAATTATGGTTTTTAATGTGAGAATAATACTAGAAATGTAGGATACTAGTATACAAGTATTGTACGTTTCAAAAAACTTTATTTCATTAAAAAAGCGGAGTTCAAGTTCTTATGGTTAGTAAACAGGCGTTCACGAAGTACATGAAAAAGAACTGGCAGTATTATGCCATGATGCTGGTTCCAATTATCTATTACCTTGTGATTCGGTATGTCCCAATGTTGGGAAACATAATCGCATTCCGCCGCTACCGTGCAGGCCACAGTATTTTTGGAGACGAGTGGAGCGGTCTGAAATATTTCAGGCAGTTCATAGGTGACAAAACGTTCTGGAGGGCTTTCAAGAATACTCTGGTGCTTAACGTCGCTTATCTTGTGTTCCGCTTCCCTCTGACGCTCCTGTTTGCCTTGCTCCTGAATGAGATAAGAAGCCGGTCCGCAAAAAAATTCGTGCAGACTGTATCCTATCTGCCGCACTTCATCTCAATGATTATCGTAACCGGAATGATCCGTGAGCTCGTCTCAACCACGGGACCTCTCAACGCATTGCTTAAGATCTTTGGCAAGGAGCCTGTGTCCTTTATCTCAAGTCCTGAGTGGTTCGTCCCGATTTTCGTAATCTCCGGAATCTGGCAGAGTCTCGGCTGGGGAACGATTCTTTATCTTGCGGCGATTTCAGGAATTGACCCGTCGCTTTACGAGGCTGCACAGGTTGACGGCGCGAATCATTTGCAACGGGTTGTACACGTTACCATTCCCTGCATCATGCCGACCATCACGACGCTTCTTATTCTTGACATCGGTAGCCTCATCGGTTCCGGAGCTGCCTTTGAGAAAGTTTTCCTTCTATATAACCCGATGACATACGAGACCGCCGACATAATCTCGACCTTCGTGTTCAGGCTGGGACTTGGTTCCGGCAACTACAGCTATGCCACTGCCGTCGGACTTTTTGAGGGAATCTTGAATTTGATTCTGCTTACGACCGCGAACAAACTTTCCAAGAAGATTACCGGCGCGGGATTGTGGTGAGAAGGAGGAGAAAACAACTATGAAACATCAAAGTCTTGCGGCCTTGCGTGTCCGCGATTCAGTTGCATATAAAACATTCAGGGTTTTCAACACCCTCATCATGGTTTTCGTCTGTGCGGTGACACTCTATCCATTCCTCTACCTCGTGGCGCAGTCTTTCTCGTCTGAGGAAGCAATCATGCAGGGAAAGGTGACTATTTTCCCCGTGAACTTCAATATGGCGACATACATTTCGGTGCTCAAAAAGGGTGAGTTCCTTCACAGCTACAAGAACACGCTCATCTACACGCTCATCGGAACCTTCGCGTCCATGCTCTTCAGCTGTCTTCTCGCTTATCCGCTTTCAAAGGAAAAGCTTGTCGGAAACAAATTCCTTATGAAGATGATTATTTTCACCATGTACTTCGGCGGAGGACTGATTCCGAACTACATCCTCATGCAGAGGCTCGGACTCATCAACAAAATCTCAGGATTCATCATCCCGTCGCTTCTGAGCACATACTACATCATCTTGATGAAATCCTTCTTCAAGAACGTCCCCAAGGATTTGGAGGAGGCCGGTGAGATTGACGGACTTACGCCTGTGGGAAATCTGATTCACGTGGTGCTCCCGCTCTCCATGCCGATTCTTGCCACGATGATTCTCTTTAACGCGGTCAACTACTGGAACAACTGGTACAACGCCTTCCTCTATTTGGACAAAAAGGACATGTGGCCTGTTGCGTACTATCTTCGCACAATCATCAACGGAGCCTCTACCAGCGCGGATCCGGGTGAGGTCAACGCGGAAAAAATGCAGATTGCGGCGAACATCAAGTCATGTTCCATGGTGCTTATGACGCTCCCGATTATCTGCATCTACCCGACGATTCAGAAATACTACGTGCAGGGCATGATGCTCGGCGGCGTAAAAGAGTAGTGAACCAGTTTAAATATAGTCAGTTTTTTACAAGTTGAAATCTGTCAGCTTGAGAAAATATTTTTTGAGACATAAATAAAACCAGGAGGTTGTTTTATGAAAAGAAGTTTAGGAATTCCAATGCTTCTTGCCGGTGCAGTTTTGCTTGCAGGATGCGGTGGCAGTGGAAACAACAACAAGAAGCCGAGCGGTGAGAATGCCGGTGCGGCAGTTGACTATCAGTTCGGTGCGGAAAAGACTTTCCATTCCGACTCACCCGTGACTTACTCAATCTCATTCAGTGACGCGTCATGGTACCCGATGGTGGACACATGGAAAACCGAGGGTCTGTTCAAGAAGATTGAGGATGCGACCAATGTTCATCTGGACATCACTTCTTATGACAGCGGTGACTATGGTCAGAAAGTGAACCTTGCGATCAACTCAGGTGCGGCAACCTACATCATTCCGAAAATCTACAGCGAGGATCAGTATGTCGCGGGAGGCGGTATCGTAGCCGTTTCAGATTACACACAGTACATGCCCAACTTCACTGCATTCGTGGAAAAGTACAATATGCAGCCCGATCTGGACACAATCAAACAGAGTGACGGAAAGTTCTACCGCTTGCCCGGTATGCATCAGGCTGCTTTGCAGGACTACACAATCTTGGTGCGCGACGATATTTTCACTGCGGCAGGATTTGATATCCGCGAGCTCGAGAAGGACTGGACTTGGGAAAAACTCCACGACGTTCTTGTGGAAGTGAAGAAGTACATGGTTTCCCAGGGCATGTGCACTGAGAATGACTACATCTGGTCTGACCTCTGGTGCGGTGAGTCTGGAAAGGGAATGGGAGGAAACCTTCTCAAACTGATGGGCTCCTCATACAAGGTTCTTTCCGGATGGGCGATCGAAGGCTCAAACGGCGGAATTAAGTTCGACAAGAACAAGGGTGAGTTCTACTCATCTTCCGTAAGCGATGACTTCAAGAAATTCATCACTGTGGCAAACAGCTTCGTAAAGGACAAGCTCCTTGATCCTGAGACTTTCACACAGAGCGATGAGGTTGCGCACAACAAGTTCTACAACGGAAACACCGTGATTATGTCAACGAACCGCTCACAGCTTTCAAACGACATCATCGGCGTTCAGAAGATTCTTGGCGACGGACCCAAGTGCTATGTCACTGCATACCCCAGCGGAACAACAAAGGATCTTGCAGAGACATCACGTCTTGAGTGCGGTGTCATGATTTCAGAGAATGCACGCAAGGAGCTCGGTGAGGACGGATTCATCAAGATGATGCGTTTCGTGGACTGGCTCTTCTACTCAAAGGAAGCATACTCTCTCGTCAAATGGGGACCCGAGGGCGAGACATGGCAGTGGGGTGAAGTCGAGGGAAAGAAAGTCAAGCAGCTTCTTCCCGGATTCAAGTGCGGCGGTCTTGGAATTGCTGGCGGCGAGGAAGATACGGACATTCGCCTTAAGTGGGGATATGCCGGTGGTAACTATTACTACGGACACTCAACCGAGGAGTCAACAGACAACTTTACACCTCAGGTTCAGGATCTCTATGCCCGCTATGCCAAGTACAAGACAATTGCAACAGTTGATCCGAAAGCAAAGCCGACTGAGGACCAGCGCGAGCAGCTCAATCTTTGGGCAGGTCCGCTCACGGATAACATCAACACATGGACCCTTAACTTCATCACCGGAAAGAAGGACATCAACGCTGACTGGGATGCCTATGTGAAATCTTGCAAGGACTTGAATCTTGACAGCATTGTGGATCTGACCAACAAGATTTACAAGGAACAGAAATAGAAAGGTTGGGGAGACGCTGCCTGGGTGTGAAAATTCAGGCGGTGTTTCTTTGACGGGATTAGTTTTCCACGGACATTTTCCGCGCCTCCATTTTGGAAGATGTCCGTGATTGAGGTTTGTTTATGGAAATGACTTTGAGATGGTACGGAACCGGATTTGATTCCGTTACTTTGAAGCAGATCAGGCAGGTGCCGGGTGTGCACGGTGTTATCACAACTTTGTATGATTCTGTTCCCGGAGACGCATGGGAACTTTCTGCAATCCAGAAAATCAAAAAGGAAGTTCAGGATGCCGGTTTGAAGATTGCCGGAATTGAGAGCGTAAACATTCACGATGACATTAAGATCGGCGGCGGCGACCGCGACAAATATATAGAAAATTACATCAAGACATTGGAGAGGCTGGGGCAGGAAGACATACACATGGTGTGCTACAACTTCATGCCTGTGTTCGACTGGACCCGGAGCGAGCTTGCGCGTGTGACCGAGGACGGCTCTACCGTTCTTGCATACAACTCAAAGGCCGTGGACTCAATCAAGCCGGAGGAGATGTTCAACTCAATCGACAAGGACTCAAACGGATTCATTCTTCCGGGATGGGAACCTGAGCGCATGGCACGTGTGAAGGAGCTCTTTGAGATGTACAAGGACATCGACAACGAAAAGCTTTTTGAGAACCTTGTTTACTTCCTCAAGGCAATCATGCCCGTGTGCGACAAATACAACATCGACATGGCGATTCATCCCGATGATCCCGCGTGGCCTGTGTTCGGTCTTCCGAGAATCATTACGTGCCAGGAAAACGTAGTGCGCATGCTCAAGACCGTGGACAATCCCCACAACGGACTTACGTTCTGCACAGGCTCTTACGGAACCAACCGCAAGAATGATTTGTGCTCCATGATAAAAGCCGCGACAGGAAGAATCCACTTCGCCCACATCAGGAACCTTCGCTTCAATACAGCGATTGATGATCCCGTTCAGGATTTCCAGGAATCAGCTCATCTTTCAAGTTGCGGTACCTTCGACATGTTCAAGATTGTTCGCACGCTTTACGAGACTGGTTTTGACGGAGTGATCCGCCCCGACCACGGACGCATGATCTGGGATGAGAAGGCGATGCCCGGTTACGGCTTGTACGACCGTGCTTTGGGCGCGACATATCTGCAGGGACTTTGGGAGGCCTGTGAGAAGATGATTGACCGGAGCGGTGTAACTCTTTATAAATAGTCTCCGACAGCAGATTTGACTGCATGATGTTTGTGGAAGGGATTTGCATCTTTTCCACGACATCAGTAAAATGAGCCGAAAAAATTATGTAAATCATTTAAAAATTATAAAAAAGAGCCTATAAAACAATAGATTGAGCCGAAAAATCGCGAGAAAATACTTGATTTTAAATAAAAATGAGCCTATAATCTTTAAATAGGGGCTCAATATATGGAATATTTGCTTTACAAGAAAAACATTCCCATTCTCCAGTTTGAAGAAGATGATGCGCATTATATTACCGCCATAAAAAAGGTGATCAATGTGTTTCATCTCCCTCCCCATCTTTTTACCGACGGTAAGCCTTCCGCCGAAAACGAATACGGCCTTTGTCAAAAACTGGAGGATTTTTTTAACCACCGTATAATTCCATTCTATCGCAAAAGTTTCAAGGAAATACTTTTGGAACTGGAAATTCATTCTGGGGAGGAGCTTGCAAAAAAAAGCTTTTACCTGAGCCTTTCGGATCAGTATTGGGTGTGTCCGCTTGATCAGATTGGAAAAATCTGGTGGGAGGACATCAACTTCTTTACCAACGAATATGACAGTGCGATCGGACTCAGACTCATGTCGGCATCAGGTGCGCTGAACAAAAATTCCTCTTCATATTCTCCGGACACAACGACAGGCGGTGAGCTTCCCAAACGCTGGATCCGAAGGGATGGCGTGAACTATCTTGAAAAGGCGGGAACCGGAACCGAGCAGCAGGAGCCATTAAACGAAGTGCTCGCAAGTGAAATATGCCGTCGTCTCAAAATAGCGTATGTTCCATACACGCTGGAAATCCGTGACGAAAACTATTACAGCATTTGCCCCGACATCGTTGACCAAAATACAGAGATGGTTCCGCTTGATTCAATCTACCAGGACATTCCGCTTGAGGACGGCGTGAAATATGATTTTTACAAACTGGTGGAGCGGTGCAATGCGCTTGGAATTCCTAATGCGGAAGAGGACCTTCTCAAAATCTTCCTTATGGATTATATAATCGCGAACGTGGACAGGCACACCTACAACATCAGCTTTCTGCGCAATTGTGAGACTCTGGAATGGATAGGAGTGGCACCGGTTTATGACTCAGGAAAATCAATGTTCTTGAACAAGCTCGATTTTGAAATAGAAGCGACATCCTCATTCGGAATTGGAGCAAAACCATTTGAGGAAACGCAGGTCGCTCAGTTTAAAAGCCTCCCCATGGAAAAGATTGCGCATCTTGTTGATTTTTCCTCGCTGAAAGACATTTCCGCATGGTACAGGAATTTCCTGCGACCCTTGCGCCGAATCAGCGAGGGGAAAAAAGCCGCGCTTGTAAAAACTCTGGACGAGCGTATTGAGGAAACCCGGATTCTCATGGTGGAAAAATGTTCCGTCTATAAAAACATGGCGGACGGAAGCCTCATTGTCTCAGCTCCGGATTTCATATCTGATTCAGGAGAAAAAAAATCAGCTGTGCCGAAAAAAAACAGGACGGAGGAAGCAGTCTTTACCGCCCTTGTTCAGGATCCCACCCAGACAAAGGAAATGCTTTCTCAGCGTCTGGGCATTTCCCGCGCAACCGTAACCCGGGCCTTGCAGAGACTTTGTGCCGAAGGAAGAATCAGGCGAGTGGGAAGCAACAAAAAGGGCAGCTGGGAGATTGTGTAGGAAAACGCTCCGGTATTTTATGTACACCGACCCGCCATCTACTCTTTTACCCAGTCCTCAATATTTAAGCCCGGTACCCTTGAAAATTCATTTATGTTATGGGTCACAAGCGTCGCATTTTTGTTCAATGCCGTAGCGGCTATTAAAAGATCGTTGGCACCGATGGAATTGCCGGATTTTTCCAACAAAGCTCTAATCTCAGCGTAGGTATAGGATATTTTGTCTGTACAGCCATCAGGATAGCGCGGCTCCAGGCGGTTCATTACCTGGGAAACAACCCATTTAGAGAGTGACATTTTTTCAGCACGAGCTTCCCGTATCAAGTATGGCAATGACACGAAGTGTAAATCAGCGTTTCTTCAGGTGCCGCTCAATATGTTTTTCTCCAAAATCCCTGCTACCGGCTGTAGCTTTCCCCCTTAAAATGTGTTAAAATATATAGAGAGAAATATTCACATCACAGGAGATTAGCATGAAGACAAGATTTTTTAGGTTTTTGACGTGTGCTCTGGGACTTCTGGCTTTTACACTGCCTCTTTTCTCCCAGCCGGTTTTGGTTGATGCAAACAGCAAGATTGAGTACGCCATTGAGTGGCACTTGAACGGCGGCACACAGAACGAGGCAAACACGGACACATACACGGCGGAGGACGGTCTTGTACTTGCCACCCCCACACGTGCAGGCTACACCTTTGACGGATGGTTTGTAAACGCTGATTTGAGCGGCTCAAAAGTAACCGCAATTGCAAAAGGCGAGACACAGAAAAAGACATTTTACGCAGGCTGGGTAATCACAAAGGACCAGGCCATAAAAATAATGCAGGAAGAGATGGTCACGGTAATCCCCAAGGGAAAGAAAACCAACCTTGACGATTTTGCAGGAACCGAGGGAACCCAGGTCATAAACGCCTACGAGATTGCAAAACACGAGGTAACTCAGGAACTCTACATGGCGGTAATGGGTGCAAATCCAAGTTACTTTAAGAACAATCCCGCAAGTGGTGAAGTGCAGGAAAAGCGTCCCGTGGAAAGCGTGAGCTGGTATGACGCGGTTTATTTCTGCAACAAGCTCAGCATGCTCATGGGACTTGCACCCGCATATTCTGTAAACGGACAGACTGACCCTGCAAAATGGAATTATAGGCCGCACAATGACGATTACATTTCTTCTGAGGTAATATGCGACTACAGTGCCAGCGGATTCCGTCTTCCCACAGAGGGTGAGTGGGAGATGGCAGCCCGTGGTGGTGTTGCCGGTGGATGGAATTATGAGTATGCTGGAAGTGACAGAATAGATGATGTTGCTTGGTATCAGAGAAATACAAACTGGGGTAATGACGGAACACATGAGGTAGGGAAGAAAAAGCCAAATGCACTGGGACTCTACGACATGAGCGGAAACGTCTGGGAGTGGGTGTGGGAGACCGACCCGGACATTCTCGCCTACCGTTATTATCGCGGGGGCAGCTACTACCGCGGCGCCGACTACTGCGAGGTGTCCTTCCGCGACAGCCTCAGCGCGAACTGCCGGAGCGACGGCGTTGGTTTCCGCCTGTTGCGCCCTTTAAACTAGCAGGTAATAGTCTCCCCGGTGGAAAGCCTGCGGAAGGGCGGCGTTAAGCGCCCTGTAGCTGGCTTGGAGCGGGGGAGACCTGTGGGTGGCGTTGCCCGCTCCGCTCAGTAACATCCTTGTATGAGAAGATGACATCATCTCGTTGGTGGTGTCATTTTTTTATTTTAAACCAAAAACGACGTTAGGCGTTTCGAATCCGTGTGACAATTCTTTATCCGACAAACCTCTTCGAAAGAGATTGCCGTATCGAGTACGGCAATGACACAGCTCGTTAAAAAAGAAATAGACCTTTTGATGTGACTGTGTTATAATCAAACTTATATATTTAATTAAGTTCAGTCTTTGCGGAATCACACGAGGTTTATATGAAAAAAGTTTTGTTTGCGTCGGCACTCATTTTGTGTCTCTTTGTCTCTTGCAAAAAAAATGGGGCGGTGAAAAATCCCATGCAGGAAGAATCAAGCGACGTGGCTGTTGTGGAGGAGACAAAAATTCAAATGCCCGTGGAGGAAAAGGAGCCGGAGAAATCTGACGGGGAAAATCTTTCGGTCTATCAGAAAATTGATGCGCTTGGATATCAGTACGAGGACAATTTGAAAGTCAACTACCGGAAAAATTCCAGCGACGGATATTCCTGGCACACGCGTGAAATCAAATACGACAAAAGCGACAGGACTCTTTCCAAAGAAAAACTCATGTCCACGGTCTGGCTTCTGGATGACAGCGTCGCAAGTTCCTTCGTGCTTCTTTTTTACTCTGATGACTATTTTATGATAGGTTCGCGTCATTCAGGTCCGTCTGTTCTGGGAAAATATGAGATAAAAAACAACGAGATTCATCTCTATGATTTCAGCTATGACCCGAGGGTGGAATTCTACGGACGGATTTTTTCTGACGGAGATTTCTACTGTCCTCTGGTTTTTGCGAGCCGCAATTTGTTTTTCGACAACGAGCTTCATCTGCGCGGCATAGAGTTTTTCCCGGAAGGCTGTTATAAGGAGCCGGGAGAAATGGCTTCGGTGGATGGGGTGACTGTGATTGTAAAAAACGAGAAAAAAGTCCTGACCGAAAACGTGCCGTTCCGAAAAACCCCCGACATAAATTCTGAGAATCAGATTTCCGAAATATATTTGGAGATTCTGCACAATGAGCCGAATTGGAAAGAAAGGGAAGGTCTCTTAAAAGGAACCGTAATCACCGTGTATGCAAAAACAGATTATCCTGTGACGATTGACGGTGTGACTTCCTACTGGTATTACACTTCCATGCCGACTGTCGCGGAGTATAATCAGTACGGATGGTTCTTCGGCGGATATTTCGTGGATTACGACGAGAGCAAGAGCACTGAATATGCGGAAATCCTGAGAGATCCGTTCACGCAGAGTCCCAAGCATTTGGATTTTCCAAGAGTTGAAAGGGCTGATTTCAGCGACTCGTCATTGTATGAGACGCATGAGCTTAAGGCGTTTCTTGATTTTGATGAGGGCGGATTCGATACGAAAGTCTATGACTCTCCTGAGTTTGATAATGCGATTTATACGCTTCAAAAAGGTGACCGCATACATGTTTACGAATATGTCACTGTGCTTTCAAGCGATAAGACCAGCGTTGAGGTGGAGACGAGCAAGGGTGTGTACGGCTTCATTAAAATCAGAAATCCTTATAAAGGCGGAAACTTTTTGCCGGAGAGGTGGATGGATCTGGACGGAAAGCGTGTGGAGATGCTGAGACTTTTCAGCAGTTTCGGCCTGAATGAAAATGCGGATTTAAGAAGCTTGCCGACGGAGAATTCCGAAAGCGTGAGCGGATTCACACCAAATAAGTATTACGACTCAACTGTGATTACGTCAGATTATGAGTGGGTCAAAATCATATCTGGTGATGACGCCGCATGGGTTCGCGTCAAAGATTTGTACCATGATAAAGGTGGTCCAATGATTCAAACTCCGGAAGAGAATTTGATCTGGGAGTTAATCTACAGCAATTTAATTTAGTGAGGTGATTATGAAAAAAGTTTTGATTTTGTCAATCGCTGTTTTGTCTATGTTTGTCTCTTGCAAAAAAAATGATGCCGTTGAAAATCCTGCTCAGCAATCTCCTGCTCTGAGTGAAGAGCCTGTTCAGGAATCTGTTGAATTGTCTGAGGAACAAAAGAAAGAGCAAAAGATAGAGCAGATATTAAACGACGGTAGCTTGACGGTCTATCAAAAGTTGGAAGCCATAGGATATCAGTCTGATGATAAATTAAAAATCAATTATCAGAAAAATTCCGGAGACAAAAGCTCTTGGTGTGAGCGCGAGATCAAATATGACATGGGCGACAAAAAAGTTTCAAAGGAAAAACTCATGTCCACAGTTTGGGTTCTGGACAAAGATGTTGCGGAATCTTTCGTGCTGATTTTTTATTCCGATGATTTTTTTGCAATCGGTGACAAAACTTTGGGCCCCTCTGCATTCGGAAAATATGATACGGACGGTGGAGTGCTGACCCTTAAATCTTTCAGTTATGATCCGAGCATTGCTTTTTACGAAAAAATCTTTTCCAAGGATGAGCTAATCTGCCGGCTGAATTTTACGTCCACCGATTATTTTTATGGCAACGAGCTTTTTTTGCTTGGCGTAAAGTTTTTACCGGAAGGTTCTGAAGAGGAAAAAGAAAATGGTGTGTATGCGGTTTTGGAAGGACACTCGGTTGATGTAATAAAATCCACGAAAGTGATGAGTGAAAATGTTAAGTTCCATACCGAGCCATCTGCCGATTCAAAAACACAAGACGTAGAGATGTATGCGGAAATGTTCCCTGAAAATACGGAAGCAAAAACTGATATGCTGAGGCGGGGAACTGTCGTGAAGACTTACGGATTAATGCATGCCTCCGAAATGATTGATGGAGTACAAGGCCGCTGGTATTATGTTTCCGTTCCTAAAAAAGACGGCGAGCAGTACGGCTGGATTTTCGGCGCTTATTTTGTTGATTACGATGCGGCAAGGCAGGTTGAATATAAAGAGATTCTGAATGCAGAATTCAATTCCTCTCCAAAAGAAGATTACGCTCCATTTGCCAACAATCGGAAATTGGATTTGTCCGATTCCTCAAAATATGAAGTGCATGATGTTAACTTGTTTATGTTTTTCTCTTACGATGGATTTAACACAAAAGTTTATGATTCTCCTGAGTTGGAAAAAGAAATATATACGCTCCAAAAATGTGATGAAGTAAAGTTTACTCGCTATGTCACGGTTAAAGAAAGCGGGGAGACAAGCGTTGAAATGGAAACAACTTCCGGACAGTACGGTTTTATAAAGATAAGCAATCCGTATAAGGACGGTCAGTTTGAGCACGTTGAGACACTTTCTGTGGATGGAAAAGATGTTGAGGTTCTGAGTCTGGACGGTACTTTTGGAGTGTCTGACGGTATATTCATAAAATCACTGCCCTCTGAAAAATCTGAGGACCTGCATGAAATCACGCACGAGGAAGGAGGCCGTATTCACAAAGTTTCTGCAATCACGGCTGACTACAAGTGGGTAAAAATCACGGTGGACGAGTGGACGGGTTGGGTTCCCGCAAGGCATCTGGACGCAGGCAGAGGAGGCCCCACAATTTACACCCCGATAAAGATTATAGAATGGGAGCTGGAAGGCTGCTATATGATATAGAAAAAAATGTCGGAAAATTGAAAAAACAGTGGATTTTTTTGTACTGGTATGCTAGAATACTAGTAGGAACTTTTCTATATTAGAGGTTAACTATGAAACTGACAGTCGAAGGAATAAAAAACACATCGGAATGGAAAGCGAAGGGATACTCTCTTCCTGAGTTTGACAGGGAAAAAGTTGAGAAGGCGACTAAGGCAAATCCGTTTTGGATTCACTTTGGTGCGGGAAACATCTTCCGTGCGTTCCAGGCGAATGTGGTGCAGGAGCTTTTGAACAAGGGTGTCCTTGACCGGGGACTTGTTGTTGCCGAAGGATATGACTACGAGATAATCGAAAAGATGTACCGTCCGCATGACAACATCGGGGCGCTCGTAACTTTGAAGGCAAGCGGTTCGGTTGAAAAAACTGTGGTCGGCTCAATCATGGAGTCTCTGACAGCTGACAGTTCGAACGAAAAGGATTGGGAAAGGCTTCGCGAAATTTTCAGAAATCCATCCCTGCAGATGGTCACTTTCACAATCACTGAGAAGGGATACCTTTTGAAGAACGCAGCCGGAGTTTTTATGCCGGGTGTGGAAGATGATTTTGCCTCGGGACCCGCTTCTCCAAAGAGCTACATTGGAAAGGTTGTGTCCCTCCTTCACGAGAGATTTGCAAACGGAGCTCTCCCTGTCGCCATGGTAAGCATGGACAACTGTTCGCACAACGGAGACAAACTTAAGTCTGCGGTTCATGAATTTGCCGGGGAATGGGAAAAGCGTGGTGTGTGCAAACCCGGATTCCTTGATTATGTGAATGACTCTTCCAAGGTGACTTTCCCCTGGACCATGATTGATAAAATAACTCCACGTCCTGATTCAAAGATTGAGAAGATTCTTTCGGACGACGGCATTGAGCAGCTGGAGCCGGTGATTACCGCAAAGAAAACTTACGTCGCTCCTTTTGTAAATGCCGAGGAGTGCCAGTATCTTGTGATTGAGGATGCTTTCCCCAACGGACGACCTGAGCTGGAAAAGGCCGGACTCTATTTTACTGACCGTGCGACCGTGGACAAAGTTGAGAAGATGAAAGTCTGTACCTGCCTTAACCCGCTCCATACATTCCTTGCGGTAAGCGGATGTCTTTTGGGCTACACTCTGATTGCCGACGAGATGAAGGACGCTGATTTGCTCCGTCTTGTAAAGAAGCTTGGGTATGAGGAGGGACTTCCTGTTGTTGTGGATCCAGGAATCATCAAGCCACGTGATTTTATTGACGAGGTTGTGAACGTGCGCATCCCGAATCCTTTCATGCCCGACACGCCACAGAGAATTGCGTGCGACACTTCTCAAAAATTGAGCATCCGTTTCGGTGAGACAATCAAGAGATACATGGAGCGAAGTGATTTGACCGTGGAAAAACTGGACGTGATTCCGCTTGTGTTCGCTCTGTGGCTCCGTTACCTTATGGGAATTGATGACAACGGAAACGCATTCGAGCTGAGTCCCGATCCGCTTCTGGATGATGTTAGAAAATATGTTGCCGATGTGAAGCTCGGTGGAGACGGGGAGACCGCATGCAAGGCTATTGATCCGCTTTTGCATAAAAAGGAAATCTTCGGTGTGGACCTTGAGGAAGCCGGTCTTGCGGGAAAGGTGAAGGTTTACTTTACCATGTTGTCTGCCGGAAAGGGTACAGTCCGATCCATGCTTAATAGCCTTTAGAGTAAAAAATCTACAACCTTTTAAGGTGAGGTTCCGTGAGCTTTGAATTGCAGATGATTGCAGTCGCTTTCGGTTCCTCACCATTTTTTTGTATTTCCCTATTGATATTTTTTATTATTGATGTTAGTATGTGCTAACGTTTTAGTTAGTTTTTACTAACAAAAGATAATAAAAGGAGATTTCCAAAATGGAAAATACAAAAAGACTTACCGGTAAGGATTTAATCAATATCGGAATATTCACGGCAATTTATTTTGTAGTTGTCATGATTCTTGCAATGCTCGGATTCATTCCTATCTTCATGCCCACTTACTCAATTCTCATGCCATTGTTCGGCGGCATTCCGTTCATGCTGTTTATGACAAAGGTGAAGAAATTCGGCATGGTTCTGATTATGAGCATTCTTATGGGACTTCTCATGTGGCTTACGGGAATGTCGTATTATGCACTTATCATTGGAACTGTCGCGGGACTTGTGGCTGAGCTTATCATCAAAAAGGGTGAGTACAAAAGTGCTAAGCGTGCGGTGATTGCATACGGAGTTTTCTGCCTGTGGGTCTGGAGCAACTACATTCCGCTTTTCTTCTTTGCCGACAAATACTGGTCAACGAGACAGAATTTCGGTCAGGAATATATTGAGGCTCTGACAAAACTCATGCCCATGTGGTCATGCCCGGTTCATCTTGTCCTGTGCTTTGTGTTCGGTGTGCTCGGCGGACTTCTTGGACTCAAAGTTTTGAAAAAGCATTTCGTTAAGGCCGGCATCGTTTGAAAGAAGTCAAGCTATGGAATTGATGAAAAGCACTTCCCGCAAATCGCTTTTGGATCCGCGTACAAAACTCCTGCTGCTCGCTTTTGTCTCTGTGTTTGTGCTCGGAAATGCCGGAGGTGATGCTGCGGCGGAATTCCGTGTGGCCCTGAATTATCTTCCACTGCTTCTTTTGCTCGGTGCAAGGCGGTGGGGACCTGTTTTATTCGCGGTGATTTTTTACTCGCTTGCATATCTGCTTGCCGTTTTCGTAATGCCGCATTGCTCAGGACTGCCGAACTTTCTCCTCCTTGCCATGTGCGGGATCGTACTTCGCTTTCTTCCGGGAATCCTAACCGGGATGTATGTGGTTTCCACGACTACTGTAAGCGAGTTTATCTGCGCGATGGAACGAATCCATGTGTCTCAGAAAATCACAATTCCGCTTGCCGTGATGTTCAGATTTTTTCCTACCGTTTTGGAAGAAGGAAAAAGCATCAACCGTGCCATGGGTATGCGCGACATCAGGTTCGGTGGCAAAAAAGCATTGCAGATGATTGAGTACCGTCTGATTCCCATGATGACATGCTCGGTGAAAATCGGACAGGAGCTTTCCGCGGCAAGTTTAACACGTGGTCTTGGTGCTCCGACGAAACGCACGAACATTTGCAAAATAGGATTCGGATGGTGCGATGCCGTAACTTTTGTCTGTCTTGGCGGTGGACTTTTATTTGTGATTCTTCGTGCCTGCAAGGTGATATAAATGATTGAACTTAAAAATGTGAGTTTTACCTATGGAAGCGGTGAGGGAATTGAAAGAGGGGCTGCCGGCGGGGTGGACGAGACTGAGGCAAACGGAAGCCTTTTCAATTTGAACCTTACGGTGAAGGAGGGTGAGTTTGTTCTTCTTACCGGAGGTTCTGGCTGTGGAAAGACGACAATTCTCCGGCTGATCAACGGTCTTATTCCGAGTTTTTTCGAAGGTCGTTTGCAAGGTTCCGTTACTGTCGACGGATTTGATGTAAGCCATGCCGAGTTGTATGATACCGCCAAAACCGTGAGCACTGTATTTCAAAATCCACGTTCCCAGTTTTTTAATGTTGACACGACGAGTGAGCTTGCCTTTGCTTGTGAAAATCAGGGGATGGAAAAAGATGAAATCCTCAGGCGAATTGATAATGTGGTAAAGGAACTTCAGCTTGAGCCTCTTATGAACCGAAGTCTTTTTGCATTGAGCGGCGGACAGAAACAAAAAATTGCCTGCGCTTCAGTTGCTGTTACCGGGAATAAAATTATCCTGCAGGATGAGCCGAGCGCGAATCTTGATTTACGCACGATTGACGAACTTCATGACCTGCTAAAGAAATGGAAGGACGAAGGAAAGACAATAATCGTGGCAGAACACCGCATTTCTTATCTGTGGGATTTGGCGGACAGAACGGTCATTTTAAAGGAAGGAAGAATTGACCGAGAACTTTCACGGCGACAGATGGATAAAATTAGCGAAGATGAACTTCACCAAATGGGTCTTCGTACAAATAAGTCCACGGTCATTGATGTGAAATGTCATCCCGAACTTGATTCGCAATCGTTAGATTCGCAATCACAAAATGAAAATCTCATAATAGAAAATTTCCGCTGCAAGTACAAAAACGGATACGAGGCACTGAACATACCTCACATGGAAATCCCTGTTGGAAAAATTACTGCCATTACCGGAAACAATGGAGAGGGAAAGACAACTTTTCTGAACTGCCTGTGTGGGCTTGGACACCGCTCAAAGGGTACTCTGCTCTATGGTGGAAAAGTCTATAAGCGGCGGAAGCGACAAAAACTGATTTATCTTGTGATGCAGGACGTGAACCATCAGCTTTTTACGGAAAGCGTTTTGGATGAGATAGAAATCAGCCAGAATGAAAGCGATGAGAATGCGGCAAGAAAAATTCTTTCCATGCTTGACCTTGAGCAATTTGCGGAACGACATCCCCAGTCACTTTCGGGCGGACAAAAACAACGTGTCGCAGTTGCCTCTGCCATTGCGAGCGGACGTGACATAATGCTTTTCGATGAGCCTACAAGCGGACTTGACTACACACACATGCTTCAGATTGGTGCGATCCTTCGTGAGCTTAAGGCAATGGGAAAAACCGTGATTGTCGTAACCCATGACCGTGAGCTGATTAAGGAATGCTGTGACTGTGAAATCCATCTTGCGGAATACAAGAAAATCGCTTGACTAACACATACTAAGTTTGTATTATAATTTCTTGTAAAAGTTAGTTAAAACTAACACAGGAGCTAATATGTCTGATTCAAAAAAACGTAATCCTGCAAAGAAAAGCCTCGTAGCTTGGATTTTTGAATTTGCGGGTGAAAAAAAAGGACAGTACATCGTAAGCGTGTTCTTTGCCCTTCTCAGTGTGGCGTGCTGCATTGCGCCTTATCTGATGATTGCACGGATTGTCCGTCAGCTTCTTGCCGGAGTCCGCGACTGGAATCTTTTCCTTAAAGAATGTGGAATCGTCGCTCTATTCTGGCTTGGTAATGTTGTTTTCCATGCAATTTCCACGAGCATGAGCCACATGGCGACTTTCAATCTTCTTGGAAATATCCGAAAGAGAATGTGCGACAAACTTACACGTCTTCCTCTTGGAACTGTTCTTGATATGCCGTCCGGTTCGTTGAAAAATATTATGATTGAACGAATTGACAGCATGGAGACAACTCTTGCTCACATTGTTCCTGAATACACGTCGAACATTATTCTTTCGCTTGCACTTCTTGTCTATCTTTTTGTGATAGATTGGAGACTTGCACTCGCTTGTTTCGCCGTACTTCCGATCGGAATAATTGCTATGTGTTTTATGATGAAGGATGGTCCCGCACGTTTTCAGTATGCCCTGAACAAAACAAAGGCACTGAATGATACTGCCGTCGAATACATCAATGGAATTGAGGTCATAAAGGCTTTCGGAAAGTCCAAGGCATCCTATGACCGTTTCGTCGTTGCCGCAAAAGAGGGTTCGGACTGTTACGTTGAATGGATGCGCGATTGTATTTGGCCACATGCCGTTGCGACGGTCGTTACACCTTCTCTGCTTCTCTCGCTTCTTCCCATCGGTGGATTTATGTTCCTGCGTGGTTCGGTTGACGCATCGGTTTTTGTGAGCGTTATAATTCTTGCCGTCTGTGCAATCCAGCCATTTCTCATTGCTTTTTCTTATCACGATGACATTGCGAAAGCCGGAGCTATTTTCGGCGAGGTCGGAAACATAATGTCTCTTGGGGAACTTGAGCGTCCTGCCGTTGATGCAAAAAAGCCTGCAGATAATTCCATTGTGCTGAAAGATGTTAGATTCAGCTATCACAAGGACGGAGATGCCGCTGCAACACCACCGAAAGAGATTTTGCATGGAATAAACATGTCTCTTCCCCAGGGCTCGTACACAGCTTTTGTTGGACCGAGCGGAAGCGGTAAGTCAACAATTGCGCGTCTGATCGCTTCTCTGTGGGATGTCGATTCGGGCAGCATTGAGATTGGCGGCGTGAATATAAAGGACCTTTCGCTTCAGGAATACAACAGCCGGGTCGCTTATGTAAGTCAGGATAACTTCCTTTTTGACATGAGCATCCGTGAGAATATCCGTCTTGGACGTGAAGGGGCGAGCGATGAAGAGGTTGAGGAAGTCGCACGTCAGAGCGGATGTTATGACTTCATTATGTCGCTTGAAAACGGATTTGAGACTGTGGTTGGTGGAAACGGAGCGCATCTGAGCGGAGGTGAGCGGCAGAGAATTGCGATTGCTCGTGCGATGATGAAAAATGCTCCGATCGTAATTCTTGATGAAGCGACCGCATATACGGACCCTGAGAATGAGGCGATCATTCAGAATTCGGTTGCTAAGCTTGTTGCCGGAAAAACTCTGATTGTAATTGCGCACAGACTTTCCACCGTTAAGGACGCGGACAAGCTTTACGTAATCAAGGACGGTGTGATTGATTCCTGTGGAACCCATGAGGAATTGCTTGCTCTGAACGGATTGTATGCGAATATGTGGAAAGCACATATTGAATCTAAGGATGAATAGGAGCGGGGAAAATATGTTTGAGACTTTGATTAAATTTTTTAAGTTTTGTGATGTCGAAAACCGCAGGAAATTTTACGGTTCAATTATAGTTGGAATTTTTAACTCGCTTTTCATGGCGTTGAGAATCGGGGCTGTTGCTGTAATGCTGAGAGGTGTAATCGCGACGGCATTTGAGGGAATCCCTTTTGAGACAAAGACTGTATGGCTTTCATTCGGTATTATGTGCGTGAGCGTCATCGGCGGAATTGTAACGAGAAAGGTCACGTCAATGTGGCAGTGCGAGGGTGGATATAGGACTTGCGCGAAAAAGAGAATTGAGATTGCCGAGCATTTGCGCTATCTCCCGATGGGATATTTTAACGACAACAGTCTTGGTGAGATTACTTCTGTTACGACCAACACGATGGAGAATATGGGTGACGTTGCGACCCGCGCCGTGATGATGGTTTTCCAGGGGCTTCTGGACACTGCTTTGATTATCGTGATGCTATTTCTCTTTGACTGGAGAATTGCCCTTGTCGCTCTTGCGGGATTCGGTCTTTTTGAATTTGTGAATCTTTTTATGAGGCTTGCCGTGAAAAATATTTCCGCAGATAAGATGCGGGATGACGCCGCGGAGATTGGGAAGGTGCTGGAGTACATTCAGGGAATCTCTGAGGTTAAGGCTTACAATCTTGTCGGAAAGAGAAGCCGGGAATTGAACTCTGTGATTAACCGAAGGAAAAAGACCCTGATTAAAATGGAGATGCGGTGCATTCCTGTTTCAAACATTCAGTCACTCGTCGCAAAACTCAGCGGTGTTGCGATGATGATTACGTCGCTTTATTTTTACTTGAACGGTTCGATGTTGCTTGCTGACTGCTCCACAATGCTCGTCTGTTCGTTCATGCTGTTTAATGCTCTTGAGGCGGGCGGAAATTATTCTGCTCTTTTACGCATAATTGATTTGGGCGTGACAAAGGCAAGTGCGATTCTTGCTCTTCCGACAATGGATATTGAGGGCAGTGAGATTCAGCCATCGAAGCGTGACATTGAGGCGCGTGACGTGGATTTCGCATACGACACGAAAAAAATTATCGACGGAATCTCTTTGAAAATTCCTGAGCATACGACCACTGCGATTGTTGGACCAAGCGGCGGCGGTAAGACTACTTTCTGTCATCTGCTTTCTCGCTTCTGGGATGTTGACAAGGGAAGCGTTTCTCTTGGTGGCAAGAACGTGAAGGATTACAGCATGGACAGTCTGATGAAAAATTTCAGCTTTGTTTTCCAGAGCGTTTATCTTTTCCATGATACGATTGCGAACAACATCCGTTTTGGTGAGCCCGATGCTTCGATGGAAAAAGTCATTGCTGCTGCGAAAAAGGCGTGCTGCCATGATTTTATAATGTCGCTTCCAAACGGATATGACACTGTGATCGGTGAGGCGGGTGCGTCTTTGAGTGGCGGTGAACGTCAGCGCATTTCCATTGCACGAGCGATTATGAAGGACTCTCCCGTAATCATTCTTGATGAGGCTACCGCAAATGTGGACCCCGAGAACGAACGCGACCTGATGGAGGCCGTAAAGGAGCTTACTCGTGAAAAGACCGTTATAATGATTGCACACAGACTCAAGACGGTGCGCAATGCGGATCAGATTGTCGTAATTGACAAGGGACGAATTGCGGAGCAGGGTAAGCATGATGAGCTTGTCGCAAAGGGCGGAATTTACGCAAGGTTCATTGACTCCAGAAAACAAGCCGTAAGTTGGAAATTATAGCTAAACGACCTTGACATGTTAGTAGATACTAACTATAATGCTGAATAAGTTAGTGTTTACTAACATAAAAGAGGAAATTAATGAAAAAATTATCAGAACTCGCGAAGGATGAGACGGGCGTTATCGCTTCTGTAAACGGTGACGCTCGCTTTGTCAGCAGAATCACTTCCATCGGACTTACGCCGGGATGCAGCATTATGATTATCAAGAATGAAAAACGCAGGCCCATTCTTGTGTATTCACGTGACACTATGATTGCCCTGAACCGCAAGGAGTGTGACGGCATTGAAGTAAAGGAGGCTGCTGTATGACGGAAAATGGTGAAAAAGTAATTGCTCTGCTTGGTCAGCCTAACTCGGGAAAATCAACGTTGTTCAATGCTCTTACCGGCATGAAGCAGCATGTGGGAAACTGGCCTGGAAAAACAGTAGAAAAGAAAGAGGGAAATTTTGAGCACAACGGCAAAAAGTATCTGGTTGCGGACCTACCGGGAACATACAGCCTCAGCGCAAATTCTGATGAGGAAATAATTACCCGTGACTATATTGCAAGCGGAAAAGCGGATGTCGTTTGTATTCTTGCGGACAGCTCGCAGCTTGAACGTAGTCTTTACATGCTCGCCGATTATTCGGGCATTACAGTTCCATGTTTTTTGCTTTTGAACCTTTGTGATGTTGCGGAAGAGCAGGGTAAACAGATTGATTCTTCGGCACTGGAAAAGAAGCTTGGTATTCCGGTTGTTCTCTTCTCCGCGCCGAACAAAAAGAAATATGACGTATTCTACGACGCTCTTGAACGTGCTGTTGAGAAAAAAACAGTTCTGAATGCTTCTTCACTTGATGCAAAATACAGCAAAATAGAAGCTTATAATGAAATCAAATCTTTAATTCCAGCGAATGTGATTCCAGGTTACTCTGAAATATGGCTTGCCGCCAAAACTGTGGAAGGTGATGCACCTGTTACGGCAAAAATAAAAAGTTCACTTAACGGCGAAAAACTTTCTGCTTTTACACAGGCTGTTTCAAAACTGGAGAAGGGTGTACTTGCTACCGGAGAAAAAAAGTTTGAATGGATCGACTCGCTTTTAGATGGGGCCGTAAAATCAGAAAAGAAGACTCGCAAACTCGGAAAATTTGACCGCATGATAACTCACCGTTTCTGGGGAAAACCGGTCGTGGTCCTTACAGTTTTGTTCGGTCTTATAGCATCCTTTATTCCGGCGCTTCCGTTCATGGGAATTGGTGGTGCCATAGGTGCGCTTGCGAATCCCATCAGCTCAGCTTTGACGGGTGCAGGTTGTCCGGCTTTTATCATCGCCATAATTTGTGATGTAATAATCAACTCGCTCAGCTTTATCTTCAAGATGCTCGGCTTTGTGTTCGGTGTTACTTTGGTGTTTGGTCTGCTTGAAGAAGTTGGTGTCATGGCGCGAATCTCTTATGTTTTCGACAACACTATGTCTAAGCTCGGCCTGCAGGGAAAATCTGTTATGCCTTTCCTTGTAAGTTTCGGATGTACAATGGGAGGTGCTGCCGGTGCCCGCGTAATTGATAACTGGGGACAGAAGGTTCTGACAATAGCACTTGCATGGGCAATTCCTTGTGGAGCTGCCTGGGCTGTTGTTCCGATGCTTTCTACCGTGTGGTTTGGCGCTGGTGCTCCGCTTGTGATTGTTGCGGTTCTCGCCGTGATGGTTCTTCACATGTGGATTACTTCAAAGGTTTTCGGACGTTCTCTTGTAAAGAAAGAAGATCGTTGCGGTATGATTATGGAACTTCCTCCGTATCACAAGCCGCGCTGGGGAAGCCTTTTCCGCTACGTTCTTGGACGCACTAAGGACACTTTCTTCCGTGTGCTTAAAGTGATTCTGCTTGTTTCATTTGTGTTCTGGCTGCTTACTTACACAAGCTCCGGTCTTATGGATAATTCCATCATGTATAAAATCGGACAGGTGATTGAGCCGGTTACAAAAATCTTTGGCCTCGGCTGGAAGACATTTATGGCATTCATTGTTTCCTCACTCGGTAAGGAAGGCGCAATCGGTGTTTTGAGTACAATCTTCACTGACCACAGTATGCTTTCAGTTGGAAGTACAGTTGCAGGCGGAGCTGTCGCAAATATCAACGAGCTTCTTGTTGCGAATGTAGCGAAACCTGAGGCACTTGCCTTTATCTTTGCAATCACTTTCAACATGCCTTGCATCGTGGCCCTTGCTGCGACTTATCAGGAGACGCATTCTGCAAAATGGACGGCACTCATCGCGTTGTATTATACTGTTGTTGCTTTGCTCATTGCGTGTGTGGCCTATCACATCGGACTTTTGATTTGGTAGTATGGAAGACTTACTGAACTTACTGTCTGACGGTCGCTCCAGAACAATCGAAATGCTTGCGGGAGAGTTGCATACAAGCTGCGACGACATTCTGCGAAAGATTGAATTTCTGGAACGGTCAAAAATCATCCGGCGTGTCGCAACTTCTTATTCAAAAAATGAGACCCTGCGTACGGCCGGAAAAAGTCCATGCAGTTCATGTACAGCTTGTTCCCATAAAGGCAGTTGTGGTACAAAAACCTGCAGCTCCTGTATGCCACAAGGCGGTTTCAAGAACATGGGCGTAATGTGGGAAGTCATAAAATAAGCGGAGGATAAAATGGGAACAGTAATAATCATTCTGATTTTAATTACAATAATCATCTGTGCAATTCTCAGCATTAGAAAACGGATAAAATACGGGTCTTCCTGTTGCGGAACACACGATGCTGCCCCATCAAAAATCCGCGTGATGGATAAAAACAAATCGCACTACCGTTATTCCTACACGCTCTCTGTGGACGGAATGCATTGCTCAAACTGTGCGCGCCGCGTTGAAAATGCGTTGAATTCAAAAGACGGAGTATGGGCAACTGTAAGACTTGAGGATAAATCCGTGCTTGTTCGTTCTAAAAATCCTTTGGAATCTAGGGAGATTTCTTCTTTAATTTCATTGGAAGGCTATACTTTGTTGGAGATGCGGTAGACATTTTTTTTCTGATGATATATACTTTTTGTAATAGTTAGTTAAAACTAACACTTTTTATTTAAGAGGTGAACTTATGTTAAACAAAATTGCGATTGCAGATGTAATCGGCCGTGAGATTATTGACTCGCGTGGAAATCCTACTGTGGAAGTGGATGTAATTCTTGAGAATGGAGTCTTCGGTCGTGCCGCTGTTCCAAGTGGAGCAAGCACAGGGGAAAACGAGGCTCTTGAACTTCGTGACGGAGATAAGGGACGCTACGGCGGAAAGGGTGTCCTCAAGGCTGTTGATAATGTAAACAAGATTATCGCTCCTGCTCTGAAAGGTTTTAATGTTTTTGAGCAGCGTGCAGTTGATATGAAGATGCTCGCGCTCGACGGAACTCCTACAAAGAGTAAGCTTGGTGCGAATGCCATTCTTGGTGTTTCTCTTGCGACTGCCCAGGCTGCGGCAAAGGCCTTGAACATTCCTCTTTACCGCTACATTGGTGGTGCGAACGCTCATGTGCTTCCTGTTCCAATGATGAATATTATCAACGGTGGTGCCCATTCAGACGCGCCGATTGCTTTCCAGGAATTTATGATTCGTCCGGTTGGTGCAAAAAATGAGCGTGAGGCAATCCGTATGGGTGCGGAAGTTTTCCATGCACTTGCAAAACTTTTGAAGGCTCGCGGACTTTCTACGGCTGTTGGTGATGAAGGTGGATTTGCTCCGAAGTTTGGCGGAATTAATGACGCTCTCGACAGCATTGTTCAGGCAATCAAGGACGCAGGTTATAAACCCGGTGAGGATGTGAAGATTGCCATGGATTGTGCTTCAAGCGAGTTCTCTGTTGTGCGCGACGGCAAGTTCTTCTACAACTACAAGCAGCTTTCAAATGGAACGCCAAAAGATCCAAACGGAAAGGAATTGAGCGACGACGAGCAGATTGCCTATCTTGAAGAGCTCATCACAAAATATCCCATTGACTCTATTGAGGACGGACTCGATGAAAATGACTGGGAAGGCTGGAAGAAGCTTACCGCACGCATCGGTGATCGCTGTCAGCTTGTCGGGGATGACCTCTTTGTAACAAACGTCAAGTTCCTTGAAAAGGGAATTAAGATGGGAGCTGGTAACTCAATCCTCATCAAGGTAAATCAGATTGGTTCTCTTACCGAAACTCTGGAAGCAATTGAGATGGCGCACCGCCACGGCTATACAACAGTTACAAGCCACCGCTCAGGAGAGACCGAGGACACTACAATTGCCGATATTGCAGTCGCAACAAACTCAGGACAGATTAAGACCGGATCAATGAGCCGCACAGACCGCATGGCAAAATACAATCAGCTGATTCGCATTGAGGAAGAGCTGGGAGATTGCGCTACTTATGGTTATAAAAAGCTGAGATAAAGCTTACAAAGTGTTTTTAAGTCCAAACACATCCGCTCGAGTCCATTGTGATTCGGGCGGATTTTTTAGTTGTTTGGAAATTTATTTTATTGCGGATGATGCCCAAGCCTTGCACTTTTCCACGTCCGCATCCTCTGGCGTAAGATGGACCATAAGAGGTTCTGCGGCACTCACGGCACCTGCACTGCTCAGGCGGTCATTCCAGTCACGGAGCCACTGTCCGTCACCCCAGTCATAGGAGCCGAAGATTCCGACTTTCTTTCCATTCAGAGATCCTTCAATCGCTACGTAGAATTCTTCCATAGTGTCCTCAAGAATCTCGTCGCCCATTGCGGGACTGCCAAGAAGAATTACATCGCATCCTGTTACGGTGGCTTTGTCCGCGCTGTCCGCTGTTCCAAAAACTACCTCTGCTCCAGATGCGCTCAATGCTTCATGTACTGCATTTGCCATTGCCTCGGTGTTTCCGGTTGTGCTTGCGTATATTACGGCTACCTTCATAAAATACCTCGTTTTCTTTGAAATAGGTTAGCATAACCTAACTAAGAAAAGTATATATTATGGCGAAAAGTTAGTCAATACTAATAGAAAAAATAAAGGCATTTTCTTGATAATTTACTTGCATATAACTTGAAAGTGTGATATGTTAGAAATTACTAACACTTGTTAGTAAAAGCTAATAAAATATGGAGGCATAAAATGACGGATGGTGGAAAGAAATTCCTTTGGGGTGTGGTTGCCGGACTTGCGGCCGCTGCAATCATAAAGACCGACACTTTCAGAAAGGGCTGTGCAAAAGTTATTGCCGGTGGACTCCAGCTCAAGGATGATGCCAAGGAATACTTTGAGACTATAAAAGAAGATGCCGAAGACGTAAAGGCTGAGCAGGACGCTAAGAAGGCATAAAATGGATTTTACAGTAAAGCATTCTCTGCCGGGGCGGATTCGCATCCGTTATGATAAACGAAAAATTACCAGGCGGCAGGCGGCCCTTGCGCTGAGTCTGCTTTCTGTTCAGGAAGGAATGTCCGATGTGAGCGTGAATTATACTACAGGCTCCTTCCTTATTTATTATGATGTAGACTCTCTTTCCGAAAAACACATCCGGGCCTATTTTATGGCTCTTTCAGATAAGTATCTTAAAAATCAGGAGATGCTGGATGCTGTGGATGAGCCTTCGGAGCAGGAGAGTCTTCTTTTTGATCTTTCGGTTATGACGGCCTGGCATTACTTCAAGAGTATTCTGCCTTTGCCGGTTCAGCTCGTTCTCCGTGCGTGTTCGCTTTGTCCCCGCATCCTAAAGGGAATTGAGCAGGTAATGACCGGTAATGTGTTTAAGTCCGAAGTGCTGGATGCCGCGGCAATTTCAATGGCCCTTATTACCGGTGACACAAAGACTGCCTCAAACATAAATTTCCTTCTGAACATTGGTGATACGATTGAAGATTTCACAAAGAGAAAATCATATAGTGACCTTGCGGACAGGCTTCTTTCACAAAATGATCAGGTTCAGCTCGTGGAAGAGGATGTGAGTGGAAGCATTACAGAAAAATCGGTTCCTCTTTCCGTCGTAAAAAAGGGTGATGTCGTGGCTCTTCGTACTGGCAGCGTGATTCCTGTTGACGGTACGGTGATTCGCGGCGAGGGGCTTGTGAATCAGGCTTCAATTACCGGTGAGCCTCTTGCGGTGGAAAAAAGAAATGGCACATCCGTTTTTGCCGGGACCGTCGTTCAGGAGGGTGAGCTTTTTGTGGAAGTGCGTGCCGTGGGAAATCAGACGAAGGTTCAAAATATCCTCACGATGATAGACAACTCACAGGCTCTCAAGGTTTCGTCTCAGGTGCGTTCGGAACGTCTTGCGGACTCTCTTGTAAAATACAATTTTCTTCTCTCGCTTGTTGTTTTTCTTGCCACAGGTAATCTGACAAAAGTAATGGCGACCCTGATGGTGGACTATTCCTGCGCGATGAAACTTGCCTCCCCAATTGCTGTTTTGAGCGCGATGAAGGAAGCTGCGGAAAATGGAATCATCGTAAAGGGCGGAAAATTCCTTGAGGATGTTTCTGTCGCTGACACGGTTGTCTTTGATAAGACCGGAACTTTGACGGCTGCGACACCTCAGCTTTCACGTATTTTGACTTTTGACGGACGGACGGAAAATGATGTGCTTACGGTTGCCGCATGTCTGGAGGAACACTTTGCGCATCCAATCGCCACGGCTGTTGTAAGGGCTGCCCAGGAACGCGGTTTGATTCATCCCGAGGAACATGCAAAGGTTGAGTACATAGTAGCTCACGGAATTGCGACAAAGCTTCATGGAAAACGACTTGTAATTGGAAGCAGGCATTTTGTTTTTGAGGATGAGAATGTTACTGCGCCGGATGAGCTTGAGAAAATCCAGAAAGAGGCTTTGGAAAACGGAGAGTCCCTTCTGTATCTTGCGGAAGAAAAATGTCTGATCGGTATTTTTGCAATCAATGATCCTGTACGGAAAAATGCTCCTGAAATCATCAGGAAGCTGCATCAGAGCGGAATCAAAAACTGCGTGATGATTACTGGGGACGATGAGGGGGCCGCAAGAAACGCTGCGAAGACCACAGGAATTGATCATTATATTTCACGCGCTTTGCCGGAGGATAAGTTCAAATATATAGAGGAGCAAAAAAATCTCGGCCACAAGGTGATTATGATTGGCGACGGAATAAACGACGCTCCTGCACTTTCAGCCGCGGACACAGGAATTGCAATGGGGGACTGTGCTGACATCACCGGTGAGACTGCGGACATAATTTTATCCAGCGAAGACGGATTGGAAGGCCTTTATAAAACCCGTGAGCTTGGTACAAGACTCATGGAAAAAATCGAGACCAACAACCGGGGGATTGTGGCGCTTAATACAAGCTTTATGCTGCTTAGTCTTCTGGGAATAATTTCTCCGTCGCTCGCGGCAATTCTTCACAATGCGTCTACCGTTGCGTTCAGCGTAAATGCAATGAAGCCTGTGTTGGGAGACTGTTCATTGTCATCGGATTTGCCTGATTAAGATTTATAGGACTGTGAGGATTTATGCAATACAATTATTTTCCTGGACGGCTACGTTTTAGAGATCCCATCCTGCGTAGTTCTGAAATCCGTGAGGCCGCTCTTGAGGTCGTAAAAATGATTTGTCCTGAGGCGGAAATCACCTACAAGGAAAGTACCGCGAGCATCCTTGCACTGTATCCTGAGGATAAGGTGGATATAAAAAGTCTCAGGCCACTGCTTCCTATTCTTTTGAAGATTGAGCCTAAGATCCGTTTTTACACACCGAAGAAAAAAGATGACATTCTTGCTGGAATTGCGGAGATAAAATCAGAGCTTGAAAAAATAATAAGCAACAGGATAGAATAGTCAGGGTAAAAAAAACAAGTGAAGTGAGGAGAAGAAATAAGATGAATAAACTGTATTTTATATTTTCGTGTTTGGGACTTGCAGGCGGATTGCTTTGTGCCACAGGTGACATTTTTTTTGATTTGAAGGGGCCTGGTAATCAGAAACTTGGTACTTCAAAAAATATCGACAGTAACTGGACAAAAATGGCAGACTGGCGATTTGGACTTTCCATCGCGCTTGCACTTGTCGGTGACGCTCTCGTGTGCCTCGGTTTTTATTCTCTTGGAATGCAGATTGCAACGACACATCCTGTGCTGGGGTATCTTACCTTGGGCTTCGGCTATTTCGGGTCTTTTGCGGGAATCCTGATTCATTCCTTGTGTTGTCTTCAGGCATTGATTTACAAGGGAGCGATGAAGCGGGGAACGCTTGAAATTGCGGATGATATTCTGGAGAAGATTTACAAGCAGGTGACGATTCCGTTTTTCGCGGGCTATATCAGTCTTCTTGCGCCGACGGTCACTGTGATTATCGCAATCTTTAACGGAGCTCTTGATGTACCGAAAATCTGTGTTCTTTTGAATCCGCTGGTGTTCTTGATTTTTGGCGTGACATGCCGGAAAATAAATCCTGTGAAATTTCAGGACCTTCCGGGAATCATCATGCCGAGCCTAGGCCTTGGAATGTTCGGGCTGATAGGGATGATGAATCTGTTGTAGAAAATTTATTGGGGGAATGGATATGGCCAAAACAATTTGGGACAGGTTCGCGCCGATTTATTCTTTTGCAATGAAATCTCAGAAGAATATTTACGATTATATGTATTCGCATATTGGGGACGCTATTGAGGGAAAAAATGTTCTGGAGCTTGCTACTGGTCCCGGACTCATCGCAAAGCATATTGCAGACAAAGCGGATTTTGTTACCGCGACAGATTTTTCCCCGGAAATGATTGCGCAGGCAAAGAAGGGCGAGAATCCGACGAATCTGAAATTTGAGATAGCGGATGCAAGTGACCTGCAATATGAGGACAAGTCGTTTGATGTTGTGATTATTGCAAACGCGCTTCATGTCGTGCCGAATCCGGAGAAGGTTCTTGATGAGATTGACCGTGTGCTGAAGAAAGACGGGCTTTTTATCTGTCCGACCTTCATTCACCGATCCGCCGAGAAAAAAGAAAATCTATGGGCAAAACTTTTGAAGATGCTTGGTGTAAATTTTGCGCACCAGTGGACGGCCAAGGAGTTCTCGTCATTCATAGAAAATAACGGATGGAAAATCACCGCGAGCGAGGTTGTTCCTGGACGCATTGATTTGATGTATGCGGAGTGCGTGAGAAAATAATTTTTTTGGTTTATAGTTCTTGAGGTGAATATGAAAGTTTCGGATATTAAGGCTGTTGTAGGAACAAATTCTTGGGGAAGCGCAGCTTATGGAAAGATACTCCGCGGCGAAAGCGTGGATGAATCAGTTTTGAAATCTACATTTGATTGCGCGAAGGAAAAAAATATTGCCGTGTTTGATCTTGCTCAGGATTATGGATTGGGAAAGGCACAGAAAATCTTCGGTAGGTTCGGGACTGATGGAGTTATTGTTTCCTCTAAGTTTACACCAACTGGGCGTTATAAAAAAGGTCAAGTAAGAAAATCCTTTGAGAAAGATTTGACAGAGTTTAACAGAGATTACGTTGACATCTACTGGCTTCATCTTCCGAATGACATTGAAAAAAATCTTGCGGAGATAATTGACTTGTACCGAGAGAAAAAAATACGTTACGTCGGAGTCTCAAATTTCACGCTTGAAGAATGTCAGCTTGCAAAATCAATTCTGGATGACGCGGGAATTCTCCTTTATGGTGTGCAGAATCATTACAGCCTCTTGTGCCGCGACTGGGAGAAGAATGGCTTAGTAAATTGGTGCAAAGAGAACAAAATCAGCTTCTGGGCATGGGCGGTTCTTGAGGAAGGAATGCTTACAAATCCAAATGCAAAATCAAAGAAATCACTGATGAAAATAATCTTCAATCGAAAAAAGAAAAAGCTTCATCCACTGTATGATATGATGGAGGATATTGGAAATCGTCACAATCTGACAATCCCTCAGGTTGCGATGAGTTTTTGCTCAAGCAAGGGAATCATTCCAGTGTGCGGATGCCGGAAGTCGTATCAAGTTGAGCAGCTGGTTGAAGCCGTAAATGTAAAACTTGATGATGAAGAAATTAGTTGTCTGGAAAAAGAAGCTGACAGATTGAATGTGAAGATTCTTGGTGCTGATATTTTTAGATTCGCGGTCAGGAAATGATGTCGCTAAGGTAAAATGTAATGAAAAGAAAAAATCTTGTTTTGAAAATCTGTTTATGTCTCGCATCTGTCTTTATAGTTGCGACTGCTATTCTGTGCCTCATTTCTGCACCGAGGGGAAAAACAAATCCCACTGAAATGTCTTTTTATGAATACGGTGTTCAGAATAAAAAGACGGTTGTGCTTATTCATCCTTCAATTGTTTATTATGATTTTTTTGAATACGTCGTGCCGCTCTTGCAGGAAGACTTTCATGTGATAGTTCCGTCCCTGCCAGGATATGACAAGACAAAACCGGAAAGTGATTTCACGAGCGTGGAGCAGATTGCGGCTGGAATTGAGAAATGGCTTTTGGAGCATGAAATCTGGGCTCCTGATGTAGTCTACGGATGCTCGATGGGCGGCTCCATTGCGCTGCGGATGGTTGCAAACCAAAAGGTCAAAATTCAATGTGCAATTATGGACGGAGGAATCACACCTTACAAAGCACCCTGGATTTTGACACGCTGGATTGCGCTTAAAGACTGGTGTCTTATGATGATCGGAAAGGCCGGTGGAATTGATTTGCTTGAAAAATCCTTTGCCACAGATGATTATTCCAAAGAGGATCTGCTTTACATTGCCGATGTCTTTGATTTTGTCTCAAGCCGCACAATCTGGAACACATTTGATTCATGCAACAATTATAAGCTGCCTGATCCGATTCAAAATCCGGTTTCCTCATGGTACACTTTGCTTGAATACTGGTACGGCGAAAAAGAAAAAGACGAGCGCAAAAAGGATTTTGTCTTTATGAAAAAGAATTATCCGGGCGTTGAGTTTGTGGAAATGAAGGGGCTGGGACACGCGGGAATGGCGACACTCAGGCCGGAGGAATTTGCGGACAGGATCAGACGGATGGCAAAGTGATATGGAGGATATCAATGATTACTGAAAATCAGGAAAAAGAGCTGAATAAAAAAGTTTATAAAACAATGAAGAGTAAGGAAGCTTTTAAGGCTGAAATGAAGAAATGCTTTTCTTCTTCTGACATTGAAAAAATCTGGGCTGATGCTGAGCACCGACTCTATGAAATGTATTCTGAGCATACTGATTTGCCAAAAGGGGTGAGTGCGCATACAGATAATTTTATCTTTCCGGCAGCGGCAATTTATCTTGCAATGAAAGAAATAGATGCAGATGCCGCTTTCGGGATTATGAAAAAGCTTATGGCAGAAAAATCAACAAAAACTGGTCAGATGATTGCTAAATGCTGTAAAATTCCGGGCTTCAAGAAATTCTTCCTTAACATGTGGGATAGTATGAGCCACAAAATGTTCGGCGAAACTGCAGGATTTAAGAATGTCTTTTATCCGAAAGAGAAGGGCTCTTTCCGCATGGACATTATCCAGTGTCCTTACCATACATATCTTAAAGAAGCCGGCTGTCTTGAGCTGAATATTCTCTTCTGCGAAAATGATGTGCATTCTTACGGCAATCTTCCAGGTCTTAAGTTTACACGGACAAAGACAATCGGTGCTGGCGATGAGTTATGTGATTTTAAGATGGAGCTGATAAAGTAGTGCACGAGCGTTTTCAACTTTTCTTCGAAAAAACATACATTATTGTCGTTCCCTCTTATAAAGAAACTCTTGCTCACCGACACAATATGCTTCATGTGTTTTTTGGTAACGGAGATTTGCAGTTGTCAGTATCTGGAAAACCAGTTTGCGGCAACGTGATAATTTTGGAAAATGATGTTGAACACAAAGCACCAGATGGAGAAATCGCATTTTTCCTTTTTGTTGATCCCACCTCACATTTTGCAGAAGTTCTTCGCGAAAACTACTTAAAGGGAGAATCGGCGGTGTCTGTCAGTCTTCCTCATCCGCCTTTTGATAAGGCTACTCTTACAGAAGAGAGTATTAAAAAAACTGTATTTGATTTTGCTGGCGTTGTTCAGCTTTCAAAGTTGAATCTGGATGAACGCATTTTGCAGATCCTTAATGACATTGACAGTTTTAGGCACCTGGGCGTCCGTGTTAGTGACCTGGCAGATAAATACTCATATTCAGAAAGCTACCTCACTCATTTATTTAAGCAGGAAACCGGAATTGCCTTAAAAAGTTATCTTCTTATGAGGCAGTTTGAATATGTATGGCGCGAAGTTATGAAAGGACGCTCTTTGACGGATGCCTCAATGGATGCAGGGTTTTCTTCTCCGTCACATTTTTCTGATGTATGCCGTAAACTTACCGGAATAAGCGTTACAAAGGTTTTGGAAAGCCAGAAAACATAATAAAAAAAGCAGATTTTTAGAAGTGAACCGCCATGAGTTGTTATATCATACTAACAAGAGAGGTATGATATGAAGTTCATGTATTTTTTTGACTGCAAGTTGAAACGATTTACGATGTATGGAAAACGGATGTTGCATCCATCCCAAACTGGTGTGTATCAGGATGGGATAAGCTGCATTAAGGAGGATGATGTAAATCTCTGGTTCTATACTAAAAACGGCGTAACCATAGCGATTGATGCTGGTCATCTTGTTTTTAAGGGTGTTGAAAAAGAGTTTGAAAAAATCGGGGTGGATCCGCTTGCAATAAAAAATGTCTTGCTTACACATTCTGATGTTGACCATGTTGGCGGGGTGGACCGTACCTGTAAGAATTATCTTTATCCGAATGCACAGGTATATATCGGCAAGGGTGAGGAAAATTATTTTGATGGTCATGTCTGCCGTATGATTAAAATGGGAATCCCTTTGATGAATCCTGCGAGGCTTCGTGACGGTTATAAGACTGTGCGCGATGGTGACATTTTCTGTCTTGATGGAATTAAGATTGAGGTTGTTGAAGTGATGGGACATACAGTCGGGCATGTCTGTTATATCATTGATGATAAGATTTTGTTCAGCGGAGACTGTCTTGCGGTAAATGAAAACGGAGGATACAGTCTCTTTGAGTTTTTTACGCAGAATCCTACATTGAACAAAAAGTCTCTTATAAGGCTTCGTGATAAAATTACTGGCTCCAGCGTTAAGGTCGTCTGCACCGGTCACAGCGGAATCCGAACTGATATGTCCAAGCTTTTTGCGCATATTGATGAATCGGCTGTGAGCAAACCGGGAAAGCCTTTTGATCCTACTGCACCAAAGAGTATAAGAAAGTAAGGTTTCGGAAAATTAAGATTTTTTAAAAATCCTTAGGCAGAACTCCATACTTTTTCACAAAGGATTTTGAAAAGTGGCTCATGTTTGTGTAACCGGAAAGCTGGGCGGCTTGTGAAATCGAAATGTCATTTTCCTGCAAAAGTCTTGCGGCATATTCGAGGCGTTTGTCCTGAACGTACGAATGCAGGGATGTGGCATACATTGTTCTGAAAACTCTGTTTAGTTTACTGATGCTCATTCCAAGTTCGTCGGCAACGCTCTTGGCATCATATTCGAATGCCGGGTTTCGCTGTATTTTTTCACGAAGGGACTCAACTCTTTCTACATCATTTTTGTTTGGCTGCGGAAGGCGCTTTATTTCATCTGTTTTATGATAGGCAATTCCGTAAAGCACCAGGGCTGTGAGCTCAATCATTTTGCCTTCGGTGTAGACACCTTCGTATTCCTTAAAGCGGTCTGCGGTGTCTATTTCGGAAAGGACGCGGTACATTTCCGGAGTTATTGTTGTCTTTGTGACGTGAGTTAAGAAGTGGTTTTCCAGCTCAGAGATATCCTGGTTCGTAAAATATCTTGAAAGCAATTCCCTGAAATACGGAGTAGGCATCTGAAGGTTTTTGAAAACAAAATTTGCTCCGGCTTGGTAGGTCATTGCCGTAGAATAATTGTTGTTTCTGAAAACACAGACTTCGCCCTTTGACATTTCGACTTCTTCGCTACCTGTATTAAAGAAGTAAGACCAATTTATGTCCTGACTCAGATTGAACATAATCTGAACCTCGTCCCGGCCGCAATTGTCTTTTTCCTGGGCAAAGGTGTTTTCCTCGACCTGAACATTCCAGCTGTGATAGATTATATTTTCTCGTGTTCTTGATTTTTCCAAATTCAGTTTACCAAAGGAGTTTGAGAGGGAACAGCTTCCGTCAAGCTCAAGTTTGATAGCCTTACCCTGAACGATTATATTCTTATTCATACTCATAGGATAAGACTATCATACCATTGTTAGTTTAGAATAACAAGAGGTAATATCTCACTTTGTTAGTTAGGCTTCTTTCCGAGGGGCTTTGTAAGGTAAATCAAAGCCGGGGTAAGGGTGTAGTCTGCAATAAGCGCGGATCCTAATCCTATGATAGAAAGGAGGCCGATTCTGAACATCGCTGTAATTGGACTGAAGCAGTACATGAGGAACATTGCGCACAAGATGAAGGTTGTTGTTCCCATAGTCTTTCCAATTTCCCGGAAGCTTTCTGTCACTGCATCGGCATAGCTTCTGCCAGTTTCCAGCTTAGCCTTGATATGGTTCGAGAAGTGGATTGTGTCATCAACGGCAATGCCAAGAATCATAGGCATAATCATCATTGTAAGTTCATCAAGAGCCATGTGGAAATAGCCCATAACTGCCCCAATCAGAAGAACCGGTGCAAGGTTTGGAATCATTGCGATGAGTCCTGTCCTGATACTTGCAAATACGATTATCAAAAGAAGCGCAATCATGACAAAGGAAGCTCCAAAGGATTTGAGCTCGCTCTTTACGACTGTTTCGTTCATCGCAGCGTTTTCTGCTACAGTTCCAACAACTGCAATATGGGCTGTAGGAAAGTATTTTTTAGCAGCGGCTTCTGCGGCAGTAATGTCTTCAACAATCATGTTCGCATTGTAATCTGAGATTTCTACATGGGCGTAAGCGGCATTGTAGCTTTCGGAAAGCTCGTCAAAAAGTGCATCGCTGTCAGAAATCTCATAGAAGAACAGAAGCTGTGTTAGCATGTCTTGCTCTTCCGGAATTGTGTAATATGCCGGGTCATCGCCATTAAAGACGCGGTACATTTCCTTTACCATGCGGGTAATGCTTCTTACTCGCGGTTTGCCGTTTGTGATCTTTGTAAGCTGGAGCTTTCCCAAATCCTGTTCAAGCTTATCCAATGCAAACATATTATCAGGATCTTTGAAAGCATCCTCTTCGTCAAACTCAATCATAACGTCATAGCTGTAAATGCTACCGAGCTTCGTTTCAAGGATTTTTTCGATTCGCTGAACATAAGGAACCTTGTTTCCCATGAACTTTAGGTAGTCCATGTTTACTTCCATTTTAAAAAGGCCTGGGATGCAGAGGGCAATCACAAGGACCGAAATAATTGTAACAAGCTTGCTTCGCTTTACAATCTTTTTACCGATTCCTTCAAACACGAGGTCTGCCTTTGTCGCACCTTTTGTCTCTGCCATAACAGGAGCCTTGTCTTTTCCAAAGCTCAGGAAAATCGGAATCAGAATTACAACGTAAAGATAAACCATGATGACCACGCAGGAAGCGACAGCACCAAGCCAGATCATCGGGCGGATATTTGCAAAGAGGAAGGAGAGCAGAGAGACCGCAGTTGTAATAACTGTGAACAAAATTGGCCATCCTGATTCACCTATGGCTTCAATTACAGATTCCTTTCTTTTTCCTGTCTGTCTGAAGTGCATTTTAAATGCGTTGATATAGTGGAGGGCATATCCGATAGAAAGGGCCATTCCCAAAAGAACTGGAAGAGACATCATGTCAGAGTCAGCAGGAACATTTATGAGGCCTGTAAATCCGAGTACGGTTCCAATACCAAAAAGTGTCGCAACAAAGGGAACAATTACGCCGGAAACTGAGCGGACAAAAATGATGAGACAAATCAGCATTACAAGGAAGCCAAGCCCGATTCTGGAAAGTAAATCCTTTGTAAGAACATCTTCCTTTTCGGCTGTGGTGTATGCACTTCCGATTGGCATGAGAGTCCAGCGCTCGCTTTTGAATTCATCGCTCATAATGACTTTTTCTGCGGCGTGTCCTACGGCTGTAACATCTTCGCTTTCATTCTTAAACGGATTTAATTTTAAGGAAATCCAGCATTCCTTCGCGTTGTCGGAAACAAGGTTATTTACGATAGATTCACGACTCAAAATAAAGGCTTTCTTTTGGGCAATCTCTTGAGCGTCGTTTGGAATTCCATCGTTAAATGGACTTTTTACTTCAAAACCTTCTTCGTCTCCAATCGGGATGGAAACCGTTGTCAAAGAAGTAACCTTATCCGCAAAAGGAACCTCATTTTCAAGTCGTTCTCCAAGACGGTCAATCATATTAAGAACATCGGGTGCAAAAACATCGTCAGCCTGAACCAGCACAAGAACATACTGGTCGTTACCAAAGACTTCCTTGAAATGGTCGGAGTTTGCTTTGATTTCGCTGCCATTTACAATCCAGTCGCTGTTGCTGCTTTCTGAACGGAAGTTGCGCATTCCGGAGATACAGATCAGCGTCCATGCTATAAGGATGAAGAGACAAAGCTTGCGGTGCTTTATCTGACCTTCACCCAGCTTACGAAAGAATAAGTTGATTTTTGAAATTTTCATAAAAAACTCCATTAAATGTTTGTTGATAAATAATTATAAGGTATTCTACAGGGACAGGTTATTGCGTTCTATCAAAAGTCGACTAAATTTTAACACTTTTCGCTCATAATTTTGTCACATGTTAGTTGAAAATAACAAAAACTCATTGATAAAAAAATGAAAATATGGGATAATTAGTATGGACTAATATGAAGATGGAAAAGCAGATTACCATTCCAGATATTTATAATTCCTCGCCGGACGATTTTTTTGATGGAAGCTCTTTTCTCCCCAAAAAAATTGGTGAACTCAAGCTTCTGCGTAAGGAATGTCGTAATCAGATTGTTTATTATGACTGGGATTTGAGTTTCAGGGACAAGACTTTCGCAAGCCGCCCTGACAATTTTGGAAAAGATGAGATACAGATAATCTTCAACATCAATCAAAAAATAGACTGGAAGATTGATGATTCACACGAAACCGTCAGTATGCTTCCAGGTGAGGTTTGTGTTTTCAGAAATAAAAATTATGCGACTTCCATGAAGTACGATGGGGACATAAAGTTTCAGTTCAAGAGCCTTCAGATGACGACCGATTATTTTGTTGCGCTTCTTTCAAATCATTTTTCCAAAGAAGAAATTGAATTTGGAAAGGAGCTTTTTTTGACTCATGTAACAAAGTCTTCCATTACACCTGAAATGTACCGTGTGCTTTCAGAAATTGACGGCTCAGAAAAATATCATGAGTTCAAGGGAGTGTTCGTTGAGGCAAAATTAATTGAGCTTATTGCGCTTGTTCTGCATGGAATCTTCTATAATAAATCATCTGTTAAAGAGCGTGGCAATTTTTCCTTGGATGGAGTTGAAAGCGATATTTCAAAACTTGAGGCACTTGTTCGGCGCATTCAGTTTAATCCCGCAGACCGTTATAAAATTTCTGAACTTGCAAAAAATCTTTCCATGAGCGAAAGTAAACTCACCCGCCTTTTCCGTTCTGCTTACGGCACATCAATCCACAGCTACATTCAGGACCAGAGACTCGAAAAAGCCGCCGTCCTCATCGCAGGAAAAAGTATGAACGTTTCAGAAGCTGCCCTTTACTGCGGCTACAGCAATATGAGCTGGTTTTCAAAAGCCTTCAAAGAAAAGTTCGGTGTGCCACCGAAAAAGTTTTCGCAAAGCCGATAAAAATCCTGAAAACTGTTAATTTTTGTCGGTTTTTTAGCAGAAAACAACAAGCTGAATATTTTATACTTTTATAAGTGTTAGTGTTAACTAATAAAATATCCTACAAAAAAACACAGGGTTTTTAAAGGAGTATGAAATGTTAAAATCGGTTTCGCCGTATATCGGAAAATATAAAAAATATACGGTTACAGCATCTTTTCTTACCACGCTGGGAATTATCGCAAACGTGGTTCCATATTTATTTTTGTATCAGCTGATACTTCCGCTTACAAGACACGAGTTGCCGGACTTTCATTTTGTGCTGGTTCGTGTTCTCTTAATTTTTGCCTGCCTTGCTTTTTACGCAATCTCTTATACGACAGGCTTGTGCTTTTCTCATGTGAGTGCTTATAACACGCTGAAAAATATCCGCATCTCACTAAAGTCAAAACTAGAAAATCAGCCTTTGGGAAATATCAAGGAAATGGGAACCGGTCAGATTAAACGTGTTTTTACAGACGATATCGATCAAATTGAGCTTCTTCTGGCCCACGCCATTCCGGAGGGAATTGCAAATCTTTTAGTTCCTCTCATCGTGATACTTGCAATGTTCATAGTTGACT
>JAEEYO010000037.1 GCA_016288205.1 Treponema sp. | reverse complement strand
TATATTTTTGATTTCTGTGACAATTTTGATTTCTTCGACATAAATCCAAAAGGAAAAATTACAGGCGGCGGTTTGAATCTTTCGCAGAAGATTTTTGAGCTCAAATTGGACATGGTTTATGAACTCCAGAAACGCGAGCATCAGGAAAATGAGGAGCATGTTAAGTTTTACGAGAAATGGAAAGGAGAAATTGTTTCTCTGATTCAGAATCTTGACAAAAACCACATCAATGTCCGCTATAATTTAAAGGAAGTGGAAAAATATTCTGAGACAAAGACATGGGATTACGTTACGCCCTTGATGCTTGCAGAAATCAAGAAAGTTATAACTCCTCTGATTGACCCGATTGGCGGGGAATCCAGCGCGAAGGTATTTGATGTCTGGATGTTCAACATTGAGCTTTCTCATTTGACGGGAGAAGAAGATTACAGCAAGCCACTTCAGAAAGTCACTACGATTATTTCCCAGCTGCTTGAAATGCAGACAATCCCTGAAATCAAGGTCAAATCTGAAATTCTAAAAACTTTCCTTTCAACAGAATTCTGGGCGGAAGTAACAGTTTCAAAATTAGAATTGGTGCGGACAGAGGTACGTGATTTAATAAAATATCTGGATGCTCCTAAAAAGCAGGCCGTTGAAACAAATTTCAAAGATGAGGTGATTGAAAAAGACGGAAAGCATATCAATCCTCAGTTCAAGAACTATAAGCAGAGAGTAATTGATTACCTAGCAGAAACAACAGATTGCGAGGCGGTAAACAAAATCAAGAATATTGAGCCCTTGAATGAAAAAGACATTCAGGATTTGCAGCACATTCTTTGTGAGGAACTTGGCTCACAGTCAGATTACGACGCTATTTCCGAAGGCGCTCCTCTTGGAGTTTTTGTCCGAAGGATTGTCGGAATGAATCCGGAAGCGGTAACAAAACTCTTGGGAGAATATCTTTCAAAATATAATTTCAATCCAGCACAGGAAGAGTTTTTGCACCAGATTGTGACATTCGTTCTTCAGAATGGAGATATCGAAGTTAAGAATCTTATTAAAGATGATCCGTTCAAATCTTTGGATTTTACGGAACTGTTCGATGGAAATGTAGGTCCGGTTACTGAATTTGTTTTATATCTGCACGAGGCAATTGCTGTATAAAAAAGATGTGGTGCTTCGGAAAACTGATGTTTCCGATGTTTCCTCATACGTTTGCCCTTGTTTGGGGCACCCCCTCTTTATTTATTTTCCATAATATGATAGAATCTTTCGCGTGGGAAATACCTTTGCGAATACGTTCAGAATGGAGGAGCGGAAAATGGCAGGCACAATTGACTACAAGAAAGCCGGTGTTGATGTGAATGAGGGCTACAAGGCCGTGGACAAGTACAAGAAAGAGTCTCAGAGGGCCCGCATACCGGGACAGCTTACTGAGCTTGGAGCTTTCAACGGAATGTTCGCGGTGCCGAAAGGGATGAAGAATCCCGTGATGGTGAGCGGAACCGACGGCGTTGGCACAAAGCTGGACATTGCCTTTCAGCTGAAAAAGTACGACACGGTTGGAATTGACTGCGTTGCCATGAGCGTAAACGACATCCTTTGTTCCGGCGTTCAGACATCATTTTTCCTTGACTACATCGCATGTGGAAAACTTGACTCAAAGATTGCCGCCTCTCTCGTGAAGGGAGTCACCGACGGATGCATTGAAAGCGGATGCGCGCTCCTTGGTGGAGAGACCGCCGAGATGCCCGATTTTTATGACGAGGGAAAATACGACCTCGCAGGATTCGGAGTCGGCGTGATTGACAAGTCTGATATCATTGACGGACGCAAGGTAAAAGAAGGTGACGTGCTCATCGGTCTTTCTTCAACCGGAACTCACTCAAACGGTTATTCACTTATCCGCCGCCTCGTGAAGAATTTTAACGAGCCCTATCTTGAGAACGGAAAGAAAACCGGAAAGAGCATCGGTGAAGTCCTTCTCACACCCACACGCATTTACGTAAAGCCCGTAATGGAAGTCCTGAAAAAATACCGCTCGTCCGTGCACGGAATGGTTCATGTTACGGGAGGCGGATTCTACGAGAATGTTCCCCGCATGTTCCCCGTCGCTGCCGAAGGAAAAAAGCAGCTGATTGCCATGATCAAAAACAACAGCTGGGAAGTCCCCTCAATCTTTGACGAGCTTGTCCGCCGTGGTGCAGATCCGAAGAACGTCTATGCGACCTTCAACATGGGAATCGGATTCGTCCTTGCCGTAAGCAAAAAGGATGCTCCTGAAATCCTCAAGATGTTCAACAAGAACGCGAAGAAATATCACAAGGCCGGCATCCCCGACATGAAGGCTTATGAAATCGGATATGTCGGACACAGCGAAAAGGCAATCAAGGGCGAGCTTAAGGGCAGCCGTGAGATGACCAAGTTCTACGACTGATTTTGGAGCACGGGATGAAAAAAAACATCGCAGTTTTAGTAAGCGGAGGCGGAACAAATCTTCAGGCCCTTATTGATTACGAGAAATCGCATGAGGATTGTCCCTTCCATGTCGCGCTTGTGGTGAGCAGCACGAAAAATGCCTATGCGCTTGAGAGGGCAAAATCCGCCGGGATTCCTTCCGAGATACGGAGCCCCTATTCCGTGATGGGAGCGGAGAGAGCAAAGGCAGCCGACCGTGACGAAAAGAGACTTGCCACTTCAAATGCGATTCTTCCACTGTGCCGTGAGCATAATATAGATGTGATTGTGCTTGCGGGATATCTTTCCGTGCTTGCCGGTGAGATTGTCACTGAGTACGACGGACGCATAGTAAATCTTCATCCTGCGCTTCTTCCGAAATTCGGCGGCGTGGGAATGTGGGGACACAATGTGCATGAGGCTGTCCTTGCTGCCGGTGAAAAGGAGAGCGGATGTACAGTTCATCTTGCTGATTCCGGATGCGACACAGGAAAAATCCTCGTGCAGAAAAAAGTTCCCGTCCTTCCCGGCGACACACCTGAGACCCTTTACGCGCGCATTGCCCCCCTTGAACATGAGGCTATGGTTGAGGGCGTGTGCATGGTTTGTTCGCAAATAGCGTGATGTGATAACTAACATTTTAGGAGAGAGAAATGGCAAAGGTAAACAACAATTTTCGCAATGATTTTTGTCCGCAGACATTGTTTTTGTACGGCACAAAAAAAGAAGACGGCACTCCCGATTTCGGTTTGTTCTGCTGGTTCAGCTATGTTCACACTGAGGGCAAGGACGGACCGCATCTTGGCGTTATGGCATGCATCGGCGAGGACAAGCTGACGAAGGATCTTATCAGGAAAAACGGCGTGTTTTCCGCGAATCTTGTGACCGAGGAATTGCTTCCGCTTGCGGATTATTACGGCACGACCTCGGGAAGAAACGTAAAGGACAAGATGAAGCTCAAGCCCACGGTGGAGCAGGGCAAGGTGCTTGATGTTCCGACAATCGCCGAAAGTCCTGTGACGTATGAGCTGAAGGTTCAGAAGGAAATCCACCTTGTAGGAAGCTCCGATTTGTTCGTCTGCGAGATTTGCAATGTCTCCATTGAGGAAAGCCTTGCTGACAAAAACGTGCCTTTCATCGAGCGTCTCAAAAAAGCGGCTCCGGTCCTGACATGCGGCGAAAACACCTACGAGTCAATCGACGGACGCTATCTCGGAGGATGGGGCGAGCCAAGGAAGAATCTGAAGGATTAAAGCACGACAGCCATCTATTGAAAGTTTCTTCAATAAATAGTACAATTTGCCATTATGATTAAATCATTGGATAAATTGCTTTTTTGCCTTGTGCATTCACGCATTGAGCATAAACTCGTTTTGCAGGATGGATCCACTCCTGTTCCCGAATCGGACGCGGGAAAGCTTTCATCTTCCATAAACATTGAGAATCTTGTGTTTGACAGCAGGGAAGTCTCCGAGGGCTCCCTGTTTTTCGCTCTTCCCGGAACCCATACGACAGGAAACCGATTCATTCCTCAGGCCGTGGAAAAAGGTGCGCGTGCCGTAGTCTTCCAGGATGAGTTTGATTTTGATGAGAAAAAGGCCATTGATGCCGCCGTGAAAAAAAGCGGAAATCAGGTTGCGTTCATAAAAGTGAAGAGCTCCCGTTTCGCCATGTCTCCAATCTCATCGGCTTTTTACGACAATCCTTCGTCGCATCTCGTGGTGTATGGAGTGACCGGAACCGAGGGAAAATCATCCACGGTATCTTTTATCTGGCAGCTGCTCCGTCTCTCCGGAATCAAGGCGGGATTCATTTCCACCGTGCAGTATTCCCTTGGCGGTGAGGCGATTGCAAATCCACAGCATCAGACTACACCCGAGGCCCCGATTGTGCAGAGGGAACTTTATGAGATGCTTCAAAACGGATGCACTCACGCGGTCGTCGAATCTTCGTCGCACGGACTTTCAGAAAGGACAAACAGATTGGGAGACGTGCTTTTTGATTGCGCTCTTTTTATGAACGTGACTCTGGAGCATCTTGAATTCCACGGAACCTACGAGCAGTACAAATCCGACAAGGCGAATCTTTTCAGGGCATTGGACAAACACGAGCATCTGAAAATCCTGAATGGAAAAGAGACCAAGGTGCCGTCATTCGGAATCGTAAATCTTGAGGACCCGGCGGCGGCATATTTCGCGTCATGCACAAAGAAAAAAGTCGTCGGTTTTACGTCCGAGGGCAAGGCCGGAAAAATGTCCGGTGAAAATGAGAACGAGGTAAATCCGCTTCCATTGATTCCCGATGACATGCCCTATCTTTCTGCCCGCAACATCGCATCCGCAAGATTCGGTCTCACGTTCAGCATCAATCGCTTCGAGGACCGTACCTCACTCGGAGATGAAAACCGTGTCATTCACGTAAAGGCTCCTCTGCCGGGTGCGTTCAATGCGTACAACATCATGGCCTCGCTTCTTGCCGTACATGGAACCACTGGAAAAAGCCTTGAGGAACTTTCGCCGCTCGTTGAAAAACTTGTGCCGGTAAAAGGACGCATGACCGTAATCGACAGAAAGCAGCCCTTCGAGGTGATTGTGGATTACGCGCATACACCCTCATCCTTCGAGACAATTTTCCCGCCGGTAAGAAGAAGATGCACCGGAAAGATGATTTGCGTCTTTGGTTCAGGCGGTGAGCGTGACATAAAAAAGAGACCCCTGCAAGGTGAGGTCGCCGCAAGATTTTGTGACATCGTGATTTTGACCGACGAGGATCCCAGACAGGAAAACAGCCTTGAGATTCTTGAGATGATTGCGGAGGGTGCTCGCAAAGTTGGAAAGAAAGACGGTGAGAACCTGATTTTTGAGCCCGACCGACCAAAGGCAATCCGCCGTGCATTTTCACTTGCACAAAAAGATGACATCGTTCTGCTCCTGGGAAAGTCACACGAGAATTCCATCATCTACAGGGATTACGTTATGCCTTATGACGAAATCAGCGAGGCGAACAAAGCCCTTGAGGAAATGGGATTTTGAAAATTTAGAATTGAAAATTTGGAATTGAGGTTTTGATATGAATGTTGTTTTGTTATACGGCGGTCGCTCAGGAGAGCACGAGATTTCTTTGATGAGCTGTTCGGCTGTTGCCCGCAACGTGGATAAAAAGCACAACGTGAGATTGATTTCCATCGCCAGGGACGGTGGATGGTTTTTGCAGGATGAAGGCGTGCTTGATGATTTGAAAAAAAATCCTGAGACTGTGCTTTCCATAAATGAGGATGAGAAGAACCGTGTTTCCGTTATCCCGGGCGGTGGTACCGAGGGAGCTTTTGTCGCCGGTGGAAAAAAGATTCCGTGCGACGTTGTTTTCCCTGTGCTCCACGGAACATTCGGCGAGGACGGAACCGTGCAGGGACTTTTGGAAATGGCCCGTGTGCCTTACGTGGGATGCGGAGTCTTTTCATCAGCCGCGACCATGGACAAAGTGCAGACAAAAATCCTTTGGGAAAAAGCTGGCCTTCCTGTGGTTCCCTATATTTGCGTGAGACGTTCCGATGTGAATGACAGCCGCCGTTACGACGCATTGATTCAGAAAGCCGTTGATGAGCTGAAATTTCCTCTCTTCGTAAAACCATGTTCCGCAGGTTCAAGCGACGGTGCGTTTAAGGCTGAGACAATGAAGGAGCTTTCCTACGCGATGATGGAAGCGTTCGGATGGGACAACAAAGTGCTGATTGAAAAAGCAATTGACGCAAGGGAAGTGGAGTGCTCTGTGACAGGAAATTCCGTTACCGAAGATCCGTCCCAAGTTCACACAGTATTGAAAGCGTATGGCCCCGGCGAGATTGTTCCCAAGCATGTTTTCTATGATTACGACGCGAAGTACAATGATCCCGATGGAGCCGAGTTGAAGATACCCGCTCTGCTCAGTGATGACAAACTTGAGTACATCCGTGAGACTGCGAAAAAAGCTTATGCTGCGGTTGATGCCTCTGGACTTTCCCGCGTGGATTTTTTCATCGACAGAAAGAGCGGCGAAATTTATCTGAATGAAATCAACACCATTCCGGGCTTTACAAAAATCAGCATGTTCCCAAAAATGTGCGAAAGCTTCGGACTTGATTTTTCCAATCTGCTTGAGCTTCTTTTCAACGAGGCGGTCTCACGTTTCGGGGCAAGGGAAAATCTTAGGGTGGAAAGATAGGTAATATATTACCAATGGAGGAAAAGATGGACGCACATGTTTATCCTGAGGGATGTTTTTTCAAATCTCTTGATGACATTGCCGGAAAAAAAATCACGGTGATGGGACTCGGACTGAACGGCGGGGGAGAGGCATGTGTTCGCTTTTTCCTGAAGCACGGGGCTTTCGTAACTGTCACCGACATGAAATCTGCCGTGGATCTTGCTCCCACATTGAAGCGGCTTGCGGAGGATGAGTCTCTGGATAAGTCCCGGCTCTCTTATGTTCTGGGACAGCACCGCATGGAAGATTTTACCGACGCAGATTGTGTGATAAAAAATCCCGGCGTGAAGATTCAGGGCAATGCATATCTCAGCGCGGCAAAAGCGATTGAGACCGACCTGAGCATTTTCCTCCATTTTACTAAGGCTCCGATTATTGCCGTTACTGGAAGCAAGGGAAAAAGTTCGACCGTCAGCGCAATCCACTACGGACTTGAGCATGCGGGATTCAAAACCTTCCTTGGTGGAAACATCACGGTAAGTCCGCTTACTTTTTTGGAAGAGACGGACGGTACGACTCCCGTTGTGCTGGAACTCTCAAGCTGGCAGCTCGCTGATTTGCGTGGAAGAAAAGTACTCAAGCCGAAAATTGCAATCATAACGAAAATTGTTCCCGACCATCAGAATTGGTACGGTGACATGGACTCTTATGTTGCGGACAAAAGGCTCATCTATGCCGATCAGGACGCGGATGATTTTACTATTGTCGGTTACGATGACGATGATTACCTGAAAGAAACGGCGACACCCAAGGAGGGATGCTGCAGCTGGGGTGATCTTTTTGCGTCCGAGACAAAGGGAACCGTGCTTCGTTACAGTAAGTCATCCTTGCCGCCGGAAGTTTATGGCGCGTTCCAAAGAATTGAATCAGGTGAAAAATTTATGTCCGGATTCGTCCGTCTTCCCGAAAAATTCTTGAACAGAGCGTCAGCGGAAAAACATGAGAATGTAAAAAAAGTGATGGGAAATCTTTTGGTTCCGGGCGAGCACATGAAGACAAATGTACTCAACGCGGCTCTGGCTATGTGCCTGATGCATGTGGTTCCTGAGCAGATTACGAATATCCTCGGAAAGTGGCAGGGACTTCCGCACAGACTTGAGAATTTCCACAGGATGACTGTTCCTGCAAGCGGCATCGCATTGAGTTTTTACAACGACACGTGCGCGACTGTTCCCGAAGCGACTGCGGCTGCAATAAAGGCATTCGGTGATCGTGTCATTTTGATTTGCGGAGGCACAGACAAGGGGCTTGATTTTTCACCGCTCATGGAAACGCTCACGGATCCTGTTTACAAAAAAAATCGTCCGAGAAAAATCTATCTTCTTGCGGGTACGGGTACTGAAAAATTTGTGCCGCTCCTTAAGGAGAATTCCATAGACTTCAATGGGCCGTACACTTCGCTTGAGGGACTTCTTGAATCTTTCAAGGCGGATTTGGAGGACGAGAACGCGCAGAGGGCATTCGGATTTTTCAAAGGTGATGCGGAGATTCCTGTTGTGTTCTCACCGGGTGCGACTTCATTCGGAATGTTCACAAATGAATTCGACAGGGGAAACAAATTCAAAGATCAGGTTCTTTCTCTTTGGGAAGATAAAAAAAATAAAAAATAGTCCGTGACGGAGGAATAAGATGGAAGAAAATACCGCACTTTACGAAGAGCTTGTAAAACTCAGGCAGCATATAAAAGATTCGAGTGAAAAAGGAAGAATACCGGTTGTCTGTAATGATGAGACTTTGAAATCAATTGCGGCTCTTGTTCCGCTTAAGGTCTCTGATTTTGAGCGCATACCGGGAATTGGAAAATCATTCATCGACAATTATGCCGAGCAGTTTATCCGCGTGATCAACCGATACGAGCGAACCGTGCAGGGAAGCGGATTTACAAAAGTGTCCATCAACAAGTCGGTTCTGGAAACACTGAAGGAGCTTGAGAAAAAACTTGTGAACATCAGCCGGCGCAATCCTCTTCTTTTCCTTACGAAACTCTACAGCAAAAGTGCGGTTGATTTGTACAGTCCCGATCACGATCCAATGGATATTATTTTTGGTGCCGGAAGAAAGATTGAGGTCGCGAACATAAAGGACGAGGAGAAGTTCAAAAAGCTCACGACACTTTTACGTGCGTCAAACCGTGTGCTCAGGGACAAGGGACAGAACAATCTTTTCATCGCGTATCCTTTTGTGAAGGGAAAATTGCCCGGTGAGGAATTTGAAATCCGTGCGCCTCTTGCTCTCTTCCCGGTGATTGAGGACCGCAGCCCGACGAGCATAAAACTTTCTCTGGACAAAAACCGTGACATTTTTTACAACACGACTCTGATCCTCGCGTATTTCAAAACCAACGGTGTGAACAAAGCTCTTCCAGCCGCAGAAATCGATGAGATTGACAGGACGACATTTTTCGCGGATATCCAGAAATTTTTCCATGCGGCGGATTTGGAAATTAAGGAAAATGCGGATGAGGAATTGCTTCACAAATTCGTGGACTACACATCAGACACATTCCCGAAATTCTCTCCCGGCGAGCTTTATCTTGAGAACTCGCTTGTCATAGGAAACTTCCCGATCTGCTCTTCTTCCATACAAAAGGATTTTCAGAAGATTGCGGATGAGGGCAATATCAACACGCTGCTGAATGATTTGCTGAATGAAAAAATCGAGGGAGTGCCTGAGTCTGAAAAGATTGCGGATCCAGAAATTTTTGAAAGCAATCTCCGTTACATCAACGACTTGAACAGCTCTCAGGAAAAAGTCCTGAACATGATAAACGTAAAGGACGAGCTTGTGATTGAGGGACCGCCAGGAACTGGAAAATCACAGACCATAACGAGCCTTATTTCCCATGCCGCATCCGCCGGAAAAACTGTCCTCATGGTTTCTGAAAAAAAGACCGCTCTTGATGTTGTCTATTCGCGTCTCGGTGATTTGTCAAAGTTCGCCCTGCTGATTGATGATGTGAACAACAAGAATCTTTTTTATGATCAGATGCAGCGTTTGATCAACACTCCTCCGTTTACCGACTCCATGAAGGAATCCTCAAATCTGATCTCTGCCGAGATTGACGGTGAGTGCGAGAATTTTGAGAAGATTGCCGACGAGCTTTATACCAAGGATGAATTCGGAATCGAGCCGTACAAGCTTTATTCTCTTTGCCCGCGAAGGGATTACACAAATCAAGATGAGCTTGCGAAGGATGAAAAACTGAAACAGTACATCCATTCCGATTTGCTTTCCGCTGATTTTAAAACCGTGGAAAAATGCAGGGACACTTTCAGGGACGAGACCATACTTCAGAAAACCGATGCATTCACTCAGCTTGATAAAACATTCCCGTGGCTTTCAAAAATGAATCCCGCGATTACCGATTTTGAGATACAGCACTTGCGTACTAAATGGCAGTCCCTTTTTGAAAGAGTCGTTGAGTTCAGAAAGAAAAATTTTTTCGCCAAGCTTTTCGATTCCTCGCATACAAAAAAGGATGTGAAGAATTTTGCGCGTGAATGTTTTACGAACGTTGGCAAAGACACCATAAGTGTGCTCATGAATTCTCCTGAGGATTTCACTGAGGGAAGCGAGCATTACACCGAATATTACGGACTCCTGCCTTCGTACCAGAGTTTGTCGGGCGAGGAAAAGTCATATTTCAATGCGATGCAGAATCTCAGGAGGGATTACGATAATTCCTTGCAGAAGACAAGTGACGAGATTTTTACTTTCATCCTGCGTCATCACTTGATGAACTTCGAGACCAAGCACAGGGACACTCTTTTGAAGGTGGAAAGATTTACGGCAACATTAAAACGGATTTCAGACGGAATCGACAAGAAGGAACAGCTCACGAAAAAACTTCTTGAGTCAAAGCTTTCCGAAAGTCTGGATGTTTTGAACCAGTCGAAGAGAAAGAGCGACGTGCTTCGTGCCATTGAGTCCAAGCGCAAGATGAGCGTAAATAAATTCGTCTCAAAATTTGACTTCGAGCTTTTTAAGGCTGTGAAAATCTGGCTTCTTACTCCAGAGGTTGTCTCTGAAATCATTCCGCTGCAGATCGGTGTGTTTGATCTTTTGATTTTTGACGAGGCCTCGCAGATGTATGTTGAAAAAGGAATCCCGTCAATCCTCCGTGCTAAAAAAGTCGTGATTGCGGGAGACCAGAAACAGCTACGTCCTTCAAGCCTTGGAACCGGAAGAATCTCCATTGATGAGGATGATCTTGCCGAAGACGAGGAGATTGCGGCGGCACTTGAGGAAGAGAGTCTTTTGGATCTTGCGAAATATAAATATGATGACACTCTGCTGAATTTCCACTACCGCTCAAAGTACGAGGAGCTCATTGCTTTCTCAAACTATGCGTTCTATGGCGGAAAACTTTTTGTCTCTCCCGATGTCTCCACCTCCGAGCGTCCTCCAATCATCGTGCACCGTATGCAGAACGCAATCTGGGACAAGCGGCAGAATCTTGTTGAGGCGCAGGAAGTTGTGTCTCAGCTCAAGGAGATTTTTGCGACGAGAGAGGAAAACGAGACAATCGGCATAATCACATTCAACTCAAGTCAGCGTGATTTAATAGAAGATTTGATTGACCGTGAGTGCCGCAACGACAGCGAATTCGCATCGCAGGTTTTGTCTGAATCTTCACGCGTGGAAAACGGAGAGGACGTGGGACTTTTCGTAAAGAACATTGAGAACGTGCAGGGAGACGAGCGAGACATAATCATATTCTCCATTGGATATGCGGAAAATGAAAAGGGAAAGTTCGTGCAGAACTTCGGATGGCTGAATCAGGCGGGAGGTGAGAACCGTCTTAATGTCGCAATCAGCCGCGCAAAAAAACAGGTTCACATTGTTGTAAGTTTCGATCCTTCCGCGTTGAAGGTCGAGGGACTGAAAAATCCGGGCCCGTTCATTTTGAAAAAATATCTGGAATATGCCTCTGCGGTGAGTGACGGAAGACAGTCGCTTGCTATGGACATTCTGCATTCGTTCTCGGATGAAGAAGCCGCGTCGGAGTCGGAGCAAAAGACTTCATCTGTTCTGACGGAGGAGCTTGAAAACAAACTCAGGGAAGAAAACATCGACTTTGACCGCAACGTGGGAATCGGCGGTTACTCAATTGATTTTGCATTGAAGAAAAACGGACGCTATGTAATCGGTCTTGAGTGCGACGGACGGCTTTATGCGAAGAAATCATCGGTGAGGGAGCGCGATTTGCACAGGCAGAAATTCCTTGAGAACCGCGGATGGAAAATCTTCAGAATCTGGTCAAGCGCATGGTGGAAAAATCCCGACGAGGAGCTTTCAAAGATTCTTGATATGTACGACACCCTGTAAAGTGGAAAGTTGAAAGTGGAGAGTGGAAAGTGAAAAGATTTTCCACTTGAAAAAAAAACTTGCATGTGGTAGATTTGAAATATGAAAGCTGCAATTTTTTTCGGTTCAAAATCAGATGCCGAGACAATGAAAAAGGCCGCGGATGTCCTTGCTGAATTTGGCGTTGAGTACAAGGCATTCGTCATTTCTGCTCACAGGGCAGGGGAACTTTTGGTTCAGACAATCCGTGAAATTGAGAAAGACGGATTTGAGGTGATTATTGCCGGTGCCGGTCTGAGTGCCGCTCTTCCAGGTGTGATTGCCGGTCATACTGTTCTTCCTGTCGTTGGTGTTCCTCTTGAGTGTGTGACTCCCGGTAAGTCAAACGGACTTGGCGGAATGGACGCGCTTCTTTCCGTGGTTCAGATGCCTCCGCAGATTCCGGTCGCTTCGGTTGGAATTGGAAACGCAAAAAATGCGGCTTATCTTGCTGTGGAAATTCTTGCGGTAAAATATCCTGAGCTGAAAGAGAAACTTCTTTCGTTCCGCAAAAAATTGGCTGAGGATGCAAAAGCTAACGGTGGTCTTGGATACGAATTCTAGAAAAGATTCTCCTTTTTAATGACAGGATAAAAAAATGGAAGATGACAGTGAACGCTATTTCGAGTGTGAAGAGGATAAGCTCCGCGATGAATGTGGAGTTGTGGGCATTTATCTGAACAAGGGAAAAACGCAGGAGGCTTCACCGGATTCAGAAAACCGGGCGGCGACACTTGCTTATTTCGGGCTCTATGCATTGCAGCACCGAGGTCAGGACAGCGCGGGAATTGCGGTCAGCGACGGAAGTGACATCAAGATGCATAAGGCCATGGGAACCTGCGCCGAAGTTTTCAATAAGGAAAATCTTACGTCCCTTCCAGGTCACATCGCTTGTGGTCATGTCCGATACGCTACGGCAGGAAGTCAGTGCCTTGAGAACGCACAGCCCATGTTGCAGAAATCTAAGCTCGGTCCGATTGCCGTGGCTCACAATGGTCAGCTTGTAAATTATGAGCAGCTCCGTGAGATGCTTGAGGATTCCGGCTGCACTTTTCTTTCTTCCAGCGACACTGAGGTAATCGTAAAGCTGATTGCAAAATCTTTCAAGAAGGGGCTTGAGCGCTCTCTTACCGATACAATCCAAGTAATCAAGGGAAGTTTCGCCCTCGTGGTGATGACGGAAAAATGCCTGATTGGTGCGCGCGATCCTAACGGAATCAGGCCTCTGTGTCTCGGTCAGGTTGATGACGGCTGGGTTCTTGCGAGCGAAAGTTGTGCCATTGATGCGGTAAACGGAACTTTTGTGCGCGACATACAGCCGGGTGAGATTGTCATAATCAATGACGACGGAGTTCTTTCCTTTGAATTCGGCGAGCATACTTCCAAGCGGACTTGTATTTTTGAATATGTCTATTTTGCGCGTCCCGACAGTGAGATTGACGGAATCCCTGTTACAGAGGCGAGGGTCAGGATGGGAAGATGTCTTGCGCGAGAGACTTCCGTACCTGCCGACGTCGTGATCGGTGTCCCGGATTCTGGAATCAGTGCGGCACAGGGATATGCTTTGGAAGCCGGCATTCCGTTCGCGAGTGGAATCATCAAGAATAAATATATAGGAAGAACTTTCATCGCTCCCACTCAGAAGGAAAGGGAGAACATGGTTTTCGTAAAGCTTAATGCGGTCCGCTCGGTGGTCGGTGGCAAACGTGTCGTGGTGATTGATGACTCAATCGTCCGCGGAACAACAAGCCGTCGTCTCGTGCAGATTTTGAGAAGGGCAGGTGCTACTGAGGTCCATTTCCGCGTCTCATCTCCGCCAGTGAAATTTCCGTGCTATTTCGGAATCAACACACCGACGAGGGGAGAGCTGATTTCCTCAAGCCACAATGAGGATGAAATCTGCAAGGAGATTGGTGCGGACTCGCTCGCTTTTATTTCTGCCGAGGGAATGATGGAAGCCTGCCGCGAGTGCAATCCCAAGAGCTACGGATTCTGCAAGGGATGTTTTACCGGCGAGTACCCGATGAGCGTCCCCGGTGAGCTTAACGGAAAAAGACTCTGAGCGAGTGGAAAGTGGAGATAAGAAATGAATAAGAAAAGTTTGTTTTTAATGATTCTCCTTTTTCTTTGCATTGATGTTTATTGTCTTTCTCCAGAAGAAGAATATGATTTTCTGATTAAGGATTTATATAATTATTCAACACACGCTTATAAAAGAACATTTGATTTTGAGAAAGATAAAAGCGAAGGAATAATAAATCTCTCACAAGGTAATGTTCAAGTGACAAACCTTTATTTGGACATTGCCATTCTGAGCAATGGATTCTTTAAGGTTAAGGATGAGCAAGGTAATGTCTATTATACAAGATTTGGAGAACTTCGTTATGATAGTGAATCCTGCTCTTTGTATATTTTGGTTGGCAATTCAAAATTTTTCTTGGATTTAAAACCCCTTCCTAAGTATGTTTTTGTATCTGATCAAATTCGAATCCGTAGGGATGGTAGTGTTGAATGTGTAATTCCAGAAGAAAAAAGCAATGGAAATGATGGCCTGATAAAAAGCATGTCAGGCATGTTTGAATTAAAAAACGGATTAAGTGGAAAAACTGGAATTGATGATGAAAGGATTGATGAAATAATCAAAGAGCAAAAAAAAGAAGAAAAAAAGGAAATTATAGATAAAATTATTTTATATAATATTGAGGAAACTGATATAGATTTTTATGACGGTTATCTTATAAAAACAAAAAATTCTCCTGATGTAATTAGCACTCCTCATTTTGAAATCGGTGTATTGGAAATGAGCAACGTCCTTATTGATAAAGTTCTGATAAGGATGCTGTTTGTAATTGAAAAATTGGATGACAGCAAAATAAAGCAAAAGGAAATAAAAAAATATTTAATACAAAAAATGCTTGATCCAGATTTTATTCGTGTAAAATTATTCGGGTATTTTTATGAAGAGCATCCAAATCTGAATGATATTAGCGGATTAAAAGAGTATGTCCATTTTCTTGAACGTGCTTATGAATAAACACTCCACAATCTTTGAAAGGAGGACAATCATGCCATCTCGAATCAGAATGAAAAAAATTGTTTTTTTGATTTTTTTTGCTGACGGCTGCTTATGCGGAAACACCTTCCATAAATACGGATGGGGATTTTGAATTCACAAAAAAAGAAAAAAAAAGCCATAGAACGCGGAAATCAAGTCATAGAAGCGCTTGAAAATTATTACGCAGATAATGGATATTATCCAAATAAACTGGAAGAGTTGCGCCCAAAATATATAAAGAGGATTCCAAGAACTGGTTTATGGAATCTTTTTAGTTTCAGTGTTCCATTCCAATATTATCCTGAGCCGATGAAATACCGTGAAGGATGTTTTTCTATAAGGTTCCTTAATTATGATGATAAAAAAAATTATTATTATTACTCAATTTCCGATTCATTTGAAAAGGATAAATTCATTAATAAGATAGATGACCCTGAGCTTGTAATTTTAGACAAAGTGACTTTTGAAGATATAAAAATTCTTGCAAGCGTAATCAAAAGGTATTACTCGGATAAAAAAAAATTTCCAGACAAATTAGAAGATTTAATTCCAGATTATTTAGCAGCAATTTCTATTCCACTGACAGTTCGGTATACTTTTAAATCTGATGATGACATTTGGAATGATTATGTTTCATACAGTTGCCAACAGCCTCTAAGTGACGATGAGTCAGAATTTCCTCAATATTATCGTATTCGGTTTAGATACAATTTTGACGATGAATACAGATATAGTTCATCTGATAACGAGTGGGTGTTTATTTCTCATTAATCGCTTTGAATTTATTGGAGATTAAAGGGCATAACAAGGGGACGTAGCCTACGCGCACTTAAATATTTGCCGTAAAAAATTTGACAAATGTACACACCTTGATATATACTTGTTTTTAGGAGGATTCCAAAATGATGTATACGAAGGTGTTTACTAATGGCAATAGCCAGGCTGTCCGTATTCCAAAAGAATTCGCTTTGAAGGAAGATGAAATGTGCATTCAAAGAATTGGGAGTACAATCATTCTTTTCCCAAAGGATAATCCATGGGAGGCATTTGATAGAAGTTTTTCTGAATTTTCGGATGACTTTATGGCAGATGGAAGAAATCAACCAGAAATGCAAGTTCGGGCAGGTCTTTAATGTATTTGTTGGATTCAAACATTTGCATTTTTTTGATTAGAAATAAGTCTCCTCTTTTGCGGGAAAGAATAAAAATGTATTCTCCGTCGCTATTACATTTATCAGTGATTACAGTTGCAGAATTAGAGTATGGAGCTGCAAAAAGTCAAAATCCAGCAAGAGAACATCAGGCCGTATTGGACTTTGTTTCTCCATTTAGGATTATAAATTTCACTCCAAATGACGCGGAAAATTTTGGATTGATCAGAACCTATCTTGAGAAGAAGGGGACACCTATAGGACCATATGATATGGAAATTGCGGCACAAGCAATGACAAATGATTTGACTGTGGTTACAAACAATGTTGGCGAATTTGAAAGAGTTCCTTGGATAAAAGTTGAAGATTGGACAAAGATGTAAGTATAAGCTAACAGAGTCTTGTGGCTTTAAACGCAATTCCCCGTCGCTTTCCTTATTCCACTTTCAACTCTCCGTTTTCCACTTCTAAAAAGTTGCGGCATAATCTGAAACCAACTTTGTCGCTTTTTTTGTTCGGAGACATTTCGTTTCTTGCGAATACCTGCATGGATTCCCTGTCTCCCATGTACGAGCCTCCGCGATGGCATCTTACCTCGCCGCTTTCCGGGCCACTTGGATTTGGAGATGCCGCTTCATCGCTCAGGTAATAATAGCCGTCGGAAAACCAGTCCCAAACCCATTCGCTCACATTTCCGCACATGTCGTAAAGTCCAAGTTCATTTGCCTTGAGCACACCGCATTCGTGTGTGGAAAATCCTGAGTTGAGGAAAAACCATGCGTAGTCCCTTAAATCCTCCGAGTCAAAATCTGTACCTGCCGAGCTTGCTCCTTTTGATTTAAGTCCGCCCCTCGCGGCAAATTCCCACTCAGCCTCAGTCGGGAGCCTGTATCCGTTAGCGTCCTTTTTCCATTTGATTGAGTCCCACGCTGATTTTTTTTCCACCGGCACTTTTCCCCATTTGTCCGGGTCGCTTTCGTCCTTTCCGTCCACACTCATGTAGTAGGCAGGTTCCGCACCGACTTTAATGCTGAGCCTGTTGCAATATGCGACTGCCTCATACCAGCTCAGATTTTCCGCCGGGAGATTTTCGTCATCAGCATTGTCATCCCCGGAGGAGCCCATGAGCAGATTGTATTCCGATTTCGAGACTTCCCTTGCCGAGATATAAAATGAGTCCACGAATGTCGTGTGCGGGGGACGTGCATATCTTCCTGCCTTGGATGGGAAATCATCTCCCATCGTAAACGAGCCGCCTTCCACAAGGATGAAATCATCTTCGACTTTCGCGTAGACCGGCTCCACTTCCTTTTCTTCTTTTTTGCATCCAATAAAAATCAGGGCAATCAAAACGAGTGACAAAACATTTTTCATCATAAACAAGGGATTTTTTCTCATGTGAAAGATTCTACTATATATAACGTATTTTTTCAAGATTCAGTTTTCACAGTGTAGAAGGCAAGTGCAAATCTAAAACAAACTTGGGGAAACGTAAATCTAAACGAGGAAACGCTTTCATTTGCGGTGAGAACCGCGCCAATCAGTCATGGAGTGCGGTATAAGGTATTGCACTCACTTCGTTCGGCCCGCACAAATGCCTGCTTGTCGCGAACCTCCCCTCCATTACTGCGTTTCCTCAATCAACATTAAGTTTCCCATGTAACAATTATGGCACTTGCCTTATACATATTCTCTCTCCCATGTTTTAGATTAACACATACTAACGACAGATTCAGTTTTCACAGTTTCCCAGCTTTCCACTCTCCACTTTCAACTTTCTTGCTTTCCCCATTCGCTTAGTGTGTCATGCACAAGTTCCTCTACGGTTTTTATGACGGCATGTTTTAGCTCAGACACAGCTTCTGATTGCACTGACATTTTTTGAGGAACAAATAGTTTGTACATTTCAACTTCAAGTGCCTGACATATTTTCGACAGTGTTTTGTCGCTCGGCCAAAGGCGTAATCCCTCGATGGAGTTTATGGTCTGTTCGGAGATTTCTGCTTTTTCCGCCAACTCAAACTGCGACCATCCTTTTGTTTTGCGGTATTTTTTGAGATTATGGCTGAGACATTCCCGTATTTCGTGTGATTCCATTCTTAAAGTTTCCAACTTTATCACTGATTTTTAAACTTATGTAAAATACAAGTTTCTAGAAATTAATTATTGACAATAGGTAAAAAGCGTATTATCATTATTGTAAGAGCTTGTTTTGCGTAGTCAGAGTAGGTGAATTTTGGAGGAGGCGACTTGTGAAAAAAATAATCCTGTTGTTGTGTTTGTGTGTTTCTTTGGTTTTACCGGCTTTTTCTGGAACTTACGAAGAGTATTTGTCAAAAGCAAGGACCCATGAAGCGAAAAAAGAATATATATATGCACTTGGATATTATTATGATGCCATGCAAATAGAAACTTCACGAAAAGAAGCCTCGAAGGGATTTGATTCCGTTAGCTCCAGATTGAAAAAAGGTTCTAAGGGACTTGAGCTGGGATTATGGGATGATCCCCAGGAAGCTTGGGATAAACTCTTAATAGAGTTCTATAGATATTTCACTGAATTTCCACCTTATGATTTTTATTATAGCGGTAAATTGGAACGAGGAGAACTTGACTATAAAAGTAAAACTGCGACATACCTTATGGACTGTGATTTTGAGCTTTCCTCAAAGTTCAAGACCATGTGTGAAATTCTAACAATTGATTTTTACTTTTCTAATGAGGTAAAGAATTATAATTGGTATTTTAAAGACAAAGACTTTATAAAAACCACATATTTAGATCATGATACTTTTGGCCTTAAATTTTCAGTAGAGCGCAATGAAGTGAGGTGGGTTCCTTACAGAGATTTTGTATTTAATGCCGTTGATGTAGATAAATATGAGAAAGAACTGATAAAATTAAATTATCAATGTCAGCAGGAAATAAAGAATGCCGGTGTTGACATATATTATCCGACCACAAAAGATCTTGCAATATCATTGAATATACAATCTAAGTACAATCCGTCAATGGAAAAGTTAAAGGAGGATTGCTATATTGAATTAAACAATGAAATTTTGAAATATTATAAGCAATCCGGAGTTGCATTGGCAGCACCTGCAAAAATATCAAACACCGCATTTCCAGCAAGTTTTGTTTCTTTAGAGAATGATGTCTATTTTAGAATGAGCGGGAATTATATTCCTTATGAAATACAATTCGGACTGTATGACGACAAGGAAAATCTTTTGCTTGCAGGTGCTGGACAGGAAATTTATTCACCAAATAATCCAGGTGAAAAATACATGTATAAATTTTCTGGTATAACTGAAGAGGTGATGAAGATAATTGCAAAAGGGAATTTTAGCATAAAGCCCATAAATACATATTTGTATTACGGAGTTTTCAGAAGTTCGGGGTATAAGACTGATTCTAGCGAGCAAGAGATAAGAAAATCGTATTTGGAAAATATTTCAAAAGTTAAAATTGAGCAAAATAAAATTCGCATTAGTACGGAGAAGTTGGAAAAGCAAAAAAGACTTGATTTGCAAAAAGCCCAACGCGATAAGGAAGATGATGAAGATATTGCAAAAATTCTTGCCATGAAAATACAAAAGATATCTGATTATAGAGAATTGCAGTATGAGAATTGTGAATTCCAATTCAATGCAAATGGCTATGGCTGCCCACCTTCATCACAATATTTTCATCATATTCCTTCTGTCGTAAGCGATTATGTTCGCGTATATGCAATAATGAACAAGGCAAGCGAAAAAGCCGGATATTCTCCTTGCTATTACCAAATGCAAGATTCTGAGAAGGTTTTTGATTGTGAAAAATGGGAGATTGGAGAATGGAACTGGAGTAGTAGTCGATGGGAAATAATGGGGGAGTACCGGGAAGTAGACGCTGCCAATACTATATTCTATGATGACACTGCTAATGGATTCCGTTATCATTTTGATGGTTATAATTCGTATATATATCGAAAAGATTCTAAGGCTCTTGCTGAAATAGAAGCTAAGTTGAAAGCTCAGCGAAATAAAGAAGATGAAAAGTTTGTCGCGGAAATTCTTGGGTTTGAAATACGCAGTGTATCTAACTCTGACGTAGTGCAGTATGGAAATTATGAGTTCCAATTCAACGCAAAAGGTTACGGTTATCCGCCATCATCGAAATCTTTTGTTGCAGATAAAGTTCGCGTATATGCCATATTGAACAAAGCGAGCGAGAAAGCTGGATATTCACCATGCTATTATCAGGAGCAAGGCGGAAAACGAATTTTTGACAGTGATAAATGGAATCTTGGAGAATGGAATTGGAATAGTAGTATATGGGAAAAGATGGATGAACTGTTGGATTATATAACAGATACTTCCAATACTATATTGTGTGATGAGAGTTCAAATGGATTCTGTTATTCTCGGGGATATAATTCGTATATATATCGAAAAGATACCAATGCCATTGTTGAGATAGAAAAGAAACTGAAAATGAAGCGTAACAAAGAGGATGAGTCATTTATTGAAAAAATCCTTGCACTAAAAATGACTGGCTTGTCTGGATCGGAAGAGTTACAGTATGGATATTACAGATTTGAGTTTGATAAAAACACTTATACTCATACTCCTTCATACTATTCTTCTGTAAGCGATATGGCTCGTGTATATGCAATAATGAACAAGGCAAGCGAAAAGGCAGGATATTCTCCATGCTATTATCAGGAACAAGGGGGCGAGAAAATCTTTGACAGTGATAAATGGGATCTTGGAAATTGGAATTCATACAGTGGATGGGAAAAAACTAATGCCATAAAACGTGACGAGTTTGCCAATGGATTTTATTACAAGGATTCCAGTATATATAGAAAAGATCCAGCTACCATTGTTGAGATAGAAAAGAAACTGAGAGTACAGCGCAATAAAGAAGATGAGGTCTTTGTTGAAAAAATCCTTGCATTGAAAATAATAAGTACAGGTTCAGAATATGAGCGGTATGAAGATTGCAAGTTTATCTTTAATGCCAGTAATTACAGCCGTTCAAGCGGTGCAGTGTGGGGTGACACTGACACGGTACGCGTATATGCCATACTGAACAAGGCAAGCGAAAAGGCTGGATATTCACCATGTTATTACCAAGAGCAAGATGGCGAAAAAATCTTTGACAGTGATAAATGGAATCTTGGAAAGTGGAACCCATACAGTGGATGGGAAAAAACTAACACCATAAATCACGAAAAATCTGCTAATGGTTATTATCAACTGTATGGTTCATATATCTATAGGAATAATTCCAAAACTTCAGCGAAGTAAAAGAAAAGAAATTTTGAAAGAAAAATAAAATTTTTTTTATTCTTAGGAGGAACATATCATGGCTTACATTTGCAGAGGATGCGGACACACGTCGGGGACGGCAACAAGGGGAAGTTGTTCAAAGACTGAATCGGGACAGCATGAGTACATCGAAGAATGTGACGATGGTTATATATGCTGTGGTTGTGGGCATAAATCAAATTCTGCTACAGCAGGCGGATGTAGTAAAACTTTGAGTGGCTACCATGTTTACATCGGTCAGCATGATGGAAATTATGTTTGCAGATATTGTGGACATTCTTCGGGATCGGCAAGTCCAAGCTCGTGCCACAGTAGTCCGACTGGCTATCACTTTTATATGTAATGCAAAATATGAAAAAGAAGTACAATTTAAAAGATTTTCGCAGATTTGTTGACGGCAATGCTGACACTCCATTTGAGTATTTCATGTTGCTTGTTGTGATTGTCAATGTTGTTGTTCTTGGAATGGAAACTTCTCAAAGTTTGACTGGTAAATATGGTGGGATCTTTTTTGTTGTAGACCAAATCTGTCTGGGCTTTTTTGTTCTGGAATTGCTTCTGAAGTTTGTGGTCTATAATAAAAATTTTTTCGGCGAGTATAGGGTCGAGAATGATGACAAGGTATTTCACTTTAATAAGTGGAATATATTCGATTTATTAATCGTTCTTGTTTCTATATTGGGTTCCTTACCGTTTTTTGGAATTTTCAGGATACTCCGGTTTTTTAAATCCGTAAAAATTATAAAGGGCATAAAATCCCTTAGGGTTATAAAAACTCTACGACTTGTTACAGGGCTTGCAAAACTCAGAATTATAGTTAAGGCTGTCATAAAAGCTATACCAAGTGTTTTGTGGACTTTCGGGTTGCTCGTTATATTTGCATATGTTTATGCCATTATCGGTGTAAATGTTTTTGGTGCGGATTTTCCTGAATACTTTGGTACGCTAGGACACGCATTTCTTTCTCTTTTCAATCTTTCTGGGTTTGATTCAACCTCAGTCATCAAGGTTTATTCATGGTCATGGGTTTATTTTATTTCCTATAACTTTTTTGAAGCCTCTCCAAACAAATTGAAGAACTTAAAGCTGAGTTACAAAAACATGAGTCATTGTAAAGCGAGAATCTGTAGCGTTCTTTTAGAACAGCCATTAAGGGAACCTCCGGTATTCTTTTTGCAAAATAAAAGTCTATCTTAATTATTTATAGTGAAAAAAAATGGCCAGCGTTTGCTTACGGAATTATTTCATAAACAGACGCTCCCAGCTTTCCACTCTCCACTTTCAACTTTCCACTTTAAACTTGCCAATCTTGCACTCATGTTTTTTTGTGTCGGGGTCGTAATTTATCCCGGCGAAGAGAAGGTCCCCGCGGTAGTGCTCAAGGAGGTCGTCGTATTTTTTTTCCTTGATTTGATTGATTGCACTTTCCGCGCTCCTGTTGTTTTTCAGCTCTATGATAATGGCTGGAATGTTCGGGACGTAGGGGATCAGGGCAAGGTCGGCGTATCCCTTTCCGGTCGGAAGCTCCTTGATTATGGTGTACTTTGAGTTTGCGTAGAAATATGCAATGCCCATCGCACTCTGAAAGGATGCCTCGTTGTTGTAGGTGAGGGGATTGCTTGTCCGCATGTGAGCCTTGTCCAATGCCTGTGCGACATATTCCTCGTCGCATTGCAGGGTGCGGTCCAAAAGCTCGCGGCTTCCGTTCACCATCTCGATTATCTCCTTGTAGTCGGGTGCGTTCTCTATGGCGTTTATCCATTCGATGCGGATCTCGTTGTTCGGGATGAAACATTCCTTGTTCTTGCGGTCGTAGGACAGATAGCCGAGATGAATCAAGTATGTGAAGACATCATTCTTGGATTTAAAATCAGTAAGCGTGTTCAAATAGGTGAGAACGTTCACCGGAACTTTTTTCCCTCCTATCATCGAAATCACATCATCCTTGATTCCGTCGAAGTCCATGAGAATGTAGTTGCTCAGTGCCTCGTAGGATCCGGTGGTGGTCCAGTAATTTCCGTATTCATGTGCCTGCATCGCGCTGACCATTGACTTCGGGCTGTACACGCTGATTGCATCGTTCATTTTGTAGCCGTCATACCATCGCCTGCACTCATCGTAATCCATGTCGTATTCGTCGCAAAGAGATTTTACCTCATCCTCGGTGAATCCCGTGAACTCAGAGAGCTGCCTTGCGTTCAGCATGGAATATTCATCGAACTCATTCATTTTCGACTGAATCCGGTCACGTACAATCGGAAGTATGCCTGTCAGATATGCGAGCGCGATTGCGGGTTTCAGGGTGCTGTTTTTGAAGAGGCTGCTCAGAAAATTCAGGTAGTCATCAAAAATCTTTTTTGGAACCTGAGCCCGGATAAGCACGTCATACTCATCCATTAGGATTATGAAAGATTCCCCGGTGGCTCCCCATGCCTTGAGTATGGCATTTGAAAGGGTGTCATTCTGTATGTCAATTTTTGCCTGCGGGAATGCGTCGGCAATTTCTTTATTTATGGTGTCGGTGATATATTCAATCAGGTTGTCCTTTTTTCGTGTCGCATTGTAAAATGAATTTATGTCAAACTGAATCACGTTGTATTTGTTCAAGTGCTCGGAAAAGCTTTTGTCCGAGGCGATTTTAAGTGGGGCAAAAAGTTCGGAGGAATCACATCCCTTTGAGTAATATGCGGCAATCATCGCTCCTGCCATGGTTTTTCCGAATCGGCGTGGGCGGGAAACACAGACAAAACAGTCCCCGGTGTTTACCAATGCATTCAGTTCCCTGAGCAAAAGCGATTTATCAATATAAATCTTCGAGTTGAGCAGTTTTTTCAGCATCGCATTGCTAGGATTAAGATAGATTCCCATGTCTGCCTCCAGTTTTAAGAAATCATATTTATTATATCAGAAAGAGTAAAAAAAGTAAAAGGTGGATTTTGGACTTGCAAGCAAGGTTTTTCTGTGGTAGAATTGAAGGACTGGAATTTTTGTTCCAGGGAGCAAATTTGGAGGATTTTGGAGGAACTATGAAGTTCGGATTTTTTGACGACAAGGAACGTGAGTACGTTATCAACGAGCCGCTCACGCCTTACCCGTGGATTAACTATCTGGGAAATGAGAAATTCTTTTCTCTTATCTCAAACACAGCCGGCGGTTATGCTTTTTATACGGACGCACGACTCAGACGTCTGACACGCTACCGCTACAATGACATTCCGCTTGACTGCAACGGTCGTTATTTCTTCATCAAGGACGGGGATGCAATCTGGAACCCCGGATTCAAGCCGATGAAGACCAAGCTGGACAAGTACGAGTGCCGCCACGGTTTTGGTTACACCAAGATTGCGTCTGAGAAAAACGGTCTTGCCGCAGACGTGCTTTATATGGTTCCGAACGGTGAGAACTGTGAGGTGGAGATGGTCACTCTCACGAACAAGGGGAAGTCGGACAAGGACATTTCTCTTGTTTCATTCATTGAGTGGTGTTTGTACAACGGACAGACTGACGGCGAGAACTTCCAGAGGAATCTTTCCACTGGCGAGGTGGAGATTGAGGGAAGCGTAATCTACCATAAGACGGAGTACCGCGAGAGACGAAATCACTTCGCTTTCTACAGCGTGAACTCACCCATCGACGGATTCGACACTGACCGCGAGACATTCCTTGGTCTGCACAATTCCCTCGACGAGGCAAATGTGATTCTTTCCGGAAAGAGCGGAAATTCTGTTGCCGACGGTTGGTCTCCCATTGCAAGCCACCGTTTGAACTGCACTCTCAAGGCAGGGGAAAGCAAGACTTATGTTTTCATCCTCGGCTACATTGAGAATCCTGAGGACAAGAAATTCATCTCTGAGAAGGACGTGAAGCAGCCGTTCAAAGCTACGAACAAGTATTCTGGCATCGTAAACAAAGAGAAGGCCTATGCGCTGCAGGAAAAGTTCAGCACGAAGGAAAAGGTTGAGGCCGCATACAACGCTCTCCGCTCATTCTGGGACGAGACGCTCTCTCACTTTGCAATCAGCACGGGAGACGAGAAGCTTGACCGCATGGCAGTGTGGAATCAGTATCAGTGCGTCGTCACTTACAATTTCGCTCGCTCCGCCTCTTACTTCGAGAGTGGAATCGGACGTGGACTTGGTTTCCGCGATACTTCCCAGGACATGCTCGGTGCCGCGCATCAGCTTCCGTCTAAGAGAATCCGCGAGAGGCTTTATGATGTTGCAGCCACACAGTTTGAGGACGGTTCCGCATATCACCAGTTCCAGCCTTTGACCAAGAGGGGTAATGCCGACATCGGTTCCAATTTCAACGACGATCCGCTCTGGCTTGTTCTGGGCGTGGGCAACTACATCCGCGAGACCGGAGACAAGGATTTCCTTAAGGTTGAGGTTCCTTTTGACAACTCCGAGACAAACAAGGCTACCATGTTCGAGCACCTGAAACGCTCCTACAACTATATTCCCAACCACATGGGACCGCACGGTCTTCCGCTCATCGGACGCGCTGACTGGAACGACTGTCTTAACCTGAACTGCTTCTCAAAGGATCCGAACGATTCATTCCAGACTTGTACTAATAAGGAAGGAAAGAACGCTGAGTCCGTGATGATCGCGCAGATGTTCGTCTATGTTACCCCGGATTATGCCGCTATGTGCCGCATTATGGGAGACGAGGCTGAGGCTAAGAAGGCTGAGGATCTTTGCAAGAAGATGGAAGCGGCAATCTGCAGCGCTGGATGGGACGGAGACTGGTATATCCGCGCATACGATGATTTCGGTCATAAGATTGGAAGCAAAGAGTGCGATGACGGAAAAATCTTCATTGAGACTCAGGGATTCGGAACAATGGCACAGTGCGGAGCCGACAAGGGATATCCTGCGAAGGCCTTGGACAGCGTGAAGAAGTATCTTGACTCAAAGTACGGAATCTGCATCGTTGATCCTCCATACAGCTCATACCACGTGGAACTCGGTGAGGTCTCATCATATCCGCCGGGATACAAGGAGAACGGAGGAATCTTCTGCCACAACAATCCTTGGGTAATCATCGGTGAGATAAAGACCGGCCGCCCGAATGACGCGTGGGAGCACTACAAGAAGATTGCGCCCGCCTATCTTGAGGAGATTTCCGAAATCCACCGCACGGAGCCTTATGTTTACGCGCAGATGATTGCCGGAAAGACTGCCGGAAGATTCGGTGAGGCAAAGAACTCATGGCTTACGGGAACAGCTGCTTGGAACTTCGTCGCTCTGAGCCAGTTCATCTGTGGACTCCAGCCTGCCTACGAGGGACTTCGCATTGAGCCACGTCTTCCTGAGCATGTGAAGAAAGCCGAGATGACACGCAAGTTCCGTGGTGTGACATATCACATCAACGTGGTGAACAAGAAGAACGACGGCAAGATTGTAATCTCTGTTGACAAGGGAAATGCAAAGATTGACGGCACTCTTGTTTCCGCGGAGAACGGATGCAGCGAAGTGTTCTTGACTGCGACCGTGGGCTGATTTTTAAGGGCAACTATGCCATAATTTGAAGCTGGAAAGGAATCCTCTGTTTGCCAAGTCGCAACTCAGGATTCCTTTTTTTTATCTTTCCGTTTTCCACTTTCCACTTTCCACTTTCAACGCTTGTCTTGATTTTTTTCAAAGTTTCTTCTATAATAAAGTTCCGTATGAAAACGGGATTTGACAACGACAAGTATTTAAAGATTCAATCAGAACACATCAAGGAAAGGATTGCCAAATTTGGCGATAAGCTCTATCTGGAATTCGGTGGCAAGCTTTTTGACGATTATCATGCGGCGCGGGTTCTTCCGGGATTTCAGCCGGACAGTAAACTCAGGATGCTCATGCAGCTTGCGGATTATGCTGAGATTGTAATCGTAATCAGCGCGGTGGACATTGAGAAAAACAAGGTGCGCGGAGATTTGGGAATCACCTACGACAAGGACGTGCTTCGTCTTCGTGATGAGTTCCAGAGCAGAGGACTCATGGTGGGAAGCGTGGTAATCACCCACTACTCGGGACAGGAAGCGGCCAAGGCATTCAGGTCAAGGCTCAAGAAGATGAAAATCAACACATACTGCCATTATACCATAGAGGGGTATCCGTCAAACGTGGCCCTTATTGACAGCGACGAGGGCTACGGAAAAAATGATTATATTGAGACTACTCGTCCTTTGGTTGTTGTGACTGCCCCGGGACCCGGAAGCGGAAAAATGGCGACATGCTTGAGTCAGCTCTACCACGAGAACAAGAGGGGAGTGAAGGCGGGATACGCGAAGTTCGAGACTTTCCCAATCTGGAACCTGCCCTTGAAGCATCCTGTGAACATGGCTTACGAGGCCGCGACCGCTGATTTGAATGACGTGAACATGATCGATCCCTTCCATCTTGAGGCTTACGGAAAGACCACGGTGAACTACAACAGGGACATTGAGATTTTCCCGGTGCTCAACGCAATCTTCGAGGGAATCTACGGCGAGAATCCGTACAAGTCACCGACGGACATGGGCGTGAACATGGCGGGCTACTGCATTGTGGATGATGACGCTTGCTGTGAGGCTTCAAAGCAGGAGATTATCCGGCGTTACTATTCGACTTTGAATCTGCTCGTGGAGGGAAAGGCCACAGAGGAGGAGGTTCAGAAAATTGAGCTTCTGATGAAACAGGCGAAAGTCAGCGCATCCGACCGCAAAGTTACCGAGGCCGCGAAAGAGAGGGGCATAAAGGAAAAGGCACCTGCCGCCGCGATTGAACTGCAGGACGGAACCATAATCACTTCAAAGACATCGGAGCTTTTCGGTGCGTCTGCCGCATTGATTTTGAACGCGCTTAAGCACATTGCGGGAATTGATCATTCCGTGAAACTGATTCCTGCCGAGATGGTCGAGCCGATTCAAAAGATGAAAGTGACATATCTTCGCGGACACAACCCCAGGCTGCATACCGACGAGGTTCTTGTGGCCCTTTCCATGCTCTCCGTTACGAGCGATAACTGTCGCCTTGCCTTGGAGCAGCTTCCCAAACTTGCCGGATGCCAGGTGCACACGACCGTAATGCTGAGCGAGGTGGACCGGAAGATTTTCAAAAAGCTCGGTGTTGACCTTACCTGCGAGCCCGTAGCGAAAAAAATCAGGAGCCTGATAGGGTAAAAAGTGTTTTAAAATTTCTTTTTTTGCTTGACAGTAGAGATGTTTTGCATTATATTTATGATTGTAATCGCAAGATTACATTGGGCTGAACAGATCCTGTTCCAGGTCCATCGAAAGGCGGGGAATTACCCCGCCAGTTTTTTTGGGAGAATATTGTGCCTAAGAAAGTGCTGAGTATTTTTATTGACGAATCAGGCGATTTTGGACCTTATGATTTTCATTCTCCCAATTATTATGTTGCGATGGTCTTACATGACCAGTCAATTGATATTTCTGAAAATATAAAGCGGCTTGATGAGCATTTGGAAAGACTTGGTTATCCGCAGCACGCCATTCATACGGGGCCGATTATCCGAAAGGAATCGTTTTATCAAAATGATCTGATGGAGACTCGGAAATCACTTTTCAATTCTCTATTTCATTTTATACGAGGCCTCGATATCCATTATATTTGTCCAAAAATCAATAAGGCAGAATGTCTGGATGATGAAACCGCCTACGCTGAAAAATTGTTTAAGGTTATAGCCGATGAGTTAAAAAAACACTATGATTTTTTTAGTTCATTTGATTTGATAATAAACTATTACGATTACGGTCAGAGTCAACTTACAAAGATTCTTAATTCTGTTTTTACAAAACTTTTTTCAAATGTAGAAATGAGAAAAGTTCAACCTGCTGACTATAAACTTTTTCAGGTTGCGGATTTGATTTGCACCATGGAACTGACAAATGACAAGGCAGAACGTAATGCATTTTCAAAGTCTGAACTTGAGTTTTTTCATTCTGCAAGGGATTTTAAGAAAAATCTGTATAAATATCTAGCAAAAAAGAAATTATAGCCATCCCTAAGCTTTCATCTCTCCACTCTCATCTTTCCACTTACCAGGGGCATGGCAGCGGATTGAAGGAGTCGCTTCCTGATGGGCTAATTTTGAAGAAGGAGCAGGTGGGGATTTTTTCTCCACGGATAAAGTTGAGTATGGCATAGCTCGGGGACTGTCCTCCGCGCGGGAGTGTGCAGCTTCCGGGATTCGCGATGAAAATGCCGTCCTCATAAAGCGACATGGCGTAATGGGTGTGTCCGTAGAAAGCGACGTTTGCTCCGTTTGCGTTTGCATTCTGTGTGAATGCGGAAAGTCCTGAGTAAACTCCGTGCCTGTGTCCGTGCGCCATGTAGACTTTCATTCCCGCTATGTTCATGTCCATGCTCAGAGGAACATAAAGCTCGGTGTAGTAGGGAGCCTCGGGATTTGTCTCACGGAGCGGATTCATCACGGCGTACAGATCCTGGTCATTGTTGCCCCTGACGAAAGCGATGACAGGTGGAATCAGCTCGGCGAATTTTTTTGTCCTGATTGCCTTTGAAATCAGCGCGCTTATGTCAGAGATTCCGTCTCCGCAAAAAAGCAGGGCGTCCATGTATTTGCCCCTTTCCTCAACCGCACGGAAAAAATTGTCGGGATGACCGTGGGAATCTGAAATCAGAAGCACCTGCGCCTCATCTTTTTCCGCAAGATTCTCTATCGCAGCCTTAGAGCCGAGAATTGATGATTCCTCGTCCTGAGTCAACGTGTTGCGGCAAGACATCAGCGTTTCTCCATGACATAATGGTTCAGTGCCTGGATGCCTGAGTCCCTGTCCGTGTAGCGGTGGATTCTGTTGTTCGGTCCCACTATTGTCTGGACTCGCTCGTGCAGGTTTCCGTCCATCTTCATGTGGCCGATTATGTTCGCCATGTATTCTATGGCCGAGATTACGACCTTTTCCGCGTTGTCGTCAATCGGGACTTCTATTTCCGTGGTCGCGGCTTCCTCCGCTGCAGATCGGTCGTATTCAACGACGAGGTCACAGATGGATTCCTGCCCCAGAGTGTCGTCCTGAGGAAAGAAGGAAAAGATTGAGTACGGGATGTCCGCGTCTCCGTAGATTGTCTCCTTTATTTTATAGAGGGTCAAGTATGTGTTTTCGGGCGCACCAAGGAAAATCATTCCGCGCAGATTTTTCTTATCTACCTTCTCATACAGATTGTCAATCTTTGACTTGAAATCATCCGGGTAGCGAAGGGCGTAAATCAGTCCTCCCTCCTCGTCCATTCCGTAGATTGCCCCGAGTTTTTCTATGGCATCATTGTAGAATTCGTCGTTGTTGAATCCGTATCCGAAAATTACGCAGATTGCGCCGTTCTCATTCGTATATTTTTTTTGCTCGGCCTGTTCCTCTGCGTCTGGAAGATTGCTCTGAACCTGCCCCGCGTTCTTGTTTTTATTTTTGCATGATGCGGTCAAAACCATGAGAGAGAGAGCGATAGTCGAGATGATTGCAATGCTTATGTTCTTTTTCATGTCTCAAATTATAGAATATAATTTGATTTTTGGGAAGAGGAGGGGGGAAGTGGAGAGTTGAGAGTTGAAAGTGGAAAGATGAAAGCTGGGTGATTTTTTTTCACTCTCCACTTTCCGTTTTCCACTTTCAACTTGCTTAGTGTGATGACGCGAAGTTCTTGAGTCCGTTTCTGAGAAGAATTGTCAGCGAGCAGATTATCAGAATCAGGACGAAGGACAGCGAGTTGATTACGGGACTCACGCCGAATCGGATCATCGAGTAGACGTAGAGTGGGAGGGTCGTGCTTCCGGGACCGCTTACGAGGAAGGTGATTACATAATCCTCAAGGGACATTGTTACGCTCATCATAAATCCAGAGATGATTCCGGGCATGATCGCGGGGATAATCACCTTGAACAGGGTCTGTATCTCCGTGGCTCCAAGATCGTGGCTCGCCTCAATGATTGAGTAGTCGAACTCATCGATTCTTGCGCTGACCATCAGATATACGAACGGCATACAGAAGGTCGTGTGCGCGATGTAGATTGTGAGCAGGCCGAGCGACATCTTGATTCCGCTGAAAAAAATCAGCAGGGAGATTCCCATGATTACCTCGGGAAGAACCATCGGCAAAAAGCTGATTGACTGGATGTATCCCTTTCCGAAGAATTTGTACCATGTGATTCCGATCGCCGCCAGTGTACCCAGGACGGTTGCAGTGAGTGATGACGTTACCGCAACGAGCATACTGTTCCAGAGCGATGACCACAGGTCGTTTGAGTCAAGGAAAAGCTTTTCGTACCACACGAAGGAAAATCCCGTGAAGTTGGTGTCCTTGGATGCGTTGAACGAAAAGAAAATTATTACGAACAGCGGTATGAAAAGGAACATCAGTGAGAGCGCGAGCACGGTCTTTGAGAAAGTGATGCGTCCCTCGTGTTTTTTCCAGTCGCGTTTCGCATGGCGGGCAGGTTCGGAGGGTCTCTGTTTTTTCAGAAACAGTTTGAATGGATTTTTCATTTAACGCCTCCGAGTGTGTTTCCCGCGAGAAGGGGAGTGTTTGTGTTCGCAGCCACATCTTCCTTGGTGGATACCTTCTTGAGGTTGGCTTCCTTTTTGTTTGAGGCGAGCATCCAGAGAATGGCGACCATGGAGATGATCGTGATTACGAGACTGAACGCTGAGGCAAGAGGCCAGTTGCGGACTTTCTGCACTTGATCGACTATGATGTTTCCGAGCATATAGCTGTCCTTTCCACCGACCATCTGGGGAACCGTGTAGGATCCGAAAATGGGGATGAAGGTGAAAATCAACGCGCTGATTATTCCGCTCTTAACTCCGGGAATAAGAATCTTTGTCATGGACTGAATCTTCGTGGCTCCGAGGTCACGTGCGGCCTCAAGCAGGCTGAAATCGAATCTGTCCACGGCGGTGAAGATTGGGAGGATGGCGTATGGCAGGTACATGTAGATGCTTACGAGGATGATCGCTCCCTGTGTGAACATGAATTTGTGCGGTGTGAACGTCGCGTCCTTTGCTCCGAGTCCGATGGCGTGTCCAATCTTCCAGAAGAAATGAAGGATTCCGTTGAGAAGTCCGTTGTCGCCGAGAATCGTCATCCATGCGAAAATACGGATGAGGCTGTTGGTCAAAAACGGTATGATTACCAGAATCAAAAAGAGAGTCTGGTGCTTGCTTCTTGCCATGGCATATCCGCAGGGGAGCGCGATCAGTATGGAGACCACGCTTGAGAATGTTGCGATCCAGAGTGTGCGCAGGAAGATTTTTCCATAGGCCGGATCCAGCATCTGCTTGTATGCCTTCAAGGTGAACTTTGCCTCTACTCCACCGTAAACGTCACGGGTCATAAATGAATATGCCACGATGATTATGATGGGCACGATGAAGAAGATTGAGAACCAGAGTCCCATTGGCCATGCGTAGAAGGGTCCGGGGTTCGCTTTCTTGTATTTCGCTCCGTGGGCCGCCGACGCAAATTTCAGGTCAGCGGACTGTTTTGGTGCCTTTTCCTTTTCGCTCATTTATTGATGTCCTCGACGATGTAGCCGTCCTCTGCCGCCCATGAGATGTAGACGGTATCTTTCCACGCAATCTCCGGACCGTCATCCAGATAGTTGATGTGCTGCTTGAACACCTTCACTATGGAACCGTTCTCAAGACGCACGTAGAATTTGGACTGGAATCCGGTGTAGATTGGCTCCTCAACGACTCCCTTGAATACATTGATGTCCTTTCGTCCGTTGATTTTCGGCTCGTCCAAAGTGATGCGGATTTTTTCCGGGCGTACGGTGAATGCAATCTTCTGTCCGGGCTTGGTCTCCTCGTAATCCGTCACAAGGATGTTCTTGTCTTCCTCGCGTGTGGCTGCGGTCTCTCCCGTGAGCTGTGCCTGCATTCCGAGGGCAGGTGTGTTGAGAGTGACCATGTACTCTTCTTCTCCCTTGGGTGATTTGTACGGCTCGCAGTTTACGACAGTGCTCTCAAAGAGGTTGGTCTCTCCGATGAACTGTGCGACGAACTGGGTGGCCGGGCTTTCGTAAATCTCGAACGGGGTTCCCACCTGGAGGACGTGTCCCTGGTTCATTACGGCAATCCTGTCGCTGACCGCAAGTGCCTCGCTCTGGTCGTGAGTGACATATATGAATGTGATTCCGATTTTGTCATGCAGTGCGTCAAGGTCAACGAGGAGGTTGGACCTGAGTTTTGCGTCAAGTGCGGAAAGGGGCTCGTCAAGCAGAAGGACTTTCGGCTCGTTAATCAGTGCGCGTGCGATGGCTACCCTCTGTCTCTGTCCTCCGGAGAGCTGGTTGGGCTTTTTGTGCATGTGCTGCTCAAGCTGGACGAGCTTAAGGTAATGGGTGACTTTCTCATCTATTGTGGCTTTGTCCACTTTCTTCAGCCGGAGTGGGAATGCCACGTTTTCGTAAACGCTGAGATGGGGGAAAAGCGCGTAACTCTGGAAAACCGTGTTGCTCTGTCTCTTGTTGGGGGGCAGGGGAACTACGTTCTGATCGTCGAAAAGAACCGCTCCTTCATCAGGAAACTCAAATCCTGCGATAATGCGGAGCAATGTGGTCTTGCCGCATCCGGATGGACCCAAGAGGGAAAAGAACTCTCCCTGCTTGATGGTTATGTTGATGTCGTCCAAGGCGTGGAAATCTCCGAAATGCTTGGAGACATGGTCAATAGAAACTGTACTTCCGTTCACTGTGGGTACAACTCCTGCTTAAATGTCATATTTTAAAGGGAATAATCCCATATCCGTACTTTCGACTTATTTTGCGAATATGTCAAGGCTTTTTTGAATTATTTGTGCTTTTTTTTGAGGATTTTTTTAAAAAAAAGGTGCCCCGCAGCCAAATGGGTGGGAGGGGATAAAAAGCTGCGGGGCTATGTTGCAGTATTTCTACTGCGAAATGGATAATCTAAATGTCGGTAGTTTTTTTGGAAGGATTAGTGAAAACAAGCAAATATTTTAAAAATTACAAAAAATGGCTGATTTTCAGGGGATTGATCGGAAAAAAATAAAAGCCCGCCGGCCACCCCTCCCAGAGTACCAGCAGGCTAAACGCTCCATATCCATTTCGCATATAGAACATCTTCTATTATAACAGCAAGGAAGTATAAAGTCAAATAAAATTATGAAATTATTTGAATTTTTTTTCGTTTCGGTGCGATTTCTCCAAAAGGTCGAACAAAATGAAGGCCTGGAATTCAGTCGGAATAGCTCAAATCCTGGTTTCCGTGTACTTTTTCCAGCAGTGGTCTCAGCTCCTCCTCCCAGAGCCTGTCCTGGATTTTGGTCTTTCCCGCCGTAAATCCGATGTGTCTGTCCGCCCTGACCTTCTCGCCGTGGAAATCCGAGCCGCCAGTGGAAATCATCCCAAGCTGACGCGCAAGACTCTCAAGCCGCTCTGCCTCGGAAATCCTTACCGCGGAATGCCATGCCTCAAGCCCCATCACTCCCTTGTCACGGATTCCTGCCATTGTCTCCTCGATTTTTCCCCATGAGATGTACATGGAGAGGGGATGAGCCTGAACCGGTACCCCGCCGGATTCAATTATGGCTTCCACCGCGCAGTCCAGATCCACGCCTCCCCTTGCGATGTAGCATGGACGACCCGATGCGAAATACTTGTCGAATGCGGCCTGTCTCTGCTTTACGTAGCCTTTTTCAACCATGAGCTGTGCGAAGTGCGGCCTTCCGATGTTTTCCGTGCCGAATTTCTCCTCAAGTTCCTCGCAGGTGATTACGACACCGTTTTCCCTGAGCTTTTCCGCCATCCTCAGGTTGCGGTTCCGTCTCTCGTCCTTCAGCGACGCGATTATGTCCCTGAGCTTGGGGGATGTCCTTTTCAGCCCGAGTCCAAGCAGGTGGAATTCCCCGGTGGGCCAGTTGATTGTAATTTCAATTCCTGGAACGAATAATATCCCTTGTTTCCGGGATTCCTCCTGAGCCTCCGTGAGCCCGGCCGTCGTGTCGTGGTCGGTTAGCGCCATTACCGAAATACTTTTTGATGCCGCGTACCGAATCAGTTCCGTTGGTGTACAGGTTCCGTCGGATGCGGTCGAATGTGTGTGCAAATCTATCATATCTAAAATAAATGTAGCATAAAATCAAAAAAAGTGATATAATTTAAAAAGGTTTTGGAGAAATTTGTTGGCAACTTGCCGAATTCTGCCGATAAGTAGAAAAGTGCAGAATGAAATTCAGAACAGGAGATGTTTCTTATGCCAAAAGTGTTGTCCTATGCAAAAGGCTCTATTATATTTTTTGAGGGTGACAGGGACGAGAGGGTCTATATCCTTCAGTCAGGCTCTGTGGTTCTTACTCAGACTGATATGGAGACTGGAAATCAGATAAGCGAGGTTGTCAACGTAGGTGAGTTCTTCGGAGTAAAGAGCGCCCTTGCCCGAAAACCCAAGATGGAGACTGCGAATGTAGTTACCGATACGCAGGTCGTGCAGATGTCGGTGCAGGAATTCGAGAAGATATTTGGCTCAAATCAGGCGGTAATCTTGAAGATGCTCAAGGTTTTCAGTAAGAGCCTGAGACAGATCCACCGTAAGACAGAGACAATCCTTAAAACAGATGCAATTTCTTTCCCGCCTGAAATCGGTATGCTGATTGTGGCGAAATGCTTTTTTGATGAGCAGAAATTCAATTCTTGCTGTTCTGTCTGCCGGAAGCTGATTACTAAATTCCCGAATGCCTCAAATGTCGATACGGCGAAGAAACTCCTTGCTCAAGCCGAGACCCAGGCTAAAAGACAGGAAGTTTCAAAGAGCAAGATGGAGACCTTGACGAGAGCCGCGGCTCCTACCGAGGATTCCAACGCCCTCAAGCAGTTTGAGCTTCCAATGTTCGAGCGATTCTCAAAGAATTACAACGACGGTGACGTAATCATCAGCGAATTCGAGCCGGGAGACTGCTTCTATCTGATTCAGTCCGGACAGGTTCAGCTCGGAAAGTGCATTAAGGGAACCATGAAGAATCTGGACATCCTGAAGCCAGGTGAGTTCTTCGGTGAGATGGCAATTTTGGACAACTCTCCCCGCAGCGCGACCTGTATTGCAAGGGGCAACGTAAAGTGTCTTGAGTTCAATAAGGAAAACTTCAAGGTTCTCATCACCGGAAATCCCCAGATTGCCATGATTCTTTTGAAGCTTTTCTGTAAGAGAATCTACGACCAGCACCGTCGCTTCAGAATTCTTGTCATAAAGGATTTGCAGGCCCGTATAGCGGATGTATTCCTTATGAGCGATGATATGCTTGCTCCTGAGGAAAAGTCAACGGACGGATCAAACCGCCGAAAATTCTTCCTTACCATCGGAGATGTGGCGCATTGGGCAGGAATTTCAGTGGACGAGGCGAGGGACGAGCTTTCAAAGTACTCAGCCAAGCACAAGATTGATATGTTTGATGATTTTATCATTGTGCAGAACATTCAGGAAATGAAGCGCATTGTGGACACCTATTTATCAACACATGAGAAGAGGGGCCTTAAGTCAAGCTGATTTTCTCTTGAAAAAGATTGCGAATATTATCAGATTCCGACTTAAAATATTCCGGCTGTTTCGCTTGTGTCCGATTCGGCCGGATTTTTTTTCGCGCGGTTCTTGACCATATTCGGATAATGTGCTATTATCATGGAACACGCCAACTTAGCTCATCCGGTAGAGCAGCTCCCTCGTAAAGAGCAGGTGATCCGTTCAAGTCGGATAGTTGGCTTAGAAGGTTCCTTTTGCGGGGACCTTTTTTGTTTTTAAACGTGTCGCTTAAACCGGGAGACGGAAATTCCAAAATCCATGTCTTCCGCATTTCTTGCTTGAAGTCTGGACAGGATTGTGTTAAAATTGTCTGTGGAGGCACGTTATGAAAAAAAGTCTTTCTGTTTTATTTGCCACAATTTTTTTGACGTTGATATTTGCGTCCTGCGAGAATTTTCTGACCGGCGGGGAAATCAAGAAAAAGATTGAAGATCAGATTGCCTATGCAAATGCAAGTTCGTATACAATCCGTGTGACTTGTCCCAAAAGCAGCGGAGTTATAAAATCACCTTTGGACGGAAAAATCAACAAAAAAGTCACCGACACATTCACCGTGAGTTTTGATCCTGCCATTGAATGGGAATTCGTTTCCTGGCGGGTAATAAATTTTTCAACGAAAACTGAGCTTACAGACGAATCATATATAAAATTTGCTTCCATTAACGAGTCTGATACGGAATGTACCCTTGTGCGGGCCCCCTCGGAAGGCATAGAGCTTTGTCTGGAACCTATTCTTGCCGAACGTCCTCAAATCATCTCATACGCTCCTATTTCAGTTACAGGAGGAGTTCCAAAGGACAGTTCCATCCAGGTGATTTTCGACTATGACATAGAGCCGTCTTCCATATATTACACGGATGATGAAATCTTGGAGCTTGAAAATTCCTATGGGGAAGATGTCGAGTTGCTTGAGTCCGGGGGAAATGCATACGGTTACATAAGGGCCGGAAATAAGTTTTTTAAAAATATTTCGATTACTGACAGCGAAACTGGATATAACTTGAACAACTGTTTTAAGAATCCGGTTTTCGAGGGGAAAAGGGTTCTTTCCATTCTTGCGGACAAAGATAATCCGCTTCCTGACTGGTGCAAGGTCTTGGTAAAGTTTGAAAAAGATTTCTTCTATAATTCGAACGGCTTCTATGGTGGAAAAGATGTCAGCATGGCATTCGGAAAAAAATGGGTTTATACCGTTTCGAACCAAGGTGACAATGACGCGCCTGTTACCGCAGGAACTTTCTCCGTTAAGCTTGTGAACGACACGGCTCTTTCCCCAGTTTCCGAATCTTCCTTACCTGCAAATCCATGGAACTCAAGCGCGGCACCGCTTCTTGTTATGCAGGGCTTGAAAATAAATTTGGGAGTGCGTGATGTGGCGGGTGGAAGCGGACCCACAGATTTTTTTACAATCAATATTAAAAAAGTCGGAACTTATACAGGAGGCAATTATGCTCCTTACGATTCTCAGCCTGATGAGGTAATTGTAAAAAATGTCAATTTCCAGAGCGTGACAAGTGAAACTGCGGAGTTTAACAGCATTGTGGATTTATCTGACCTGAATCTTTCGTCCGGGGTGTACAGAATAGACAGCTTCAGTTTTAAGGACCGGAGTGGAAATGAGCTCGTGTGTACGGGGCCTTCTACAGGGAAAAACTATTACTTTTCGCATCAGCGTACTGGAACTTTCCTTATGCCGATCGAAGATGTTCTTTTTATCAGCAACAGAGGAACTGTCGCTACGGGTAAGGTGGAGCGGGGAGAAATTTTCGTTGGAGACAGTGTGCAAGTAGTCGGAATGGATACTGTAATCAATACTGTAGTTACGGGCATAGAAATGTACCATAAAATGCTGGACTATGCCAAGCCCGGGGATAATGTCGGTCTCCTTCTTAGGGGTGTGACCAAGGACGACTTGAAACGGGGAATGTGCGTGTGCCTGCCGAATTCCATTCAAAACCACAAGAAATTTAGGGCGGACATATATGTTTATACCAGGGTCGAAGGTGGACGGAATACTCCAATTCTCAGCGGGTACAGACCTCAGTTTTTTTTATATACGACGGATGTTACCGGAAACATTACTTTTGGTCCCTCTGCCTCAGGAACTACCAACGACGAGATGATTATGCCCGGCTCAAATGCTACGGTAAATGTTGAACTTGTGAAAGGCATGCCTCTGGAAGTCGGACAGACATTTAAGGTACGTGAGGGTGGAAGAAATGTCGCAGCAGGTACAATCACCGCGCTGCTGGACTAGGGGTAAGTTGAAAGGTGAAAGTTGAGAGGTGAAAGTTGAGAGCTTTTGGTTTTCAGGTTTTCACTTTTCCGTTTTCACTTTTCCGTTTTCACCTTCGCTCATACGACGAGCCTATGTTCATCTGGGAGCGGTATTTGGCAACCGTGCGGCGGGAAATCTTCACTCCCTTTTCTGAAAGCAGGTCGCAGATTTTTTGGTCGCTTAGTTTTTTCGTGTCGTTTTTATGGTCCTGAATAATTTCTTCCATTAAACTGACTATTTTATCCCTTGAGAGCGATTCTCCCTCGTCCTGATTTGAGTCCGTGCTTTTTGATTTTGCCACTTCCGAGACAAAAAAGTATCCCACCTCAAAGAGACCCCAGCTGCATTGTATGTACTTCGACCGGGCCATGCGTGAAACCGTGCTCTCATGCACTCCCAGCTCCTTCGCCAGATCCTCCTGCTTCATCGGCACAAGATTTCCGGGGCCCTTCTCAAAAAATGCGTGCTGCCTTTTGACAATCAGCTCGCTCGCTTTCTGTATGGTCGATTTTCTCATCTCCAGCATCTGGACGAAACTCAGTGCCTCACGGACTTTTTCCTGCATCATTTTCTTTCCCTCGCCCGCGTCCATCGACTTTACCATCTGGCTGATTTCCTCATTCGCCGCAATCTGTGGAATCGTGCCGTTCTCCTGCCTGACCCTCCATGAGAAATCTCCTACCGTGATGATTCCCTTGGCCTCCCTGAGCTCCTTCGAAGGTCCCTCGTTTTCCACCTCAAGCGATGACGGAATCTGCTCCACGTAGACATCCGGCGCAATGAACTGAACCTGGCTCGTGCTGAAATTTCTCGCGGGAAAAGGATCGAGTGTGCGTATGAAATCAATGGCCTCCTGCACTGTCTCAGGATTTACAATCAGTCCCTCGTATGATTTTTTGTCCGAGCCGAAAAGAGAAGCCTGTGAGCTGATGAAATCCCGGATTTTTTTTGCGGCGACACTTGCCTTGGGCGGGTCAAGAAAATCAATGTGTCCATCCAGAATCAAAAGCGCGATGTCGGGTGCGGGAGTTGAGTCGCTGAGTCTCGCCTGTACCAAAAGACTTTCCTCGGTGGAGGCTGTGCAGGTTCCGACCGGGTCCATGCGTCTGATTATGTCCATGCATTTTTCAAGCATCTCTGGGGTCTGCGCGGGATCGTTTCTGTCCAAAAGGGAAATCGGCGCGAGAATATGGAAGCCGTTTTGGTCCAGATTTCCTATCAGCCTCTCGCACAAATCGGTCTCGCTTTTTTCAAGTCTCATCATGCGCATCTGGTGCATCAGGTGGTCCTGCAGCGAAATCCGTTTGTCCTCGGCGGCCTCAAGAACACGTTGGAATGCGTCGCTCGCTTCCTCAGCCTCATGTGAGACCTTGCCCGAGACCCTTGTTCCTCCGTCCGCATTCGTGTATGGATTTTTTTTGACCCTGATTTGCGGCCCCGACTCCAGCGGATCATGGACAATCTCAAGCACGGGATTAGCGTCTACGGTCTTCAAAACTTCTTCCCTCAAATCCATAGCGCTCATGGAAAGCATGGAAAGGGACTGAATCTGACGCTGGCTCATAATCTGGAGTTGAGACTGAATCTGTGATTGTGTCTGCTGCATTGAAAAATCGGACATAAAATCAGTATAGCATAATATTTCGATTTGCGGTATACTTGAGCTATGAAAAACTTATCTGAATTTAGCGAATACGGAATTAGCGTGCCGGAAATTTTGCTGCCGGCCAAGAAGGATTTGGCTTCATGGAGCGTGATTGCCTGTGATCAGTTTACCCAGGACAGGGACTACTGGAAAAAAGTCGAGGATGCGGTCGGTGACAAGCCTTCCACGCTTCGGATGATTTTGCCGGAAGTGTATCTGGAGGACGGAGACCGTGAGGAGAGAATCGCAAAAATCCGCTCGGTGATGAAAGATTATCTTTCGGGGGGTGTGTTCGACGAGCCTCAGAAAGAGTTCATATATATAGAAAGAAAAACTGCGTATTCAAGGACCCGCCGTGGACTTGTCTGTGCCGTTGACCTTGAGAGCTATGAGTGGGAGCGTGACAGCAAGGCGTTGATTCGTGCCACGGAAGCGACCATTGCATCCCGCATTCCGCCCAGAATGGAAATCCGAAGTGGTGCTCCGATTGAAAGTCCGCACATCATGCTGCTTGTGAATGACCCGCAGAAAAAGCTCGTTGAGGCAGCCGGTGAGCGTGCGAAGAAAAATCCTCCCGTGTATGATGGAGACTTGATGCTGGACTCAGGTTCAATCAAGGGATGGGCCGTGAAGGATGAGGAGTCTCTTGCCGCCGTTAAGTCCGCCCTTGCAGATTTGAAGGAAGCCGGTAAGTGCGAGGACGGAAGCCACTTCCTTTTTGCCGTGGGAGACGGAAATCATTCTCTTGCT
>JAEEYO010000036.1 GCA_016288205.1 Treponema sp. | reverse complement strand
TGCAAGAATGATCCTTTCCGCGATGAGCAAGGCACTCCCCTTGGGCTTCCGAGCTACACTTTTGTAACTGGATGCGTGGAGGACAAGAGGGCGAATTTTAATGACAAAATCACGAAAGTGGTTTATAATGCAAGTGGGTATGAGAAGGCGGAGGACGAGAAGGTGCGTGATTTTCTGCGATTCGTCTACACCAACGACCCGAGGGATGATGATTTTTCCAACAAGCTTAGTGAGCGGGTTAGGATGCTCAAGGATGACGACCGATTCAGGAGGGAGTACGCGGCGATGAATTTACGCGAGATGGACATACGCAGGGAAGAGCGGCAGGCGGCACTTGCGGAAGGAATGCAGATTGGTCTCAGCAAGGGTTTAAAGCAAGGCTTGACTCAAGGACTTGCCGAGGGCAAAACACAGGGAGTGATGGAGAAGTCTGTTGAGGCCGCCGTTATTGCCGTGCAGAAGTATAATGCCAGACCGGAGGTTGCTGCCAAGGATTTCAATGCTCCTTTGCCGAAGGTACTGGAAAAACTAGGCCAGTAGAAATTGTTTCAAGGAAAGCTATGCGGCAATGAATTTACGTGAGATGGACATACGCAGGGAAGAACGGCAAGCGGCACTTGCGACAGGAAATCATTTGCCACGGTTTTGGAGAGCGAGGGATTTTTTGTATGCCTCGCCCATGCCGATCCTGAAAAGAATGGGTGTCAGTGTCATGATTTTTTTTAATCCGTTTTTTCCCATGCGGGCTTTCCATGCATTGTCCGTCTTGTGCCAGAATGTTGCGAGTCCGGGAATGAAGCTCAATGTCAGCGAGAGTGCGTCAGAGAGGGGTGTGCCATCTTTTCTGAGAGTTCCTTCAATTTGCGAGAATCCTTTTCTGAAGGACATGGTACTTGTGGTTCTGTAAAACACGGAGCTAATTTCGAGCGAGAGAGCCATCGGTGTAAGAGGCGAAAAATTTCCTATTTTGGGAATCAGGACGGAGGGTGAAATCAATCCGGCTTCGGAGATATTGGATATGACGCTTGCAACGTAAAGCATTGTGGCGTAGATGAACGTGATGCTCAAATCTGAAATAATTTCATTCAGCGAAAAATGCAGGAAAATTGCGGAGAATAAAATCAGTGCGAGCCAGATAATCAGCGCGGGAAGGGAAGGACAATAGAACGCTCCCATTGCGAGTGCGAGCATCATGATGATTTTAAGCCACGGCGGGAGTCTGTGCATGAATGTGCTGCCGGGACGGTATTTGAAAAAACTGTTTCCTTCCATAAAATCTGCCTCGTCCTGCTACCACACAAGGGAACGCAGGTCGCTATATGAGACAAGCGGATTCCTTATGCCCCATTCCTCCATGTCCATTGAAAGCGCGTCCTCAGGTTTCCCGTCGAAGAGTTTTTCACCTTTTGCAAGAACGATGAAATGATCCGCCATACCGAGGCATTTTTCAAGTTCATGGGTCAAAAGAATTATGGTCTTTCCGTTTTCGTGCAGCTCCTTCAAAAGCCGGTTCACGTCTTTCACTCCCGGATAGTCCAGGTTCGCATAAGGCTCGTCGAAAATCATTATGTCGCAGTCCATGGCGAGTATGGATGCAACGGCAAGTCTTCTTTTTTCACCGCCGGAGAGAGATTCTGCACTGAGATCCGCCTTTTCAATCAGCGAGACTTTTTTCAGTGACTCCTCCACTTTTAAAGCGACGTCCTTTTTTTTCATGCCGAGATTTTCTGGACCTACGCCCACATCTTCCCTGGGAGTGTCGCCCAAAATCTGCGCGGATGCATCTTGAAAAATGAGTCCCGGTCTGGATGCTGTCTCCACCTTTCCTTTGGTCGCGTCAATTAGCCCCGCAATGATTTCCATGAGCACGCTTTTACCGGAGCCGTTTGCCCCTCCGACCACAGTAAAGGAGCCGGTCTCTATGTCGATGGAGATTCCGTTCAGGGCGACCGTTCTGTTTTCCTTTCCGCCGTTCAGAAAGATTTTGTAAACTTCCTCAAGATGAACCGCCGGTTTCGGATTTTCCAAACTCATTTCTCGCTTTCCGAATCAGATTTTCCGCCGCTTTTTTTCTTGCCGAGTTTGTCCAGAAAACGTTTTCTTTTTTCAAGCTCTCCGATTATTTCCTCCATCTCCGCCTCGTCATCAGGATAGAGGTATCGTGCCGCTACGGGTCTCAGTATGGCCGCAAGTGGTACGGACACAAGGAATTTCAGAAGGTCGCCGGGAATGAATGGAATCAGCGTGTACTCAAGAGCCTTGGTGAAGTTGACGGGATTTCCTTTTCCTGCCATGACGTGAATGAACCAGGGAATGCCGGGTGCGTAAATCAACGCGAATCCGACAAGGGATGCGAGAGCGAGTTTGAGCCAGTTTTTGAGCTTGAATTTTTTCTCCTCAACAAAGGGAGTCCCCGCAATCAGGCCTGCGACCACGGCTGCGAGGAAATATCCCCAGAGAAAGCCTCCTGTGGGTCCCACGAAAATGGCCCATCCGCCTGTTGCCCCGGAAAAGACCGGAAGTCCCAGAATTCCGAGCACGAGGAAAAGGCCTACGGCACCAGCTCCCTGAAGTCCTCCGAGAACCAGAGCCGCCAGCATTGCGAAAAGATTCTGCACCGTGATGGGAACTCCTCCGGGCAGCCTTATGGAAATGACACATCCAAGACAGATCAGTGCGGCAAAAAGTGCCGTAAACGTTGTGCGTACAATAGATGATTTTGTCCTGTTTTTCATTTTTTCTCCTTGGGTTTAGCACCGCTTGATTTTGCCAGTGGCGGCCTTCCCCTTTTGTTTTTTGTATTCGCTTGTTTTATCTCCGCTGATTTTACCGCCGGTGGTCTTCCCCGCTTCGGTTTTGTCTCCGCTGATTTTACTGCCGGTGGTCTTCCTCTCTTTTGTTTTACTTCTGTTGGTTTTGCCAGTGGCGGCCGTCCTCGTTTAGCTTTTGTCTCCGTTTGTTTTGTTCCTCCCGCCGAGGATTTTTTTTCAGAGACTTTTGCTTTCGATTTTCCGACGGCTGTTGATTTTTTTGTCCCCGCTTTCTTTTCTTCCATTGTACTGGCGCTTGTGGAAGCCTTGGGTTTTCTTCCTCTTCTTGGTTTAGTAACAGACGGATCTTCATCTTTTACGGCACTGATTTCATCCTGAGTGAACTTTGGTTCTTCCAGGTGGATTTCCTCATCCCGCGTCTTATCCTGCTCGCTTTCATCTTCCGGGGTGAGTTTCGTCTCATCCAAATCTGTTTGGTCTTCCAAAGTGGGTTGATCTTCCAAATCAGTTTCGTCATCAGACTTCATTTCTGCCGCGACCCATGTTCTGAATTCCCTGAGTTTTGTGAAAAATCTTCTAATCCTACGAACCTTTTCCGGTACCGTGGCCTGGGCGCACTCCTTGACAAAAAACAGTCCCATGAAAAAGAAAATCATGTAGGCGAACCAGTCTCCCAGAACCGAATAGACCGTCCATTTTCTTTCATAGATTGGAATCTGGCATGAGACGGACTGCTGCTTGAACACGTCCATGTCGCAGAGAATTTTTCCCTCTGGATCCACCACGGCGGAATATCCTGAGTTTGTGCATCTGACGAGCGTGGTCCTGTATTCTATGGCCCTGTAGCTTGCGGCGATGAAATGCTGATATTCGGAGCTCGCCATCTTTGACCATGAGTCGTTGGTTATGTTCAGGAAGACCTCGCTTCCGTATTTGTAGAGCTTGGAGCACACGTCCGAAAATGCGTCCTCGAAGCAGATTGGGGTCGTAAAACTGACCATGGAATTTCTTGACCGCTCGGGATTCTCTATGTATCGCCGGGATTTTTCTTCGTCGGAGCGGCCCTCGGCATCAAGCTCTATGGTGGCGTAGGGGCTCATGTTTTCCCACAAGGGAGCTGAGCTTTCGCGTGAGGATCGCAGCGGAATCTTGAACAACACGACCTGGGTTCCGGGGTTCAGAGTGGCTTTCATTCCGACCACCTCTCCCATGAACCATTTCATCAGCGGATTCTGGGCGAAGGGAATCTGCTCGGCGAAGGGAACCAGGTGCATCTTTGAGTAAAAGCCCGCGTATTCTCCGTTGCAGTCAAAAAGGAACGCGCTGTTCGAGTAGAGTCTTTTGTACCGGTCCACCAGGGTAGTGCCGCCTATGATGAAGGGAACGTTCATCCTGGAGATGAATTCGGAAAGCGTCTCGTCCACAGGATATTCCGTCCTGTAGAACTCTATGGAATTCGGGAACGGCCTTGAGAGAACCCCCTCGCTCCAGAGCACCAGATCCGGTTCTTGTCCCGCCTCCCTCATCATGTTGATTTGCTGCTCGGTGAGCTCTTTTGAGACTGCGATGGAAGCCTTGTCGCCTCCCTCCCAGGGATCAATGTTTTGCTGCACGATGACAGCGTTCAGTTTTTTAATCGGGGTCCGTACCTGCACGAGGCTGAAAATTCCGTAGACTCCCGCGCAGATGAAGAGAACCGCCGCGAATTTAACGCACTGAATGTATGAGCGTCCGTAAGACGAGGGATCCTGGGAATGGGGAAGCCTGTCAAGAAGATTGAGACCCTCGCCGATCAGGGCAGAGACCGTCGCGAAAAGGAAGCTGATTCCCCACACACCGGTTATGTCCGCAATCTGTGTGAAAATCTTCCATCTATATGCCGCCATGGAAAGCGTTCCCCAGGGATATGCAAGAAAGCCGGTTGATTTTATCCACTCCCAGAACACGATTGTTGAGGAGAACCAGAGGATTTTTGCCCCTGTCACGTAGGATTTTTTTCCTCCGTCAATCTCAAGCGCGTTCATTCTCTGCAATGCCCGCGGGAAGATGTAGACGACCATTCCTGTGAATCCGCCCAGAGCTCCTGTTCCCAATGCGCTCGCACCCAGGGTGAAAATGGCGAATCCGTGGAAATTTGCGAGCCAGAAACTGGAGATGACATGCACCGTGATGGTCTGAGCGAAGAAAATCAAAAAAGCCTGCCTGAAACTCTTTGCGTTGTATAGTGCTTTGTATAGTGGAATCATGCAGAAAAGAGCCAAAAAGGGGGATCCGAAGGGCAAAATTTCGTTTGAAATTGCCATCGCCTCGCTTAATCCCGAAAAAATTGCATAAAAAACTTGTAAAAATACTGAATTCATTATATTATTATATTACTACCTTGTAAGTAAAATTGCAATATAGAAAAAAAATGGGATTGAGTTATGGAGAATGTTGTAGAACTACATAAGGCTGAGTACGGAACTGAACCGGATGCAGTAGCCACAGCACCAGGAAGGGTACACCTGATTGGCGAGCATACATGGTTTTTTAAGGACAAGACGATTTCAATGGCGGTGAATCTGCCGGTATATGTCGCCGTGTCCAGGCGTGACGACTCAAACCTGCGTTTTAATTTCGTGCAGCTCAAAGAGAAAAAACGCAGCAGCCTTACCACTCTCAAAGTAAAGAAGGAAGACAAATGGGCTAACGCTCTGAAGGCGGTTGTCTATGGCTTTTCGTCAAGCGGCTATAAATGCTCCGGCATGGATTTCACGGTCTACTCGGAGGTTCTTCCCTCAGCCGGATTCGGAATCACCACGGCCATCAAGATTGCTGGAACATGGGCCGTAAAGGATGCGAACAAATTCAGAATCAACGAGGAAAACCTGATTCAGATTCTGGAAAAGGCGAACAGGCAGTTCCTTGGGCTTGACAATTTCCGTGCGGATATATTTACCGGCGTGTACTCAAAGGAGAATACCCTTGTTCTGACCGACCATGCCCGCGGGACCTTTGACCTGCTTCCGTTCAAATTCAAGGACAAGACCATTATTCTGACCGACGCGCGTGTGCCAAGAATTACGACATGGAACGAGGAGAGCCTGCAGCAGCCGGAGAACGTGCTTTTGCTTGGAGAGCTCAAGGACAGAAAATCCACGGTTTACGGCGGATGGGTCTATGAGGACAACGGATCGGAGAGAAACGAGGTTCTTTCGGTTGTGTCCGAGGATGTCAGGCGGCATCTTATCTGCATTATGAACGAGCACCGCTATGTGCTGGATGCCCAGAGTGCGCTTGAAAAGGCTGATTTTTCCGGATTCGCACGCTCGGTGAACAAGAGCCACGAGGGAATGAAAACTTTGTACGACATTTCCTGCCCGGAGATTGACTGGCTCTTGAAGAGGGTACAGACGCTTGCCTCTCCTGCCGGCGACCCGAGAAATCCTGCGAATTGCGGAAGGATTACCGGAAAGGGATTCGGAAGATGCACATACAGCGTGCTCAGGAACGAGGACGTGGACAAATATAAGGAAGTCCTTGCCGATTACGAGCGAATTTTCGGTTTCCAGGCCGAATGCAGGATTGTAAAAACGTCGAGGGGTGTCCGTCTTCTTTAGCAATAAGCATTTTTTTAGAGGTTTTCTTCAGATTTGCTCATAATTTTCCGAGATTATATAGAAGAGGATAATCCTTATTCAAATGGGGTGTATTTAGAGGGGAAAAGTATGGCTGATATTCTAGAGGAAGGAATCAATCTTTATAAGCGCAGGGACTACACTGGGGCGCTTTCGTTTTTCATGTCCGTTCCAGAAGGTTCCGGGGCGGATCCGCTTGACGTTGCCTATTACCTCGGACTTTGCTATTCCAAGCTGGAGCGATGGGATGATGCCATGACATATCTTGAGCAGGTGGTGACATCGGAGGAGAGCAATCCTGAGAGGGTCCAGCAGTGCCGCTATCTTCTTGCCGTAATCTATTGCAGAACAGGACGTTCCCAGCTCGCGGACTTTGAGCTTGATGCGCTTATGAAATCAGGATTCAAGCCGGCGTCGGTATACGCTTCATTCGCATTTCTTTCATGGGAGCAGGGAAATGTGGAGCAGTGCATTGAGTATTATGAGAAATCCCTTGAGATAGACGGAGACAACCCCACGGCTTTGAACGGACTCGGATACGTGCTTGCGGAGGAGGGAAAGGAACTCACCCGCGCCCTGAGTCTGTGCAAGAAGGCTCTTTCAAAGGCACCGGAGAATTTTGCGTGCCTGGACAGCATCGGTTGGGTTTACTTCAAGATGGGACTGTATTCACAGGCTAGAAAGTATCTGGAGCAGGCATATAAGAAAAACAGCGGAAGCGAAGTAATCAGGCAGCATCTGAATGAAGCTCAGCTGGTTGAGGAATGACGAAAATTGGAGCGGAAGATGAAAAATCGGATAGCATTTAATATGAAGAAACTTTTTGCATTAGCATGTTCTGGCATCCTTGCAGCAAGTCTTTTTGCCCAGGCGAATCTCGTGGACACAATGAAGGATCCGGCATCCTCATCAAGGAGTCCCAACGCGGGGTTTGCCGAAGAGGAATTCAGACGCGGAGTTCAGAGCTATTACCGTGGTGCTTACAACGAGGCCATTCAGGAATTTGAAAAGGCTCTCTCATATCTTCCGGGTGAGGACACAATCCTTGACTGGCTTGGAAAATCATATTACAGGGCTGGAATTGAGGGCGCGGCATTGCAACAGTGGCAGTTTGCGGCGGATGACGGTTACGGCGGACTTGTTTTGCAGAACCGCATAGAGATTGTTGGTGACAGAAGGGTGACTCAGACCGAGGTTGAGTACGGCGAGCACTACACTGAATCCGGCACATATCCGAACATGAACGGAACTACCCTCGTCTACAGCAGGCCCATATCAGCCCTCGCGAATCCTGACGGATCAATCTGGGTGGTGGCTTACGGTACGAACGAAATCCTCCATTATAATGTGAACGGACTTGTAACCAGCAGGTCTCAGGGTGCGTTAAATGGACTTGACAGACCGATGGACATAATCAGGCTTCAGAGCGGAAATCTTCTTGTGAGCGAATTTGCAGGGGATCGTCTCTCTCTTCTTGATCCGAACGGAAAATTCATCAAGTACATCGGCGAGAAGGGACGCAAGGAAGGACAGGTCATAGGTCCTCAGTATCTTGCGGAGGACAGCCACGGAAATATTTACGTCACTGATTTCGGAAACAGCCGCGTAGTAGTGTTCGACCCTGACGGAAACGGACTCCTTCATTTCGGAGGAAAAAGCGTGGATTTCGCCGGACTCAAATCACCGACGGGAATCGCCGTAGTAAATGACCGCATTTTTGTGGCGGATTCAGTTTACGGGGCAATCTACGAGTTTGACAAGGCCGGAAACTTTATCAGCAATCTTGTGAACGAAAAGACGCTCGCACGTCCCGAGAGCATGAAGGTCTGGGGCGACTATTTGATTTTGACGGACAACAACGAGATTGTCACCGTGGACACCGAGACAGGCTCAAAATTTGTAAACGGACGCACTCCCCGTGGAACCAGCCAGATTACTTCCGCAGTTCCTGACATGAACGGCAACATCATAGTGACCGATTTCAAGGGAAACGAGATTTTCGTAATGTCAAAGATGAACGAGCTTGTCGGAGGATTCTTCGTGCAGGTCGAGCGTGTGATTTCAGACAGCTTCCCCAAGGTCACAATGGAAGTCCGTGTTGAGAACAGACACAGGCAGCCAATCGTCGGTCTTGATGCAGGCAACTTCCTGATTACTGAGGGCAAGGTTCCTGTTACGGACATGCAGGTAATCGGTGCCGCAAACAACAACGACATGGCGGATGTGACTCTTCTGATTGACCGCTCTTATGAGATGGAAGAATACGAGGAGCAGGTGAACACTGCCGTGAGGGAGCTCGCCGCCGCAATGAACGGACACGGAAAGATAACGGTCATCTCTGTGGGTGACATACCTGTTACCGAGTACAGCGGATCCCCGGACAACCTCAACACATTCTCAACCAAGGCCCTTAAGTCAACTTATACAGATGCCGCTGCCCTTGATTTGGGAATCCGTCTTGCCGCAAACGGACTTGTGAACGCGGAGAAGAAGAGGGGAATCGTATTCCTCACGGCAGGCACGGTAAGCCAGAACGCATTCATGAAGTACGGACTTTCCGACCTGAGCGCATACCTGAACAACAACGCAATTTCCTTCAGCACGGTTCTTGTGTCCCAGACTTTTGTGGACCAGGAGATCGAGTACATTACGGAGAATACGACCGGCGGAACCTACTACGTGTACAGGGCCGAGGGACTTGCTCCGGTAATCAACGACCTGATCGGACTTCCTTCAGGACTCTACCAGATTACCTTCACTTCAAATTATCTGGACCAGACGCAGTACGGACGACGCTATCTGCCAATAGAGGTGGAGACCTATCTGCTGAATCGCTCCGGCAAGGACGAAAGCGGATATTTCGCGCCGCTGCAGTAGATTTCTTTGAACCGATTTCAATGGACTTTTCCGTTTTCCGGGAGAGTCCATTTTTTTTATGGATTTTTAATATGACTATGGAAAATTTTTTTGAAATCGGGTATAATAAAAGCCATCTGTTTTACAATTCTAAGGGGGATAAGCAATGAGGGCAGCTGACATTATCGTAAAAAAGCGTGGGACAGGTTCAATCAAGGGACAGAGCCTCAGCCGGGAGGAAATTGATTTTATGGTGCGGTCCTATACCGACGGAAGCATCCCGGACTATCAGATGTCGGCTTTTTTGATGGCGGTCTATTTCAACGCCATGACTTTCGAGGAGACGGGCTATCTTACCGACTGTATGCTCCATTCAGGGGATGTAATCGATTTGCATAATTCGAGCGTCTCAGGGCTTTCAGGTCCCTTTGTTGACAAACATTCTACGGGCGGTGTCGGAGACAAAATCTCATTGCCGCTCGCACCAATCGTCGCCGCAGCCGGAGTTCAGATTCCCATGATGAGCGGAAGGGGACTGGGACACACAGGAGGAACCCTTGACAAACTTGAGTCCGTTGCAGGATACAACGTGCATCTTTCATCCGATGAGTTCGCGCGTCTGATTTCGAAAACCGGGTACGCCATGATGGGACAGACCGAAAGAATCGCACCCGCTGACCGCAAGATGTATGCCCTGCGTGATGTTACCGGAACCGTTGAGAGCATCCCCCTGATTACGAGCTCCATACTTTCAAAGAAAATCGCCGAGGGATCCGATGCCCTTGTTTTTGACGTAAAATGCGGCCTTGGTGCTTTCATGAAGGACGAGTCTTCCGCCGAGCAGCTTGCCACCTTCCTTGTAAAGACCTCCCAGGCAATGGGAAAGAAAGCCGTCGCACTGATTACCGCGATGGACTCTCCCCTCGGATATAAGGTAGGAAATTATCTTGAGGTGGAGGAAACCTTGGAGTGCCTTCAGGGAAAGGGACCCGATGATGTTATGGATTTGACCTACGCGCTTGGTGCAAGGATGCTTGTGCTTGGTGAAAAGGCTCAGAGCGTGGAAGAGGGAGAGAAAATCTGCCGTGAGATGGTTTCTTCCGGAAAGGCCATGGAAAAATTCCTTGCGAACATTGCCGATCAGGGCGGAAATCCGGACGATCTTCTTGCGAATCAGGGAAAAAGACGCTCGAAGAATCATGCCGAGCTTCGTGCCTCCTCCGACGGATATCTGAGCGTTGACGCGTACAAGGTCGGAATCGCCTGCATAAATCTGGGAGTGGGAAGAAACAAGACTTCGGACGCGGTGGATGCCGACTCTGGACTGATTTTCGAGAAGCGTCAGGGAGATTTTGTCCGTGCGGGTGAGAAAATCATGGATGTGTACGCGAAGGATTCTTCCTCCCTTGACTCAGGCATGAAATCACTTTCCGGCGCGATTTCCTATACAAGCGAAAAGACAAGCGAAAAAAATCTCATTCTGAAGGAAATACGATAGTGTCTGCCTGGAACAAAAAACAGATTTCAAAAATTGACGTGGAGCAGCTTTCCCGTCGCTATAAACTTGACCCTTTGACCGCAAGCATTTTTGTACGGCGCGGACTCACACAGGGACGGGAGATTCTGTATTTTATGGAAAGCGACATGCGTTTTCAGCACAGTCCCTTTTCTTTCAGTGCAATGGAAGACGCTGTTGACAGAATCTTACAGGCAAAGGAGGACGGCGGCAAGGTACTGATTTTCGGCGACCGTGATGTTGACGGAATCACTGCCACGACCGTACTGCACGACTGCCTCTCATCGCTCGGAATAGACGTGAGCTACAGGTTGCCCCTTGGTGACGACGGTTACGGACTTTCCATGGCTGCCGTGGATGAGTTTTCAAAGGAAGACGGCTCCCTGATTATCACCGTGGACTGCGGAATCTCGAACAATCAGGAGATCGCACACGCGGCCGAGCTTGGCCTTGATGTAATTGTCCTTGACCATCACAATCCTCCGGCTGAATTACCGACTCCCGCAATCATCGTGGATCCGAAGCTTCCTGACTCAGGCTATCCCTTCCACGACATCTCTGGGTGCGCGGTTGTGTTCAAGACCGTCTCTGCCATTAGATTCAGTTTTTCTCCCTGGTACAAGCAGGAGGTCTGTCTTTTTGATGCCCGCGAGGAAAACGGAAACACCGTCATTGACTGCGTGAAGCTGCGTAATCTTGTGCCTGTGAGCCGTATGAGCGAGACCATAGTTCCGGGGGAGCGGGGCTTGATGGACACGAGGCTTCCCACGTATTTGCAGGGACAGCAGATTCTGGTCTGGGATGAAAAATCCGTGAGAAATGTACTTGCCGCCACTTTCGGTACCGCCGATGATTTTAATTTTCTTGATATACGTCCTGAGGCCGGAAAAATCATCCCCAAGGTGGGAAATCTTCCGCTTCGTGAGCTCAAGAAAATCTCCAGACTCGCACGCTACGGAGACCATGAGGCGACGGAAATCGGAGGTTTCTACAATATATATGTGACCTACGTGAACCAGTGCCAGAAGATTCAGTTCCCGGATCTTGTCGCGAAGCAGGAGGATGACTTGCAGCTTGTGGCTCTTGCGGCTCTTGCGGATGTCATGCCCATGTTGGACGAGAACAGGATTTTTGTACGCAACGCTCTTGCCTCAATCAACGCGGGAAAAATCAGGCCGGGACTCATGGAACTTATGGCGAGGGTGGGGCTTCTCGGAAAAAGGGTTACTGCGAATGACTTGAGCTGGGTGCTTGTCTCTCATCTTAATGCGGCTGGAAGACTCGGTATGCCTGAGCTTGCGGCTGAACTTTTTCTTACGAAGGACACGAAGCGGCGTGAGGATGTTGCGCAGCAGATTCTTGAGCTTAACACAAAGAGAAAGCAACTTTGTTCCGACGCGATGGATTTCGGTGCGATTCAGGCAAAGAACTCCCTTTCGCTTCACAATGAAAAACTTTGCGTCGTGATTGACAGCAGGATAAACCGCGGTGTGTGCGGGATCCTTGCGGGTCGTCTTGTGAGTGCCTACGACGTTCCTGCCATGGTTGTGACTGTGGTTGATGACATGGCGATCGGCTCCATGCGCTCCTGCCGTGGGTTCAGTGCCACAGATTTTCTTGACGGGTTCGGCGACATTTTCCTCAATCACGGAGGACATGATGCCGCGGCGGGATTCAGCCTGAAAAAGGATCGTCTTGAGGAATTCAAGGACCTCCTGCAGAAATCCTCGGCTAAAATCAGTCTGGGGGATTCCAGGTCGGGCATCTTTGATGTTGACGCTGAGGTTCCGCTTCAGTACATGACACCGAGGCTCATAGAGATAGCGGATATGTTCGAGCCAAGCGGGGAAGAGAACCCACAGCTGCTTTTTATGGCGAAGGGTGTTCCCGTGGTGGACGCGATGCTTTTGGGCAAGGGTGAGAAGCAGCATCTGAAAATCATGGTGGCCGCAGGAAACGTGAAGTGGCCCTGTCTTTTCTGGGATGAGGGCGAGAGACTGCACCGCGATTTTGAGGTGGGCGATGACGTGGACATCCTTTTCAACGTGAGCAGAAATATTTACAACGGAATGGAAAGTCTGCAACTTATACTGAAGGATTTGAAAAAAAGTTCGGCTGTTTGATATTGTTTTATAGGAGTTTGAGATGAAAGTTATTGTGAAAAGATTTTTTGCCCTGGTTCTCATGGCTGGGCTTCTGCTTCCGGTTTTCGCTGCCCGGCGTGTGCTTGATTTTCCCGGTGAGGATTTTTCCGCCGACCTTATTTACAATGAGACCGCATGTGCCGGTGATGCCCTTTACGTGAGACTTGTGTTCCATGGCACTTCACCTGAGTCCGGAAAGATGTTCGCGGGCATTTCATCTGAGCTGGAGCTTTTCCGTGGCGGTAAGTCCGTGAGAAAGGCATCTTTTTTTGAGCTTGCGTCGGAGGAGACTTCCTATTCAAGGACCTTCCTTGCCGGAGTGCCGCTTTCTACATGGTGGACAAAATCCGATAAATTTTCTGCGGACCTGGACATCTCGGTTCCGGGCTATGGCAACAGACATATCACGCTTCCGTTTGCCCTGAACCACAAGGATTTTGTGAGCGAGACAATTCCGCTGGACGACACCAACACAGCCATAAAGACCGACGGCTCCACGGCGCGCATGAATCAGATTGCGAAATTGAACAAGATTCTTGCCACCATAAATCCAACCGGGGTATATCAGGACACACCCTTTGTTCCACCGACACCTGTTGTACGGCGTACGTCTTATTTCGGGGACAGGCGTGTCTTTGCTTACAGCAGCGGCGGCTCATCGACATCCATGCACTATGGCGTGGACTACGGTATGCCTGAGGGAACCGAGGTAAAAGCGTGTGCGGCGGGCAAGGTGGTTCTTTCCGAATGGAGGAATTCCACTGGATGGAGCATTGTCATAGAGCATCTTCCGGGGCTCTACAGTCTTTACTATCACCTGAGCAAAATGATTGTGTCCGAGGGCGACATGGTGAGCGAGGGGCAGCTGATTGCCTTGAGCGGATGTACGGGACTTGCGACCGGTCCTCACTTGCACTGGGAGATGAGACTGAACAGTGAGGCTGTGAACCCGAATTTCTTTACCGGCGATTTTGCATTTTCAGACAAAAAGAACTGGTAGCGGGGTAAAACTGGTAAAACTGGTAAAACTGGTAAATCCGGGACTTTTTTATGGGTGAGCGGAACAGGCGTACAAAGGCGATCATCATTTCAATCAGGATTCAGGGGGAGTCGAACAGGACTGTTACCGTGCTTTCCCCTGATGACGGGATTTTTTACGCGACTCTCTACGGGGGCCCGAAAAGCCGTATGCGTTCCCTTGTGCAGCAGTTCAACTCAGGAACCATCTACGTTTACGAGGACGTTCAGAAACACACGAAAAAAATCTCGGACTTTGACGTGGAGACTTTCCATCCCACCCTGCATACAAGCCTTTACAAAATGTGGGCGGCAAATTTCGCTGCGGAACTTGTGCTTAAGACAAAGTGTGCCGGAGATTCCAAGGGAGCCTATACGTTTTTGAGCGCATTCATTGACGGCATAGATCTTTGCGATGATGACGGCGCGAGACTTGGTATGATAAGATTTTTGTGGCGCTATCTGCATCTTTTGGGAGTTCAGCCGGACGTGCATACCTGCTGCGGTTGCGGCGAGGATCTTTTGCCGGAGAGCAGAAAAAATGCGGGTGCGGGTCTTTTCGTCTACATTCCGTCCATGAGCGGCATTGCCTGTCCTGAGTGCGTGTCGTCTTTTTCAAATGCCGAGAACCGGGAATTTTTTGCCCTTGACGAAAGCGGTCTCTCGTATCTTGCCGCAATCAATGAGCTGAAACCGGGGGCCGTGCGTACCATGAGACTCTCGCAGGATTCAATCTTCAGGCTGAAAAACTTTCTATATCATCTGATTGAAAATGCCGTGGGAGCGAGGCTTCTGTCACTTGAGTCGGGTGCCGGAATCCTTTGAAATGTTTCCTACGTTTTTTCGGAAAATTACGAAGCTTTGATTTTGTTCTTTGTCTTGATGAACTCAATGAACTCGTTTTCGGGGAGCGGCTTTGAAAAATAATATCCCTGTATGAAATCGCCGTTCATCTGCCTGAGCATTTCCAGAGTGTCCTGCGTCTCAACTCCCTCCGCGACAATCTCCATGTTTATCATCTGCATCATGCGGATCGTGCTTTCCACAATGGAGCGTCCCTTTTCGCTGTCCATGTTGTCCACCATGCTTTTGTCCAGCTTCACTATGCTGAGCGGGATTTTCAGGATTCGCTGTATGTTCGAGTAGCCGGTTCCGTAGTCATCGAGAGAAATGGTGTAGCCGGCCTCCGTGAGCGTCTGTATGTTGTTGTCCATGACTTCGCGTGAATTCTCATATCCGGTCTCCGTAATCTCAAAATTCACCCATGCGGGGGAAACCGAGAATTCTTCCTGGAGCGAGAAAATCTTGTTGGGGAAATTTCTCTGGAGGCACTGTGAGACCGAGAGATTTATTTCTATATATTCCATGCCGAGCGACTCCATATCATTTTCGGAGATGAAGCGGTAAACGTCCCTGAGCACAAAGTCCCCGATCTGCAGGATGAGTCCGTTTTTCTCGGCTGCCGGTATGAAAAGTGAAGGCGGTACAAAACCGAACTGAGGGTCCTTGAGACGGATCAGTGCCTCCGCGGAAATGAATTTCCCTTCCTTCAGCGAGTAAATGGGCTGGTAGTACATCTGCAGGTTGTTGTTTTTTATTGCGCGGTCAAGGATTTTGTCCATGTTGCTCAGAAGCTTGAAGTCCTTTGCCTTTATGAGGGCCGCCGCAGTGCTGTAGCTGTCGGTCTCCGCCATGAGGGATGGAAAAATCGTGGAAAAGTGCATGAGACTCTTGTAGTCGCTTATGTCCTCGGGATAATGCAGCAGGCAGATTTTCTGGTTGAGGCGCACTCCGAAGTCACTGAGGTCGGTCATCTCTTCCTTGAAGCTCTTGATTGAGTTCGGCACAATCGTCTCGTAATCGGCCTTTCGCTCGTAGAAGATTATGTAGAGGCATCCTGACTGTCCGTAGTAAATCTGTCCCTTAAGTTTTGCAACCTTGCACAGTTCCCTGAGTTTGCCCGCGACTTTTACGATGTAGCTCCTGTAGCGGTCTTCCCCCAGATAGGATCGCACGTGGTATGCGTTTGTCAGCCTGATTATTACGATGGTGGCCCCCTGCTTTGTGGCGGAAATTGTTTTCATCGCGTCGAAATAGGCATCCTCGTTCAGAAGACCCGTGCCGCTGTCCATAATCTCTTCGGGGCGGAGGACCATCATCATCATTATCAGCATGGAGACGGACATTGCGAACATCTCCACGATATAATTCGGCCAGAAGTACTGTATTGCTACGGCAAAGAGGGCGAGTGGGTAGGGCAGGAAGATGGGAATCCACTTGTCCGGCTTGAGGAACTTTATGCTCTTCAGTGTGACAATGACTCCTATCAGTATGTAGCCGAGGGACAGCACGTAGAGCGCGGGAAGCCATGGACCCCTTGAATAGCCCTCCGAAACTGTGATTGTAAAAATCTTTCCGTGGACGAGGTTTGTCAATATGAATGCGACTATGACGATGAAAGGCGTTGAGAGGATGTAGACCAGTCTTCTTGTGGAGCGGCTGAATGACGTTCTCGTAATGGCAAGGACGAAAATCAGGTAGAACAGATTGTTTGAGCTGCGGAAGATGAAGTACCCGTAAGAGAAGATATGGGCGGCGATGTAGTGTGCCCTTGAGACTGCTGCCATTGCGCTGTACCATTCCATGCCGACGTCGCAGAATGTGGTCAGGAAAAGCGCGATAATGAGGGCGGAGAATACCTTGTTTCCCAGTCCCAGGGTGAGTCTTCTATAGAAAATAATTGTAAGCGTCACGAATTGTACGATCATGGCGCTGTAATCAAAGAATAAGATTTTATGCATGTTTTACCTGTTGCTTACTTTTTTTTCATCTCCGCTGTTAAATTATATATCATTTTCTCTGCATTTGCAACTTTTTTCCTTTAAAACACGTGGAAAGATGATTTTTCTCTCGGGTAAACTCGGGTAAACCGGGAACAGATTGTTCTAAAGTGGCATTTGAAGCATTCCGATATAAAGAAAGGGAAAAAATGTACGAAAAAATCGGAAAAAATACTTGACGACTTTTTCAATACCGTACATTATATTAGGATATGATAGAAGTAACCAGATTGAATGGAAAAAAGTATTGGATAAACCCGCATCAGATTGAGAGTATGGAGAAAAATCCAGACTTGACTCTGACACTTCTTTCTGGAAAAAAGGTCGTGGTTGCAGACTCCCCCGATCAAGTGGTGCAAAAGATAATTGAGTACCGCCGTCGGATAGGTGGAATCAATCAGGAGCTTTGAGATACTGGCTCTCTTCTGGCTTAGGTCTGAAGAAGCTTCCGTCATATTCACATGGAAGAGTAATTAATAAGGGAGGATTTTCTCTAAAATGGATTTTGCGAGTATTATTGGTTTTTTTGGCGGTCTGGCAATGATTATTCTGGGTGTTTTCTCATCCGGAGGTTCCATTAAAGGAATTTGGGACCTTGCCTCTGTTTTCGTTACCGTCGGCGGTTCGTACTTTTCCATCTGGATTTGTGCCCCAATCAGCCAGGCAATCGGTATATGGAAAATCCTCGGGCGATGTTTCAAGAAGTTCGAGTACGGTGAGGACAAGCTCGTCCGCGATATGGTACGTCTCAGTGAGCAGGCGCGCCGTGAAGGTATTCTTGCCCTGGAAGACGGACTTGACGACCTTGACGACAAGTTCCTCAGCAAGGGACTCCGCCTGATGGTTGATGGTCACGATGGTGCCGCAATCCGCGCAATCCTTGAGAATGAGATGAGTCAGATGGAATCACGCCACATGGAATGGGCAGGTCTCGTTAACCAGTGGGCTGGATTCGCACCTGGATTCGGAATGATGGGTACCGTTATCGGTCTGATTGGTATGTTGAACAACTTGGAAGACAAGAGCTCTCTCGGACCTAACATGGCTACCGCTTTGATCACCACACTTTACGGATCCTTCCTTGCCAACTGGCTCTTCGGACCTATGGCACAGAAACTTATCATGCAGAACAACCATGAGATGGCAACAAAGGATATGGTTCTTGAGGGAGTTCTTTCCATTCAGACTGGAGACAACCCGCGTATTCTGGCTACAAAGCTCCTTACCTATATTGATCCCAAATCAAGAAAGGCACTTGAGGCCGAGCTGCTGAAAGACTAAGCGTAATTTAAGAGGGGAAAGCTATGGCAAGAGAAAAAAAGCAGCCAGAGAAACCGTCAACCGCGTGGCAGGGTACTTATGGAGACATGATTACCCTTATGTTGTGCTTTTTCGTCATGTTGTATGATCCTTCCGATTCGGATGCAATTGCAATGTCAGTTTTGCAGGCCGCAATCAACAACAACAGGGACGGAGGCGGACAGTCACTCGCTTCGGGAAAACTGGCGGAACTTGGAAATACGGTAAGCTCTCTTCCGGCGTCTGAAAAGGGAATCCTGCTCGGACCGGCAAAGAAGAAGGCCGTAACGATTTTCGAGCCCGACACAAAGAACAACCGTATTACCGTAACAAGCGATGAAAGGGGACTTGTAATATCCCTGCTTTCAGATACATTTTTCAGACAGGGCAGCGCTGAGCTTGACATTGAGGGATGCCGCGAGACACTTTTGCGTCTCACCAGATTTTTCTCTGATCCCGATGTAAGCGACAAGCGTTTCCGCATTGAGGGTCACACCGATGACAATCCTGTGGAGCCTGATGAAGAGGGAAATCTTGAGTTTCCGAGCAACTGGGAGCTTTCTGCTGCACGTGCGGCGAATGTCCTCCATTATCTGAGCGATCTTGGAGTGAACGAGAGACAGTTTTCCATTGCCGGTTATGCCGATACACGACCTCAGTTCGACAACAGCACACCTGAGGGACAGGCTTATAACCGCAGGGTGGACATAATCGTTCTGGATGAAGGGCATTTTTAAAATATAAGTGTAAATTAAAAATTTAATGTGCCGATACTTTAAAAAGTAAGGATATGCAATGTACCGAACAGAGTCTTTAATCTGCGGTCACAAAAAAATTGGAGGATAGTATGGCAGACGATAATGATATCGACGAAATGGGTGATGAGGGTGAAGTTGCCCAGAAAAAATCCGGCGGACTAAAGGGAATCTTCCCGGGAATGCTTAAGTGGATTTTGATTGCACTGGCCGCAGTAATTTTCGTTGTGACAGTTGTTGTTGTTACCGTTAAGATAGTTTCCAAGGGCTCATCCAACAAGACAGAGAACTTTGTAGTGGGACAGGAGTGGAGCACGAAGAGAGACATTTATGACTGGTACACATCTCTCGACCAGATCAACACAAATACTGATGAAGAACATCCGTCAAGCGTAAGAGTACAGGTTGCTCTTGGCTATAAGCAGGGTGAGAAGGCCGACGCAACTGAGATTACAAGCCGTCGCATTGAGATTACGGACTTCCTGAGACGCTACTTCTCGGAGCAGACAGCAGAAAGCTTGAAGCCCCAGAATGAGGAAGTGTTGAGGCTCGACATTCGTGATCATATTAACGATGAAATCCTTGATAAAGCACGGGTAAAGGATGTTCGTTTTACAGCTCTTGATGTAGTACAGCAATAAAAAATGTGCTTAGGTGGGATTAGGGAATGAATGAAGTATTATCACAGGATGAAATAGACCAGCTCCTGCAAGCCATTAGTTCTGGTGATAATGAAACTGATGACTTTAAGCCGGTTTCAGACACCAGACGGATTAAAATCTATGATTTCCGACGACCGGATAAATTCTCAAAGGAACAGATTCGTACTGTTTCCAATATGCATGAGACCTTCGCGCGTCTTACAACAACGAGCCTTTCAGCCCAGTTGCGCACCTTGGTCCACGTGCATGTGGCATCCGTAGACCAGCTTACCTATGAAGAGTTCATCCGTTCAATTCCTACGCCCACTACACTGGCCGTAATCAACATGGACCCGCTCAAGGGAAATGCTGTGTTGGAAATTGCTCCGGAAATCACCTTCATAATGATAGACCGTCTTTTCGGAGGTTCCGGCGATACCGGTGGAAAGGTAAACAGAGATCTTACAGACATTGAGCAGTCCGTAATGGAAGGAATCATAGTGCGTATTCTTGCGAATATGCGTGAGGCATGGACACAGGTAATTGACTTGCGCCCGCGTCTGCAGCAGATTGAGACGAATCCTCAGTTCGCGCAGATTGTTCCTCCGACGGAAATGGTAATTCTTGTTACGCTGGAAATCAAAATCGGTGAGGAAGCGGGAATGATGAACATCTGTATCCCGTACATCACGATTGAGCCGATTATTTCAAAGCTTTCTTCACAGTTCTGGTTCAGTTCAGTCCGCCGCAGTTCTACAACCCAGTATCTTGGAACTCTGAAGGAAAAACTTTCAGACGTAGAGATGGAACTGATTGCTGAGGTGGGAAGCATGAATGTTCCTATCAGGGATGTACTTAACCTGCATATTGGCGACGTAATCAGGTTCAACACCACCAAGATTACCGATCCGCTGATTTTGAGCGTTGGCAGCCAGAAGAAGTTCTACTGTCAGCCTGGTGTGGTCGGCAAAAAACGGGCCGTACAGATTATCGAAAAGATAAAAGAAAATGACGAAGACGAATTCGAAGAGCTTACAGCTGAAGGAGAAGAAACTTTATGAGTGAAGGATCTATATCACAGGAAGAAATCGATGCATTGTTGTCTGGTGTTGACATGGGAGGTCTCGGTTCCGCTGTTTCCTCTTCATCCGCTGGTGGTAATTTCGACATTGCAACGTTGCAGAAATTTGCGGAGGGCTTGAAGGATAAGCTTTCTGCAAATGTGGGTACTATGACTGGTGCTGAAGTTAAATGCGATGCTCCGGTTGTTGAAGCCTCAAACAGGGACTTGCTTCTTGCAAAGGTTCCTGAGATGGTCGTCGCTGTAATGGCGGACTTTAACAAGGGTCTTTCAGGCGATCACCTTTTCATCCTCGCACCTGAGTTCGCGCAGAAGATTGCCGGACTGGTAAACAACGAGGAGAACCCTGAGCTTGATGACATGGCCCTCTCGGTAGTAAGCGAGATGGTCTCCTCACATTCAGGCGCGGAAATTACAGATCTTAGTGCAGGCGGAAAACTTCCCGGTCTTGCATCAAGTCCTGCGGAGGCAATCAGCCAGCCGAAGGCACTTGTCAGGATGCCCCAGGGAAATTTTGTACTGTTTACATATCCTCTCACACTTGGCGGTGCTCCGTTTACTCTGTGGGAAGCTGTCAGTGGAAACGTTGCGGAAGGAATGGCTACTGCCCTCGGTGGTGGTGTCTCAGCTCCTCCGCCACCAAGTCCGAGTCCTGCCGCGCCACAATTTAACAATCAACAGCCTACTATGGGAGGAATGCCAAATATGGGAGCCATGCAGCAGCCAATGAATGCAATGCCGAATATGGGAATGATGCCGAATATGGGGATGCAGCCTATGAACACACCGAACGTACAGTCTTTGCAGTTTCCGAACTTGCAGCAGTACGGTGGTAGTGCGGAGCAGGGTAATATCGGCTTGATCATGGATGTCTTCATGGAGATGACCGTAGAACTTGGTCGCACAAAGAAGACTATCAAAGATATTCTGGGAATGGGCGAGGGTACAATCATCGAGCTGGACAAGCTTGCTGGTGAGCCTGTGGACATTCTCGTGAATCACAAGCCGATCGCCAAGGGAGAGGTTGTGGTCATCGATGAAAACTTCGGTGTCCGCGTAACCGAGATTCTTCCGGCCATTGAGCACGTAACAAATCAGATGTAAGTTTCCCCGCATTCCGGTGGAGACAAGAGCCGGCTTCTTTTTCGGGGGCTGGCTTTCTGGTTTTATATTTGACCAGTTCGGGAGCTTCGGTTTCTGGACCGGTTACATTGTTTTTGGATGGGACACTGACTGATCCGGTAAGATTTGCCGCGCGTGAATTTTCTGGATTTCAGACAGTGGCTTTGTAGTTTTAAAAAAAGACATTCAGGGGTGGGTGTCGCATGGGTTTTCGGATGTGGAAGTCCGGAAGCTAAAAATGGGTGGGGGAAAATAAAATTAAGTCAAAGTACGCATTCAAGTTCGTTTCTGCCGTACTTCTGCTGACGTTCTTATGTCTGGCGGGGCTTTCGGCACAAACAAATTACGTTGAAAATCAAACAACTCAGACTGAGGACAGTGCGACTCCGGTAATTGAGGATGACGGAACCATCAATTGGGTGGAGAGTCCTGCCGGAAAGTCACAGAAGAAATCCGGGCTGGGAAATACTCTCGCTGCTTTTTTGAAGATGATTCTGGTTCTTGCCATAGTGCTTGCAATCATCTGGATTATTTTCAAGCTCCTGCAAAAGTCTACCGGCGGCGGTGGATCGGACGACGACCAGTTTTTGAGGCGGGTCGCACATATCACCGTGGCTCCGGGAAAATCCGTGCAGGTCGTTACTCTTGTGGACCGTGCGTTTTTAATCGGTGTCGCTGACGATTCGATCAATCTGATCGCCGAGCTTGACGACGAGGAAATGATAAATGCGATGAATCTCTATGCGGACCAACATTCCGCGACATCCAGACCCCGGAACTTCTCTGAGGTGCTTGAGCTTTTTATGCCAAAGAAAAAGAACCAGCGCTTTTCCTCGGACATGAGAAAATCAAAGAATGTGTTTGAAGACGGAGCCTCACGGCAGATTCTGGACTCCTTGAAAAAGAAGTCGGACCGTCTGGGCAGGGAGGACTAAAGATGAAGGGAACTTTCAAAAGATTTTTCAGGAAGCACTTTCCGAAGATAGCGTTTTTCGCACTGATTTCAGTCTTTACGGTTCTGCCTGTAACGTCGCAGTCTTTCCCGGAAGGCTCAACAAACGGCAACACCGAGATGAGCGAGCGCATTACCGGCATTGATTTTCCGAACATAGAATTCTCTGCCTCGGCACCAAAGGACGGACATGAGGTTGCGTTCAGCGTCCAGCTTTTGATAATGCTCACATTGCTTACACTCGCACCGAGCCTTATCATCCTGACCACGACCTTCCTCCGCTTCAGCATTGTGCTTGACTTTATCAAGAGGGCTCTTTCCTTGCAGCAGGTTCCTCCGACGGCGGTACTCAACGGAATCGCAATCTTCATGACCATTTTCTGCATGTGGCCCACGTTCAAGAATATCTACGACAATGCCCTGCATCCCATGTCCAACAACGAGATTACGCTTGAGCAGGCATATCAGAACGCGGAGGCTCCATTGCGCACTTTCATGTACCAGCAGATGAAGGATGACCCCTCGTACATTACGACTTTTATTTCCATGACACGAAGCACAAGACCGAAGAACATCAACGAGGTTCCGACCTATGTTCTGGTTCCGGCCTACATTCTGCACGAGCTGACAGTCGCTTTCAAGATAGGAGTGCTGCTGTACATTCCCTTCATTATAATAGACATGGTGGTTGCGTCAATCCTGATGAGCATGGGTATGATGATGCTTCCGCCTGTTCAGATTTCAATGCCGTTCAAACTCATGCTTTTCGTTCTGGTTGACGGATGGGGACTTCTTACGACGCAGCTTTTCCACAGCGTGGGACTGTAAGGGAGGTAAAAAATGGGATTGGGAGAAATTACGATGCTCATGCGGGAGGGCATACAGCAGGTTCTGTTGATGTGCGCGCCCGTGCTTGGAGCTGCCGTCATCGTGGGTCTGATCGTCGCAATCTTTCAGGCCACCACATCGATTCAGGAACAGACTCTTACGTTCCTGCCGAAGCTGATGATAATCCTTCTGATGCTTGCCTTGCTCGGAGGATGGCTTTTCGGCAACATGGAAAACTATACGAGAAATCTGTTCGAGCAGATCCCCAATATGGGATAAGGATAGCCTATGCTTGACAGAATCCTGGCGAGCGCTCCGGTCTACCTTTTGGTTGCCGTGCGATGTTTTGCACTTATAATGACATTGCCTCTTTTTTCATCGAAATCAGTCTCCAGGATTGCGAAAGTGACTCTTGCGGCTTACATGGCCTTTTTTATCTCTCCGCAGCTTTCCCTTAACGAGGGAAATTTTTCTGTATATGCGTCGTTCATCAGGGCGGACGGTGCGTTCAACCTGGATTTCATTTTCCTGCTTGTAGGAGAGGCTCTGATCGGAATTATAATCGGATTCTGCATCAGCATTATCTTTGCGGTGTTCAGTACGGCGGGACAGTTCTTCGCTTTCCAGATGGGATTTGCGGCGAGCGAGGTTTACGATGCCTTGAGCCAGGTGGAAAATCCTCTCATGGGTCAGTACCTGAATCTTGTCGCGATGCTGGTCTTTATGCAAAACCATTGGTTCCAGATGCTTTTCCTTGGAGGTCTGAAATCAAGCTTTGAGACTCTGAACGCGTTTTCAATCGTGAACTACAACGGAAACCTCGTTTCATTCATGCTTTCTTCTTTAACAAGACTTTTCCGGGACGCGCTCATTATCGCTCTTCCGATGATGGGCACTCTCTTCCTTATAAATGTGGCGATGGGAATTCTCTCCAAGGCGGCTCCTCAGATGAACCTGCTCGCGGAAGGTTTCCCCATTTTGATTTTGACGGCATTTTTCGTGCTTACCGCAATCATGCCGCAGCTTACCGACTATTTCATTGAAAGCTTCTATTCCGGCTTCAAGGCCATGGGAAGACTTTTCGCTAATTTGGGCGGGGGAGGTGCCTGATGGAAGAATACTACAAGATTCCTTTCATTGACTTGCAGTGGTTCGCTCCTGAGGATGAGGGAAAAACCGAGGAGCCTTCAGAACATAAACTCCGCAAACTCCGCGAGGAAGGACGTGTCGCAAAGAGTCAGGAACTCAACGGTGCCCTTGTTTTTTTTGTCGGCGCCATCCTGCTTCTTCCTTTTGCCCCGTGGATTGAGCGCAAGCTGGAGGAGATGATGGTGTTTTTCTTCCAGCACGTTACGGCGGAAAAGGTTGATGACATTACTTTCCTGTATGTTTTTCTCAGGTACTTCCTGATGATGGTGCTTCCCTTTGCTTTTTTGGGCATTGTGGCCGCGGTAGTTTCCAATCTGATTCAGAACAAGGGATTCATTTTCACCACGAAGACCATCTCGCCGAAGTTCAGCAAGATTGTGCCCAGGTTCGGTGATTATTTCAAGCGGACCATGTTTTCGTTCCAGGGCGTGTTCAACATCGCGAAGTCCATAATCAAGGTGACGGTGATTGCTGTGGTCGCTTTCCTCATAATCAGCTCGGACATGGACCGTTTGCTTTCGGCGTTGCAGACCGGAGGACCCATGCTTGCCCTGAAACGCTTTGCCGGGGACGCTGCCAAAATGCTCATCATTTCCGCAGTGATTCTTGTGGGAATCGGCATACTGGACTATTTCGTGCAGAGACGGCAGTTCAGGCAGGAAAACAAGATGACCAAGCAGGAAGTCAAGCAGGAGTTCAAGGACCTTGAGGGAGACCCGGACGTGAAGGGACATCTGGAGGCCGCCCAAAAGGAGATGCTTTTGCAGAACATTCCCAAGGCTGTGAAAGAGGCGGACGTAGTGATTACGAACCCGACCCATTATGCAGTCGCGGTGCAGTGGAAGAGGGAGAGCAGTGCTGTTCCTCAGGTTACGGCGAAGGGAGAGGATATGACGGCGCAGAACATGAAGCGGATAGCCCGTGAGAACGGTGTTCCGACCGTGGAAAACAGGCCTCTTGCGCGAGGTCTTTACCATGAGGTGCAGGTGGGAGAGGAGGTTCCCGACGTTTACTGGCGAGCCATAGCCCTTGTTTACGCTGAGATTGGCTATATGGAGAAAAAAAATAAGGTTTAGGCAGAAAAAATTGCCAAAAAATGCATTAAAGCATTGAAAAACTTGAAGATATGGTTTAAAATAAGATATGGGTGGGGACTCAAATGTCAGAAAGGGAAAATAAAGAATCAGTAAGAAAAGTCAGTATCATTGGAGCAATACAAAACAACTCTGTAGCAGTGGCTGTCATACTCACAGTATTGATGATGTTCATTCCGCTTACCAGTGTGTTCGTTGACATTGCTATGGCCTTGAATTTGGCGATTTCTCTCGTTATACTCATGACCGTCATTTACACGAAGCGTGCCTCGGATTTCATTTCGTTTCCAAGGGTCACGTTGCTCGTCACCTTGTTCGGTCTTGCAATCAACATAGCGTCCACAAGGCTCATCCTTACACATCCGGTTGCGGCTGGTGCACCGATGGGCTCGATGCGTGGTCAGAGTGCTCTCGTTCAGGCTTTCGCAGGCATAGTCGCCGGCAACAGCATGGTCGTCGGATTCGTTATCTTCATTATACTTGTGGTCGTGCAGGTCATCGTCGTCACGAAGGGTGCGGGCCGTGTATCTGAGGTCAGCGCAAGGTTTACTTTGGACAGCATGAACAACAAGATGTTTGACATCCAGAATGAGTTCAACGCAGGTACTATAACTGAGGAAGAGGCTGCCCGTAGAAAGGAGCAGATTAGGCGCGAGGTTGATTTTTACTCGTCAATGGACGGATCCTCAAAATTCGTCAGCGGAAACGTCAAGGCGGGAATCTTCATTACGGTCGTGAACCTGATTGGAGGAATCATCACCGGCATGTTCCCTGATTTGATTGGCGGAAAAAGTGGCGCGGGTCTCTCGTTCGGAGAAGCATTCAAGACATACGCGGGACTCACGATTGGTGACGGTCTTATGTCCCAGCTCCCGGCACTCATGCTTTCGTTCGCAACTGGTATCCTTGTTACCGGAAGCTCTGCGGAGGAAGTCCTCAGCGACCAGCTCAAAAAGAATTTCAGTGTCAGCGGTACGGTTTACGTCATTGTAGGCGCTGCTCTCATGGCTCTCGGAATCGTGTTCTTCGGAGGAGCCACATTCGTTCTTATTCCGGTCGGTGCCATCTTCATCTATGTTGGTATCCGTATGCAGAAGATGCAGAAGGTCGAGGAAGTCAAGAAGCAGACCGCAGTTGCAGCCGCAAAGTCAAAGAAGCAGACGGGTTCAAGCCCGGACGATGTTTCTCCCGTGGTTCCCCTGGACGCTCTCTCATTGGATTTGGGATACGCCCTCGTTCCGCTTGTTGACAAGGAAAAGGGTGCGGAGCTGCTTGAGCGTGTTACGAGAATCCGTCGTGAGCAGGCGCTGGAGCTTGGCCTTGTCGTTCCTCCCATCCGAATCAGAGACAGCATGGGAATTGAGCCCGAGGAATACTCCTTCAAAATCCGTGGAATTGAGGCGGGAAGAAGCCGCTTGAAGCTCGGATACTATATGTGCCTTAATGCGGGCGGCGTTAAAAAAGAGAATGTCATGGCGGGAGAGAAAACCTACGATCCAGCGTTCGGCATGGAAGCAATCTGGCTGCCTGAGTCAAAGAGGGCGGAGGCGGAGCGCGTGGGATACGTGGTCATCGATCCTCCGACAATCATCGCAACTCACCTTACGGAAATCATAAGACAGCATGCGTCTGAAATCCTGAGCCGTCAGGAAGTCAGCTCAATCGTCAACAAGATTAAGGAAACCAATCCTGTTGTTGTGGATGAAGTTCTCAACGGTCCAGACAAGATGAGCTATGGTCAGATCGAGGCTGTTCTCAAGGCGCTTTTGGACGAGCAGGTCAGCATCCGAAATATGGTTGTCATTTTGGAAACACTCGCGAACTTTGCTCCGATTACAAAGGATCCCTGGATTCTTACGGAAAAGGTGCGTCAGGCGCTCGGCTCACAGATTTGTCTCCAGTATGCGGATGAAAACCGTGTGCTTTCCGTGCTCATGCTCTCACAGAACCTTGCCAACAAAATCCTTGAGCATAAGGCCGTGAGTGCCGGACAAGAGCCGTTCGTCGCTTTTGATCCAGTCGAGGGACGCAAGTATATAGAAGCAATGAGCTCTGCCATCGCAGCTGTAAACGAAAGAAACTATCTGCCGATCATTCTCTGTCCTGATGAGGTCAGACAGTTGGTTAAAGCTTCAACTTCCCGTGAAATGCCCCGCCTTGTGGTATTGTCGCTCAGTGAGGTCATGGCAGCCGGAAGCGGAATCAAGGTTGAAAGGATAGGTGACATCGATGTACAATGATCTGGCTAACACGACGACAAACATGTTCATAGAAGGTCCCTCCCTTGAGGTCTGCAGGGAAAAGCTTTTCTCACGTTACGGAGACCGCTATCAGATAATGAATTATCGCACCGTAATGAAGGGCGGGTTTTTCGGTCTCTTCAACCGCGAGATGATTCATGTGGACTATGTTGTGGACGACAAATATCCTTCTACCGCTGTGCCCGGAAGATCAATGGGGCGTGGTGGAGCCGCATATCCGGGACCCGGACAGATGAGTGCCGGTCAGATGCAGGACATGGCTCCTTATGCGAGGGGCGGAAGACCAATGTGGACCGGTGGAAATGCCGGGGAAGCCATGCGCAACGGTGGAATCGGAAGCGAGGATTTTACGGCGGTACGTGACGCAATCCTCCAGAAGCAGGCGGACAACAATCCGGGCGCGGTGAGTCAGCTGAAGCAGTTTGCGCTCCTGAAAAAAGAACTTGAGTCATTGAATGCGAAGATTGACAGTCTCTCTCATACTGCGACATCCCAGGAAAAGCATCCGTCCATCGTGAAGATTGACGACTACCTGGCTCAGAATGAATTTACGCGCTCTTATATAGAAAAAATCAACGCGAGAATCCGGAACGAGATGACCTACGAGGATCTCGATGATTTTGAGAAAGTCCAGAACAATGTTGTGGAGTGGATTGCGGAATCAATCAGAATCGCGCCCAAATTCACGAACAAGTCAAAAAAACTCGCGCATACAATAATAATCGTGGGACCTACGGGAGTGGGAAAGACGACTACGGTTGCGAAGATGGCGGCGAAGGTTATGATGCTTTCGAAAAACAGCGGCATGGAGACTCCGAAAATCCTTATGATTGCGGCTGATTCAATGCGTGTTGCGGCGGAACAACAGCTTTCACGCTATGCGTCCATTATGGAAGTTGAAGTGCAGAGGGCGGGCAACTCGGAGGAGCTTGAGAGACTGTACAAGTCCTACAGAAACACAAAGGACTTTATTTTCATTGACACGAGCGGATACAGTCCCAGGGATTTGGAGAACATCGCGAAATTGCACACTCTCCTGGATGTGGACGGAATGAAGGCGGACATCTATCTGGCAATATCGGCTACGACAAAGGCGAAAGATGTGGAGTTTATCATCCGCAACTACGATTCCTTCAATTACAGGAGCGTGATAATTACCAAGTGCGACGAGACGCTTTCTTACGGCAATGTACTGAGCGTGCTCGCTGAAAAGGAAAAGTCGGTTTCCATGGTTGCGACCGGACAGAAAATATTGAATGCATTGAAGAGGGCTCATCCCCTGCAGTTCATGCGGTATCTTTCTGGATTCACGGTGGATCGGAATCGTCTGATTGAGCTTTACGGCCCCGAAGAAGCCGATGAAGAGGAAACGGAAAACTGATTTCTGAGAGTCAGTTTTGAATATAGGAAAATTATAGGCAAGAGTAAAATGGGAATGGAAGAGCAGGCAAACGAGCTGCGTGCCATGATGGGCAATGACGGCAGCCACAAGACGAGAATCATAGCGATAACCAGCGGAAAGGGTGGTGTAGGTAAGACTAACATTGCCGTGAACATGGCTATTGCTTATGCGGAGATTGGAAAGAGGGTCATCTTGATTGACGGCGATATGGGTATGGCGAACGTCAACGTCCTCTTGAACATTGTGCCCCGGTACAATCTCATGCAGGTGATCAACCATCAGAAAAAGATGAGCGAGATTATTCTGGACACTGAGTTCGGAATCAAGTTCATAGCCGGAGCAAACGGTTTCTCTAAGATTGCGAATCTTTCGGTGGAGGAGCTTGCCTATTTTACCAAGGAATTTGCATCGCTCGGAAACGCGGACATAATCATCATAGACACTGGAGCGGGTATTGCCAACAATGTATTGCAGTTTGTTGCCGCCGCCGATGAGGTTTATGTCGTTACGACTCCGGAGCCGACCGCAATTACCGATGCCTATGGAATCATAAAGATTATTTCCACCGAGCTTGTGAACCGGGAAATCAACATAAAGCTGCTTGTGAACCGCGTGCATTCCGCTGACGAGGGAAAAAGAATCTCCGAGCGAATCATCACGATTGTGGCGCAGTTCCTGAATTACAAAGTGGACTACATAGGTTTCGTGTATGACGATCCTGTGGTTCAGACCGCCGTAATCAGGCAGAAGCCCTTTATGGTCGTAAATCCCACGTCGCGTCCCGCCGTATGTCTGAAGCATATTGTCGGCCGCATTGAGAAGACTGACAACGTTACTTCTGCGGGAGTCTCTACTTTCCTTAAGAAATTCGTGGGCGGAAACAAGAAGAAAAAATAAAACTTGACCCGAAGCGTATTATGACGTAATCTAATAGATGGAGGATTTTTACTTATGCAGAACATAAAAAAAATGTTTATGCCGGCAATTTTCGGATTTGCGCTGTCCTTTTTAATAAGCCTTGTCGCATCCAGGAAATTTTTTGTTTCCCTGGGGCGCGGAGTTATATTTGCGGTTGTTTTTGCAGGATTGTTTTTGTTGATAGATTTTGTTTTCTCCCGTTTCCTGGACTCAGATTCTCCCGGACTCGGAAAAAAAGCCTCTCCTGAGCGCGGAAAGATGGTGGACATCACGATTGCGGACGAGGAGCTTTCCGATGCGAGCGATGATTTGAAATTCCCGGTCTCCCAGAATCGCGTGGGACTGGGGGCTGAAAATCTGGACGGAATGAGAAAACAGTCCAGCCCAGCGGAGGAAAGGCCCATGGTTGAGCCGGCTCCTTCCGTGGATTCAGTTCCGATGGCGGAGCAGGTGGAGGAAATTCCTGCCAAAAAAGAGAGCGCTCCTCAGGCTGCGGCTCCCGCAAAGACAGAGACTCCGAAAGCGGCTCCTGCGGCTGACTCAGGATTTACTCCCGTGCCGTTGGGAACTTCATTGAAAGATGAGGCGGCGGTAAGCAGGGCTGGAGACGTGGATGAGCTTCCCGACATGATGGATTTCGATTCCGAGCTTGGAACTGAGGATGACGGGTTTTCAACCAGCGACATCATAAATGACTCTGATTTTGCCGAAAGCGGTAACTCAGGATATTCTGACAGACCGACTTTCTCTGACGGATCAAGGGCTGCTGACCATGACGCGGCGACACTTGCCAAGGCAATTCAGACAATTTTGAAAAAAGAGGAATAGTAATGCGATTTTTTTAGTCGCTTTATTTTATTTAGAAAAAAAAGGGTGTGGAGAATGGGAAATTCGCTTATTGAGGAAAAAAACGAAGACGAACTTTGGCATGAATATAAGAAGACGAAGTCTCCTGCCATAAGAGATAGGTTTATTCGTCAGTATATGCCTCTGGTGAAATATGTTGCGGGCAAAGTGTCTGCGGGAATGCCGGACAGCGTTGAATTTGATGATCTGGTCGGTTACGGTCAGTTCGGATTGCTCGATGCCATAAAGAAATTCGATCCCGACAAGAACGTTAAGTTCAAGACTTATGCCGTTACCCGCATCAGAGGCGCGATTTTTGATGAACTTCGCGAGCAGGATTGGGTTCCACGTTCAGTCCGCCAGAAATCCCGTGAGATAGAGGATGCCATCGGTGAGCTGGAGTCCAAGCTGGGCAGGGCCGCCACTGACTCTGAGATTGCGAAGGCAATGGGCATGTCCGAAAGCGAGTATCAGTCTACCATGATGAAGGTGAGCGGTACGAGCATTCTTTCCCTGAACGATGTGTGGTACTCCGGTGATGACAGCGATCACATGTCCATAGGCGACAACATAGAGTCTCCCTCAAGCCTGAATCCTGATGTGATTGTGGAAAGGGAGGAGGTCCGCAAGGTCATAATCGAGGCAATCAATGAGCTGCCCAAGAACGAGAAAATGGTCATTGTCCTCTATTATAATGAGGATTTGACTTTCCGTGAGATAGGACAGGTCCTGAACGTCAGCGAGAGCCGAATCAGCCAGCTGCATTCAAAGGCAAACCTGAGGCTCCGTGCAAAACTGACCAGTTTCAGAAAGGGTATTTTTTAGCCCTTCCTATAGAACCGAGGTGATTTCGCCGATATTATAGAAGAAGGTCTGACCTTCGTTTTTCAACGCCCGACGCGTATTTTTTAAGGGGGATTTATGGTAACGCTTGACCAACTCAGGGCTGACATGGAAAAGATTCTGAAGATTGACAAGGAAATTCATTCCGTGGAAGTTCGTGGAGATACCATTGAGGAGTGTCTTTCCGACGCAGCACTTCAGCTTGACTCAAAAATTTCCAATCTTGAATATGAGGTCCTTGAAAAGGGATTTGCAGGAGTGATGGGTGTCGCAAAGAAGCCCTGGGTGCTCCGTGTATATCAGAATTCCCAGTTTATCCAGAAAAAGATGGAGGAGGCTCTTGCCGTATCCGGTGGAACCGATGCTCAGGAAGAAGCAAAGAATCTGGATGTGGACGGAATCTATCACGTGCGTCGCTTCGGGGATGGCATTTACCTCAAGATTGTGCTCCCCGTCGGAAAGGGAAGACCCGTCAATTTCAACGATGTCATTATCGAGGCAAAGCGTGCTGACACAAGGACTCTTGATGACGCTCTTATTAAGAAGCTGTGTGTGGAGGGAACCAACGACGATTATGCGGAAATCGGATCCTACTCACGTGTGGCTGCGGGCGACGCTATTTTTGCCGTGGACATTGCAAAGGACGAGATGAGCGCTACCATTACGGCTTCTCCGCCTTCACAGAGTGGTTCTGAAATCTCCATGGATGCAATCCTCCAGAAACTCAGAATTCAGGGTGTCGTCGCAGGAATCCTTGAGGACAAAATCATTGAGTTCGTGGACAATCCAGTTTACAATATTCCGTTTGAGGTAGCGGCCGCCGTTTTGCCTAAGGACGGAAATGACGCATACATTGACTATAAGGTTGAGACGGACCATACAAAGCTGCGTCTTAAGGAAGCTGATAACGGTCAGGTGGACTTCAAGCAGCTCAACCTGATTGAGAACGTCGTCGAGGGACAGGTTCTTGCGGTCAAGGTTCTTCCCCAGCAGGGTAAGGGCGGAAAGACCATCATGGGACGCTATCTTGAGGCGAAAAACGGAAAGGACATCAATATTCCGCTCGGACAGAACGTTAAGATTGGTGATGACGGACTTTCAATCGTGGCCACATGTAACGGTGAGGTTCTTTTGCAGGGAGACAAGCTTTCTGTTGAGCCGGTTCGCGAGGAGAAGGGTGTCAACATCAAGACAGGACACATCACCTTCATGGGTACCGTTATTGTCCGTGGAAACGTCGAGGACGGATTCAACATCAAGGCTGACGGTAATGTTGAGGTTTATGGAACCGTCGGAAACTGCCGCATTGAGGCCGGTGGAGACATCGTTATCTCCCAGGGTGTCTCAGGAAGGCACGAGGGATTCATCTCCACACCGAAGTCCATTTGGGCTCACCACGTGGAGAACGTCAAGATTGAGGCAGGCGAGTATGTCATAATCAACGACAGTATCGTTAACTCCGAAGTTACCGCAATGAAAAAGATTGTGCTCAAGGGTAAGCGCGCCCAGATTGTCGGAGGACACCTCTTTGCAACGGAGGAAATCACCGCGAAAAACCTTGGTTCTCCCGCCGGTGGAACGGAAACTGTGCTTGAGGTCGGAATTGATCCGAAGGCAAAGAAGCGTATGCAGGAGCTGCAGGAGATGCAGGCAAAGCTGGTCGCCGAGCTTGAGGAAATCGATTTGAGCATCGCACATCTTGAGGAGCAGCGTAAGATCCGCCGTTCTCTGCCGAAAGACAAGGAAGAATCTCTTAACCAGCTGATTACACGCAAGAACGAGATAGATGATGAGACAGCCAAGGCATCCGAGGAAATCAACGAGATTGACGCTCGTCTCAAGGATTTGAAGGTGGCTGGAAAGGTCAACATTTCCGGTACGGCTTATGCGGGTGCAAAAATCCGTGTCAGGGATCGCGAGGATGATCTCAAGACCAACGTCAAGGCCGTCACTTTCTATTATGAGAACGGATTCGTGCGTCGCGGAAAATACAATCCGAATACTGATGATATAAAGGGACCAGATGGCTATACAACCAATTGATCTGTCCGTCATTTATTCGCAGATGGACAATGTTGCGAAATTTAATGCGTCTCAGAATCAACAGGCACAGGCTGCCAATCAGAGCATGATCAACAAGACTGCTCAGGACAGGCTGGAAAGTTCCAAAACGGTAAAGGCTACTGAAAACAGCACCGATACTAACACAATCAAAAACGACTTGAGGCAGGGGAGTAGCGGTGGTGGAGCCTTGACCCAGGGAAAAAAGAAAAAATCCGGGGAAGATTCCGAGGACGAAAACCAAGAGACTTCCCAGTATGTGATAAGCGATCCGTCCTTGGGACAGCATATTGACATCACGGGGTAGCACATGGCGGTCCTGATTATTCTTCTGTGCGTCTTCAATCTGGTCATGTGGCTTGTTGCCATAGTCCGTTTCAGAAAAATCTTCTCTACTGATGACATAATCTCAGAGGCCCGCGAGCAGTTGGACCGTATGCTCATGAACATCAATCAGAACGCGGAAAGAAACATTACGCTGATTGACGAGCGGATCAGACAGCTGAAGGAAGCCGAGCAGGAGGCGGACAAGCACATCGCCATTTTGCGGGGTGAGATTGAGAACGCGGGTAAGTCCAAGGTTTTCCAGGAAAGAATAAAATCAATTTCCACATCCAATGATATTGAGCCCGTTGCGGTGGAGGAAAAAAAGCCGAGGTCAAGGGCACGCTCGGTTACGGGTGCGAAATCTGCTCCGGTAAAAACTCCAAAAAATCAAGTCGCGGCGGAAGAACCCTTGCTCAAAGTACGCTCACCACTTGCTTCGTATGAAAAGGAAAGCCGTGAGCAGAGGATGCTTGGCGGAAGAACGTCGCTTCAGGATGAGATGGACATGATTGTGGAAAGGGCCGGCAAGACCGATTTCAATGTGGAGTCGGCGGACGCTGGTGGCCTTCCGAATGAGTTCCCGAAGATTACAAATGCGGCTGAAATGATTAAACCGAAGAAATCTATCAACAAACAGGTTCACGAATTGTCCGATCAGGGCTATACAATAGAAGAAATTGCCATAAATTTAGGAATAAGTACCACAGAAGTAAAATTAATACTTGAATTTTAACAGAAACGCGGTATAATATCGGTATGGCAAACTTAGAACTTAAGAAAAATATCTTCGGCATGCTTTCCGACGGTTCAGAAATTGAGCTTTATACCGTGAACAACGGAAAGATGTCCTTTTCATCAACGAATTATGGTTGTACGCTGACTACAATTCTGCTTCCCGCTGGAAATGGAAAAAAAGTGGACGTGCTTCTGGGATTTTCCACTCTTGAAGGATGGGTGATGGACGGTCTCTGCTTCGGTACCGGAGTGGGAAGGTTCGCCAACCGCATCGGTGGATGCACCTTTGAGATTGATGGAAAAAAATATCAGCTGGATGACAACGACTCAGGACGGACCCTCCACGGTGGATTTGACCGCTGGGAAAAGAAAGTCTGGAGCCCCAGGGAAGTTGAGACCCAGTACGGACGCGGCGTGGAATATTCACGTGTGAGCCCCGACGGTGAGCAGGGATTCCCCGGAAATCTTGACGTGAAGCAGATTTTTACACTCAACGAGGACAATGTGCTTACCCTTGAGTATTATGCGACGACCGACACTCCGACCCCGGTGAACATCACGAACCATGCCTATTTTAATATGAAGGGATATGACGGCGGTACGGTAAAAGACCACGAAATCATGTTCAAGTCTGACAAGGTCCTGGAGATTGGGGAGGACCATCTTCCGAGCGGAAAGATTCTTGACGTTGAGGGAACTCCTTTTGATTTCCGCACTCCAAGGCTGCTTTCCACACAGATTGAAAAGCTCAAATTCGGATTCGACGACTGCTATTGTGTTCCCGGATTCGACGAGAAGAATTTCACGCTCAGGGAATTCGGCTATGTGAAGGATCCCGCGAGCGGACGCAAGATGAGCGTAAAGACGACCCAGCCCGGAATCCAGTTCTATACCGCGAACTTCCTTAACGGAGAGAAGGGAAAGAACGGACATCCCTACGGAAGACAGGAGGCTCTTTGCCTTGAGACCCAGGGCTATCCCGACGCGCCGAATCATCCGGAATTCCCGAACACGATTCTGAGACCGGGTGAGACCTATCATCAGGTCACACAATACGTCTTTGAGTTTTGATTATAATTCTTGACAGTACGCGATTTGTGTATTAGTCTATAGGAATGTAATTAATCTGTTTTTTGGTTGCGTTTTTGCGGCGAAAAACTTTACGATATTTTTATACAAAAGAGAGGTCATGATGGACGTCCAGTTACAAGAACTGATCGACAAGATCAAAAGAGACGGTGTCTCCAGTGCGGAAAACGAGGCCAAGGAAATCGTTTCCCAGGCTGAAAAGCAGGCTGCTGCCATATTGAAGGAAGCAGAGGAAAAAGCGGACAGCATTATTAAAAATGCAAAGACTGAGACTGAGAGGATGGAAAAGGCCAGTGAGGACGCGATTACCCAGGCCGGACGCAATCTGATTATCTCATTCCGCGACGGAATCAACAAGGAGCTTTCTGCTTTGGTTGCAGCGGAGACCGAAAAGGCTTTCGACAAGGACCTGCTTAAAAAACTGGTTCCTGAGACTGTAAAGGCATGGGCAGCAAATCCTGATGCGAAGGATGTTTCCGTGCTTCTTCCTGCAAAAGACCTGAAGGCTCTTGAGTCAGGATTTAAGACAGCTCTCAAGGCTCAGATTTCCAAGGGTCTTGAAATCAAGGCTGATGCTTCACTTTCAAGCGGATTCAGGATCGGTGCGAAGGACGGAAGCGCATTCTATGATTTCAGTGCCGACGAGGTTGCCGGTCTTTTCAGTGCATATCTGAACCCCAAGACCACGGAACTTATGAAAAAAGCGGCTGCTGGCATTCAGTCAAGTTCTGCTGAGAACGTGGAGACAAAGGCTGCTCCAAAAGAGGCAAAAGAGGAGACCGCTGTAAAGGTTCCCGCCCGCCGTGGAAGAAAACCTGCCTCTGAGAAGGGAACAAAATAGTGGAACGTCTTTATTATCTTGTGTCACAGCTTCCTGCGTTTCAGACATCGGGTGACAGTACGGCAAAGCTTCCTATTACCACAGAGTACTACAAGGATTTGTGCTCCCGCTTTATGAGCAAACGGAACAGTGAGCTTGCCTCAACCCTGTCTCTGGAGCCGCCGAGGGAAAGTAAGCCAACGGGCTCAGCTTTTCTCGATGAGTGGTATGCCAAGGAGCGGAACCTACGTTTTGCCCTTGCTCAGGTGCGTGCCCAGAAAATGAAGAAGGATGCCAAGGACGTTCCCGTGACTTCGGACGGTGAGGTTATTCAGGCCGCCCGCACGGCAACAGGAATGGACAGTCCATTGAGCGCGGAGCAGTTTTTGAACGAATACCGCTTGTCGGTTTTGGACAAGATTGCGCCTCTGGACATGTTTTCGGTGGACGCTGTTTTCAGCTATGGTCTCCGCCTTATGCTGACGGAGCGCATGAAGAAGTTCAACAGGGACGAGGGACTTGCTTCTTACCATAAAATATATGAAGAGATTCTTGGAGAAAAGAAATGACTGATACAAAAGGCAAGGTAGTTGCCGTCAACGGAAACCTGGTTTCTGTGGAATTTGACGGAAAAGTCTCGCTCAATGAAGTGGGATTCGTCAATGTTGACGGAAAGAGCCTGAAGGGCGAGGTCATCCGTATCCGCGGCAATACGGCGCAGATGCAGATTTATGAAATGACAAAGGGCATATCCACGGATTGTTCTGTGGAATTCACCGGCGATCTTCTGAGCGTTGAGGTTGGACCAGGACTTCTCGGACAGGTTTACGACGGATTGCAGAATCCGCTTCCGTTGCTTGCCGAGCATTCAGGTAACTTCCTGGAGCGCGGAGTGTATCTTCCGGCCCTTGATGACAAGGTAAAATGGGATTTCACTCCCACCGCAAAGCCCGGAGACAAAGTTCAGGCAGGAGATTCCGTGGGTACAGTTCCCGAGGGACCTTTCGTGCACAAGATTCAGGTTCCTTATGGATTCCTTGGCACTTACACTGTAAAATCCGTGGCGAAGGAAGGAAGCTACAAAATCCATGACACAATTGCTACATTGACCGACGAAAAGGGAAAGAGCGTAAATATCTGCATGAGCTTCAAGTGGCCTGTAAAGCGTGCCGTGAACTGCTATGCCGAGCGTCTTAACCCCGATGAGCCAATGGTGACAAAGGTCCGCCTTATTGACACATTCTTCCCGGTGGCACGTGGAGGAACTTATTGTATTCCTGGACCATTCGGCGCTGGAAAGACCGTTTTGCAGCACACGACAAGCCGCAATGCCGACGTTGACATAGTAATCATCGCAGCTTGTGGAGAGCGTGCCGGTGAGGTCGTTGAGACATTGACCGAGTTCCCTGAGCTTAAGGACCCGAGGACTGGACGTTCACTCATGGAGCGTACAATCATCATCTGTAATACATCATCCATGCCGGTTGCATCCCGCGAGGCATCCGTTTACACAGGTGTTACCCTTGCCGAGTACTACCGCCAGATGGGACTCCACGTTCTTCTTCTTGCGGACTCAACATCACGTTGGGCACAGGCTATGCGCGAGATGTCCGGTCGTCTTGAGGAAATCCCTGGTGAAGAGGCATTCCCGGCATATCTGGAGTCAACAATCGCTTCATTCTACGAGCGTGCCGGTATCGTAAAACTTCGCACTGGTGAGACCGGATCCGTTACAATCGGTGGTACGGTTTCTCCTGCTGGTGGTAACTTCGAGGAACCTGTTACCCAGGCAACTTTGAAGGTCGTAGGTGCGTTCCATGGTCTTTCACGTGAGAGATCCGATGCACGTCGCTATCCGGCTATTGACCCGCTTGACTCATGGTCAAAGTATCATTCCGTAATTAAACCGGAGTGGGTTGAGTATGCCCGTTCCATTTACCGCAGGGGATGCGAAGTCAACCAGATGATGAAGGTCGTCGGTGAGGAAGGAACTTCCCTTGAAGATTTCACACTCTATCTCAAGAGTGAATTCCTGGATGCGGTCTATATGCAGCAGGACAGCTTCGACGAGATTGAGGGAGCCACACCTCCTGAGAGACAGAGATATATCTTCAAGAAGATTCTGGAAATCCTCGGCTCCGATTTCGACTATGAGGAAAAGGACGATGCGCGCGTATTCTTCAACAACCTCAGGCAGAATTTCATCGACATGAACTATTCCAAGTACGAGAGCGCGGAGTTCAAGACTCAGGAAAAGAAGATTGAGGATCTGCTCAAGGAAAAGAATGCAAAGCTCTCTGACGGGGTAAAGGCGCTCGTCAAGGACGGTGAGTAATGAACAAAGTATACAGTAAAATAGAAAGCATTAACGGAAGCGTCATAACCGTTCGTGCCAAGGGAGTAAAACTGAACGAGCTTGCGGAAATCACCACAAGATTCGGACGCTCTCTGGCCGAGGTCAACAAGATTGACGGTGATTTGGTTTCCTTGCAGGTTTTTGCGGGTGGACGAGGTGTTTCCACAAATGACCAGATCCGCTTCCTTGGACAGGAGATGAAGGTTTCTTTCAGCGAGGACCTTCTCGGACGTATCTTCAACGGTTCAGCAGAGCCCCGTGATCACGGACCTGCCCTGGTGGATAACCTTGTCGAGATCGGAGGACCTTCCGTCAACCCGTCAAAGCGCATCACGCCGAGCCGCATGATCCGTACCGGAATCCCGATGATTGACATCTTCAACACATTGGTCGTCTCTCAGAAGCTCCCGATTTTCTCAATCTCCGGTGAGCCTTACAACCAGCTTCTCGCACGAATCGCCATGCAGGCTGAGGTTGATGTAATCGTTCTTGGTGGAATGGGTCTGAAATATGACGACTATCTCTACTTCAAGAACACATTGGAAGAGGGCGGTGCATTGAGCAAGACCGTAATGTTCATCCATACGGCTGCCGACCCGACCGTAGAATGTATGAAGATTCCGGATCTCTCGCTTGCGGTTGCCGAGCAGTTCGCATTGCAGGGAAAGGACGTTCTGGTTCTTCTTACCGACATGACCAACTTCGCCGACTCCATGAAGGAAATCGCCATTACTCAGGAGCAGGTTCCTTCAAACCGTGGATATCCGGGAGACCTCTATTCACAGCTTGCGAGCCGCTACGAAAAGGCCGTTGACTTCGCTGAGTCCGGTTCCGTCACAATCCTTGCTGTTACTACAATGCCTGGTGACGACGTTACTCACCCGGTTCCTGACAACACGGGATACATCACCGAGGGACAGTTCTATCTCAAGGGCGGACACATTGAGCCGTTCGGTTCACTTTCACGTCTTAAGCAGCAGGTCAACTCAAAGACACGCAAAGACCACCGCGCTCTCATGGACGGTATGATCCGCCTTTACGCACAGTACCGCGACACCCTGGAAAAGAAATCCATGGGATTCAATATGTCGGCTTGGGACGAAAAGCTCTTGAAGTACGGAGTGCTCTTTGAGTCCAACATGATGGACCTTAGCGTAAACATTCCGCTGGAGGAAGCCTTGGACAACGGATGGAAGATTCTTGCCCAGTGCTTTGAGAAACAGGAAACAGGTCTGAAGACTGATCTGATTGAGCAGTTCTGGCCCAAATAAGAGGATACTGAATGGCAAAGATTAAGCTGACGAAAAACGAGCAGAAGGCACAGAAAGACGCGCTGAAAATGTATCAGCGTTATCTTCCGACCCTTACGCTCAAAAAACAGCAGCTGCAGTCAGAAATCCGCACCATAGATGAAAAGTGCAAGGCAGTCCGAGAGGAAAAGAAAGCACTTGAGGAGGATTTCCAGAAATGGATCTCCGTCTTTGGTGAAAAAGATGCCTTCAAGCCCGACATGGTGACAGTAAGAAACATCAAGAAGGGCTGGAGCAACATTGCCGGTGTGAAAATCCCAATCTATGAGGGTGCTGATTTTGGCCGTGGTGACTACGACCTCTATTCGACCCCTCTGTGGATTGATATGGCTGCAGACCGGATGGAGCGGGAACTTGAGCTGGATTTGGAAGCCGAGGTTCTGGAGGAGCAGGTAAGATTGCTGACCCAGGAGCTCAGGACCACAAGCCAGAGAGTGAACCTGTTTGAAAAGGTAAAAATTCCGGAGACAAAGGCCAACATCAAGAAAATCGGTATTTTCCTTGGTGATGAGCAGGTTGCCGCCGTTGTTAGAAGTAAGATCTCAAAGAGGAAGCTACAGTCCGCTTCTGCAACACCTGTTGTTGTGGATGAGGAGGATGAGGCTCCCAAAAAGAGACGTACGACCAGAACCACAGCAAAGAAGGAGGCTAAAAAATGATTGTACCCATGAAAAAAGTCTCCATTGTAATGCTGAATTCTGAGAGAAAATCCGCGCTCAAAAAGCTCAGGAAGATTGGGCTTGTGCATCTGGAGACTGTGGAGGGGCATGGTCCCGTCTTGCAGGCTTTCAAGGATGCGAGCGCTGCGGCTGATAAGGCTCTTTCCGTTCTTGACGAAATAAAGCTGCCCAAAAAGTTGCTTCCCGCGCAGGTGGAGCTTTCAAGCGATGAGGCTGACAAGAGGGCAAGGGAGATTGTCGCGCTGAGTGACAGAAAAAAAGCCCTCATGGATTTGATTTCGCAGGACACGCAGGAGCTTGACAGACTTTCCAAATGGGGTTCCGTCAATCCCGATGATTTTAAGTACCTTGCCGAAAAGGGTGTCTGCATGTATATGTATGAGATTCCCGTGGAAAAGTACGGACTCATCGGTGAGAACTCAAAGACCATGGTGGTTAACTCCGTGGGAAAAATCATCCGTTTCCTTCTTCTTTCCGAGGAGGAGGTTCTGGAGAGACCCGCAGATTTGCCGCCGGAAGCATTTGCAGTGCCCATGCCTGAAAAATCCTCCGGGGAATTCCAGGCTGAGATTGCGGCCTCAAAGAATGAGATTTCTTCCATAGAAAAGTCCCTTGAGGACGCAAAGAAATACAGTTCCGCCATTGCCGGTTTTAAGGAAAATCTTGCCGGAAACATTGAGTTTGAGAATATCTTCAGTGGAATGGAAAGGGACATGCCGAAAGAGGTGAGTGGAGAAAAATCTGCCGGACTTGAGACCATTGAGGAAGCTTTGGAAAAGGTTGCCGAGGAAGAGAAAGACAGAAGCGGCAAACTCGCATGGCTTACGGGCTATGTTCCAGAGGATTCAATGGAGGATTTCGCGTCTGCCTGCAAGATGAACGAGTGGGCATTCGCAGCATCCGATCCTGCCGAGGAAGATCCTGTTCCGACAAAACTTCGCAACAATAAGCTGGTGAGCATAATCTATCCGCTTACCGACTTCCTTGACGTTACGCCGGGCTACCATGAGTTTGACATCTCTGGATGGTTCCTGCTGTTCTTCTGCATTTTCTTCGCGATGATTTTCGGAGATGCTGGATACGGTGCGATAATTTCGCTTCTCGGTCTGCTTCTCCTTGCAAAGTCAAAGAGCGGAAAAAGATCCCTGCCGGTGCTCGTGACCCTTTTGGGACTGTGCACCACGGCTTACGGAATCTTCACCTGCTCATGGTTCGGAATTGACTACAAAGTTCTTCCTGAGTGGATGGTGGGACTGTCTCTGAAACCCATATCAAAGGCCAAGCTCGATTTGGTTTACAATATGGGAGACAGGCTTGCTGAGGACACTGCGAACACAAACCAGAAGATTTTCTGTTTCATGCTTGCCTTGGTCCAGCTGAGCATCGCTCACATCAAGTGCTTTATGGCCGACAAAAAGAGCCTTAAATGCCTTGGTGATTTGGGATCCCTGCTTCAGCTCTGGGGTATGTTCTACGTGGTGATGAGCCTGGTCGTGGACGCTACGAAATATCCTCTGTCAGATACCGGAAATCCAATTTCCATATTTGGCGGTGCGGTTAACCTGCCGTCTGCAATGCCGCTGATTGCCATCGGTGTGCTGCTCTTCGGATTCGTCCTGAGCTTCATCTTCTCGAACTACGAGGGAAGCATAGGAAAATCCGTGCTTGAAAGCTGCAAGAATATCATTTCCGTGCTGCTTGGAGTGGTCAACGTGTTCAGTGACATTGTTTCGTACATCCGTCTCTGGGCTGTTGCTCTTGCGGGCGGTGCAATCTCAAGTACCGTAAACAGCATGGCTTTGAACATTTTCGGAGCCAACGGCGGTGTGGTCGCAAAGATGGTGATTTTCGGAATCCTGATGGTAGTGCTTTTGTGCTTCGGTCACGGACTCAACGCCATACTTAACGTGCTTTCGGTTGTGGTTCATGGTGTGCGTCTTAATACGCTGGAATTCTCTCAGCATCTGGGCATGGCATGGAGCGGAACCAAGTACAGACCGTTTAGCGAGAACGGAAATGCAAACAAGGAAATCCGCATTGAGGGTCTGGGAAAGGCAATCAACGCGATGGGAAGCCTCGGCAAACTGAGGTGATGGATCTGACTTTAATGTCAGTTAAGTAAGGTTTTAACAGGCAGGACGAAAATCCTGCTTGATAATAAGAAAAATATAAAGCGCAAAAGCGTTTAAGGAGTAAAGATTATGAACTGGGGTATGATTGGTGCCGGTTTGGTTATGGGTATTGCTGCTATGGGAAGCGCAATTGGAATTGGAATTGCAGGACAGGGTGCCATTGGTGCATGGAAGAGATGCTACCTGAATAACAAGCCCGCTCCCTTCCTTCTGGTGGTTTTTGCGGGTGCTCCGCTTACACAGACCATCTACGGCTTCCTTCTGATGAACTCAATGAAGGGAAAGGTTTTGGACGGTGCTCTTGATCCTTTGTTCTCACTGGGTCTGGGTCTTGCTTGTGGTCTTGCAATGTGCATGTCCGCAATCGCTCAGGGAAAAGCCGGTGCCGCAGGTAGCGATGCCTTGGGAGAAACCGGAAAGGGATTCACAAACTACATCATGGTAGTCGGTCTTTGCGAAACCGTCGCTCTGTTTGCAATGGTTTTCGGAATGATTGCCTGATTTACCCATTCGTTTAGGGGTGCCGCAATATCTGTGTGGTATCCTGACTTTTCAATGGCCGTCTTGGAGGTCCGTACAGGATCAGCCTTTGACGGTCATTTTTGTTTTGAAATAGGAGAAAGCTCGTAATATGTACAAAAAGAGTCGCATGATAGTGCTGGGCGGGCATGATGGAATCGCTCGTGTGGAAGTGGGCGGGGGTGCTCCCGTAACAATACAGACCATGTGGAAGGAACCCATTTCCGATGTGGCCGGAAACAACGAAAAGATTGAGGAAATCCTGCGTAAAATCAACACGCTCAAGTCCCTCGGCTGTGACATAATCCGTTTCGCCGTGCCGGACATGGAGAGTGCCGCCGGTCTCTGTGCCATCCAGAAAAGATGCGAGATGCCTCTTGTCGCCGACATACATTTTGACTACCGCCTTGCATTGGCCTGCATCGAGGGAAATGTAGCCGCAATTAGAATCAATCCCGGAAACATCGGAAGCCGCGAGCGTGTGGAGGCAGTGGTCAACGGTTGCAGGGAAAAGGGTCTTGCAATCAGGATCGGAGTGAATACGGGAAGTCTGCCCAAGGATTTGGAAGCGGAAGTGGAGGGTGGAAAAATCAGCCGTGCCGAAGCTCTCTCAAAAACAGCCATGCGCGAGGTGGAGATTTTCGATGAGCTGGATTTTCACAATGTAGCCGTGAGCATGAAAGCGTCGTCAGTTTCCGAGACCGTTGAGGCAAACGAGTCATTCGCCCGCATTTCCGACCTCCCCCTGCACATCGGAGTTACCGAGGCTGGACCCTTGATCGGCGGACTCGTAAAGTCAACCCTGGCTTTTTCCACGCTTTTGAAAGAGGGTATCGGTGACACAATCCGTGTGAGCCTTTCATCTACCCCTGAAAACGAAGTCATTGCGGGACGGGAAATCCTGCGTGAATGTGGCAAGAGGGAAGGTGGAGTCACAATCGTGAGCTGTCCGAGGTGCGGCAGAATCGGCTTTGACGTGCATGGATTTGTCGCAAGATGGCAGAACGAGCTTCTTTCCATGAAAAAAGATGTAACCATTGCCGTGATGGGTTGTGTTGTTAATGGACCCGGAGAAGGAAAGCACGCGGATTTGGGCATCGCCGGCGGTGACGGACGTGTGGTTTTTTTCAAAAAAGGCAAAATTGTGCGAACAATTGACGCTTCGGATGCCGATAATGTGTTTAGGGAACTACTCAATGAACTTTAAGGCGGTTTCCCGGTTAAACTAGAAATTAAGTTGATGGAGTCTGTGTTTTTATGAAAGCAGTCTTGAAAATATGTGTTCTGAGTCTTGTTATGGCATTTACAGCCGTGAGCGTGGGGGCGGAAGGTTCCATTGTAGTAAGAAAACCTGCCGGTGACGAGTATTGGTACATTTTGAAGCAGGCTCAGGATGCTTTTGATTTCGGCGAGTACGGACGCTGTGTTTCGCTTGCTGAGCAGGCAAAGAAAAAACGAATGTCTCAGATTCAGTGGGAGCAGTATACGCTTGATCATGCGCAGAGAATTTCCAGCGTGCGAAATGCCGGTGATGAGCTGAACGTGGTAATCCAGGCCCTTGACAAGACCAAGCAGAAGAATGCCCTTGACATTGTCCGCTCCTATCTTTCAACTTACGGCGACGCAAAGTTCAAAAACAGCTTTTCAAACCTGCTTTCTTTCATCAACCGCAACAATTCTTATCCTGAGGCGGACTATCTTTTGGGTTCAGTCTACATGGTTGAGGGAGAGGTGAAGAACGCGTCTCTTTACATGAAAAAGGCGTATGAAGCCGCAGATTTGCTCAGTGTGCCCGAGGTTAAGTACGACATCCTTTATGACCTTGGCAAAATGGCGAAAAATCAGCTTGAGGCTTCCGACTATGCCGAGTATCTGAGAAATTCCGGCAAATCCTCTCCTTATTTTACTGATTACGAGAAATACATGCTGGACATCCTTGCGGACGATGAGTTCTACACCGACGCAATCTTTATGAAGAGCATGGAGACCGTTATCTCCGGAAACACACCGAAATCCGTGGACAGATTCTTTATTCTTTACAGAAGCAATGTGGACCGCTCTCTTGCGGCTCTTGACGGACTCTCAAAATATTACAAGACGGTCTCAACCATGCTTTCCGATCCGAAGAAGGTGAGAAGTGAAAAATCAAAGTCCCTGCGTTGCGCCGCCCTTGCCACTGTGATTGCAGTTACCAGAATTGAAGAGACCCTTGGTGACCGTCTGACTAATTTCAAATATCAGTCACTTGCGGATTTGCTCAAAAAAGCCGGGGAATATTCGGACATCGTGAACTGGGGACATGACAACGGAATCTGGGAGCTTTTCTACAATCTTGCTGACGTAGCCGGTGAAATGGGATACACGTCTTTTGCGGCGGGGCTTTTCACCGTGCTTGGCGACACTCTTCCCGACAATTACTGGAAAAACAAGGCATCTTCACGAATCAGCAGAAGCAGTGCCGGTTCCGAAAGCTGATTTAATGCTGTGCTGATTTGACATCGGATTTTAACGGGGAAGTCGCTACGAGTTTTTGTCGGCCTCCCCGATTTTTTTTACCTCATTTATAAACTCATCCAGATTGTTGAAGTGCTTGTACACGCTCGCGAAGCGGATGTATGCAACCTTGTCCACATCGTTTAGCCTCTTGAGCACGATTTCTCCCAGATCGGACGTGGTGATTTCGCGTGAGGTCTTTCCCTTTTCGTAGGCTTCATCCTCAATCTCGGTGACAATCTGATCCACCATGCTCGTTGAGACCGGACGTTTTTCCAGCGCGCGTTCAATGCCCCTCGAAAGCTTTTCCTGATCGAATGGCTCACGCCTGCCGTCCCGCTTCACAACCATGAAAGGCCGTTCCTCAATCCTCTCGTAGCTAGTAAATCTGTAGTGGCAGACATTGCATTCCCGTCTCCGTCTTATGCTTTCTCCGTTAATCATCGTCCTGGACTCTATCACTTTGTCATCCAGACTTCCGCATGATGGACACCTCATTTTGCACCTCTTTGTTTAATTATAAAACAAATTCCCTCAGATTACAAGCAAGTTTTTTAAGGATACAGCGTTTTCCTAATCCTAGTGTGCGAATCTTGCCGCAATCTCCCTTACTTTTTCAATGAGTTCTCCCATTGCCTTTTCCGTGGTCGAAGATCCGAAGCTGAATCTTACCGAGGATTCCTTTTCCTCGCGGCTTACGTTCATGCTGTCCAAAACCGGTCGGGACTGTTTGCCCGAAGAGCACGCGCTTCCTGTGGAGATGTAAAATCCCTGCTCGCTCAAAGCCCTTTCCATCACCTGACCCGGAATGCCCGGAAATGCCGCCTGCACAATCCACGGTGAAAAATTAAGGCCTTGGTCCTCCATGCGTCCGTGCGGGATGATTTTGCATCCTGGGATTTCCTTTAGTGATTCGATGAATCTTTGGGTCATCTCCTCTTGGTCCTTGAACCGCTTCATGGCTTCGGGATTTCTCTCGCTGATTGCATATTTTCTAAGGCACATTGCAAGGGCCGTCGCACCGAAAAGATTTTCCGTCCCGCTCCTGATTCCGCCTTCCTGTCCGCCGCCTCGCAAAAATGGAGTGATCTGACGGCTCAGGTAAAGAAGTCCAGCGCCCCTCGGTCCTCCGATTTTATGCGCGCTTACAGATGCCGCGTCAACCTTGCTTAAATCAAGTGGGATTTTTCCGGCTCCCTGAACGCAGTCCACATGGAAAATCGCTTTTCTTTTTCCCTTGCACGCTTCCTCAATAGATTTTGCAATCTCGGCGTATGGCTGCACCGCACCTGTCTCGTTGTTCACCGCCATCACTGAAACGAAGGTCGTGTCGTCCTGAATTTTTTCCACAATGCTCTCAGGTGTGATGAATCCGTTTTTGTCCGGGCTTACCGTGATGATTTTCCATCCGCAGTTTTCCATTGCCTTTGCCATTTCCCGCATTGCAGGATGCTCAATCGCGCTCAGGATTATGCTTCCCTGGTTCGGGCGTGTGAGCATGGAGAGAAGGGGAATGTGGTCGCTTTCAGTTCCTCCCGATGTGAAAAAAATTGTTGACTCTTTTACTCCGAGTGCCTCTGCCGCAATCTTCCTTGCCTCAGTTAACGCTTTTTTTGCATCGGTTCCGGCCTCATGTATGCTCGAAGGATTTCCCCAGTGCTCCAGAGAAATGTCCAGAGCCTTTCTGATTATCTCCTCGTCGGAAGGGGATGTCGCGGCCCAATCAAAATAATGTTCTCGTGAAATCTTTTTGCTCTCTGTCATGCGAGTACCGCCTCAATGTCGCTGTCGCTTGCAGTCTGAATCACAGTGTCGCAAAGTCCCTTCTGCAGTGTGAGACGGATTTCGCTGGACTGATTTTTTTTATCCTTGCGCATTGCCTCAATAAGTGATTTTACACGGTCGCCGCCAAAAGATTTAAGGGCTTCTGGAACCGGATTCATGTCGTAACCGTAATCGGCAAAAAGTGTCTTGCAGCTCTCCGCATATTCTTTCGTGCAAAGAGAAAGTCTTACGCTCAAATCCAAGGCTCTTCCGATTCCCCACATGACGGCTTCTCCGTGGGTGATAGCTCCGAGTCCAGCAACGGATTCAAGCGCATGTCCGAAAGTATGTCCCAGATTCAAAAACGCGCGCCGTCCGTGCTCCCTGAGATCTTCCTCAACTATGATTGCCTTTGCCTTGGCACATTCGGAAATTACTTTGCCGATGATTTCGGAATCCCTTGCGAGAACCTTGTCTTTTTCTGTCCTGAACAGATTGAGCATCTCTTCGTTGAAGAGCAGGGCTGTTTTTAATGCCTCTCCGAGTCCTGAGCGGAATTCGTTTTCGGGCAATGTCTTTACAAAATCAGACCAGACGTAGAGATTGTCTGCTGGCCAGAAAGTGCCGACCATGTTTTTGTAGTTGCTGAAATCAACTCCGGTTTTTCCTCCGATGGACGCGTCCACCATAGAAAGCAGAGTTGTTGGAACAAAATCAACCGAGACTCCGCGCTTGAAAATTGATGCAGCGAAGGCAACCATGTCGCTCATCACACCGCCACCGATGGCTATGAAAGTACAGTTTCTGTTGAAGTTGTTTTTGATTGCGACGCTTTCAATGGAAAGAATGCTGTCCATGGTCTTGAACTTTTCACCCGCACCGATTACAGCAAGAATGTCAGTGCCTCGTTTTGCGTATGTAATGCCCGGAATTGATGTGTCCCCGCTGTCCGTAAATTTTTCGCTGAATTTTTTGACTGATGGAAGGGATGCCAGAGTTTTGTCTGTAACAAAAAGTCTTTGGGAAGATTTCTTTTCGTCCGTGTTGAAAAAAATCGCCTCAAGGTCGGGAGTGCCCGAGTAAAAATGAATGTCCGTACCCTTGAAGCCAGAGTCGGCGGGGTAGGAAAAGGAGAATGTCTTGTCTTTCATTCCCCCATTCTAATATTTTTTTTCATTCATTTCAATAAGGTCGGCAAGAACTTTTCTGAGTCTCGTAAGCTCGCGGTCCAATGTGCGTCCGTAGTCCAGGTCTCCTGTGTTGATTCTTTCACGCTCGTCTTCCCAGTTCTGGATGTCCGTCATGCAGAGAAAATTAAATTTTGAGACGCTTGCTTTTTCCGCCCACAGTTTTGCCTCTTCCCAATAATAATATCCGGCCTCGTAGCAGGACTGTGCCTTTTCCAGATTGCGCTGATATTCGTCCGTCCAAGGAGCGTCGTAGAAATATGCGATTTTTTTGTCGTAAATACGTCCCAGGCGAAGGTGCTGCTCAATCAGTTTCAGATTGACGTGCATCATAAAAAGATAGCGGTATTTTTCCCATTGCCGCTCGTCCTCGATTTTTGCAAACGCATAGTAGGGGTTTGCAAAATCAGCCTTGACAGCCTTTTCCAGCCAGTAGATGTTTTCAATGCAGTCGTCGGGAAGCTGCTGGTAATGCACATGATAGAGCTTGTAAAAATCTTCCTTATACTTGCACACATAAGCCCCGGCTCCCTGATTTGCAAGAATCATCACCAAAATGATTGCGGCGAGATATTTATATATGTTTCTGAATGTAGACTTTTCCATAATCCCATTTTCGGCAGATTGGCCATAATAGTTTAGAAAATTGATAATCGCAAAATCGGACACTCTCAGCTTTCCACTTTCCACTTTCCACTTTCCACTTTCACTGTTGCCTTTATTTCGTCTCTGAATCTTTCTGCGGAGAATTTTTTTGCCCAAGCTGATATGGTCTCAGATTTAAATGCGCCGTCGGCTTCCAGTTTTTCGAATCTGTCCAAGGCTTCCACAAGAGACTCATCCGTCTGTTCGCTGAAAAATACTCCTGTTTTTCCGTCCTGAACAGTTTCAAGCGCACCGCCTTTTCCAAATGCGATGACAGGCCTTCCCGCAGCCTGAGCTTCCACCGGGATGATTCCAAAATCTTCCTCAGCACAGAAAATCAGGGCACGGCATTTTTGGAGATAGTCTTTCACCTCGCCATCACTGATTCTCCCGGTGAACGTAATTTTTGCGTCATGGGAATATTTTGCGGCAAGTGATTTCAAATCCTTTTCAAGCTTACCGCCACCGATTACGACAAGCCTTCTTCCCGTTTTTCCGCATGCACTGATGGCAAGATCAATTCTTTTGTATGGAACAAAGCGGCTGAACACTACGTAAAAATCCTCTGGCGGAAGTCCGTTCGGAGAGATTCTCTCTGTGTCCACCGGCGGAAAAATCACCTTTGAATCGCGGTTCCAGAATTTTTTTATGCGGCGCGCGATGTATGCTGAGTTTGCGACAAGTGTGTCAATCCTCTGGCTTGAGATAAAATCCCACTGGCGGATTTTCGGCATCTGTCGTTTCATGAAGAATCGCGTTATCAGACCTGAGCGTTTGAAATAGTCAAAGTAGAGATCCCAGGCATAGCGCATGGGTGAGTGTATGTATGCAATGTACGGAGTGGCGGGGGAGGTGATTACGCCCTTTGCACATGATGATGAGGATGCAATCACAAGGTCGTATCCCGTGAGGTCAAAACTTTCGAATGCTTTCGGCATAAGGGACAGCAGTTTTGTGTAAAGCTTTGTCGCGCACGGAATTTTTTGCACGAATGATGTGTGGACTTTTTCGGGCGGAAATATTTTTCCCATCTTCTTTTTGTCATAGACGAGCGTAAAAATATCAGCGTCGGGGTAGATTTTCAAAAACTCCTCCACCACGCGCTCCGCTCCCCCATAAGTTACAAGCCAGTCATGTACGATTGCTACTTTCATGGTGGTTATTATAGCATATTGATTTTTTTTTTTCTACCGCTTGATTTTATCGGGAGCGAGTTTTTTCGTTTTCAATTTCTGCCAGTTTTGAAACCATAAACTCTGCTGTAAGCTTTCCAGCTTCACCAATATGCTGCCATGCCTCTGCTTTGTAATGAGCCCTCAATTTTGCAAGTTCCGGACTGTCAGACGCATTTTTTATTACTTCAGCAATGTTCTCAAAATCACTTTCGTTTATGGGAATACCAATCTTCTGGAGTGTTGTGACTGCCCATGGATCATGCCCTGTGTCATAAATATCATAAGGCAGTAAGTCCATATCCGAGTTTGCATACATAACAGGTTTGTCGCATAGGAATGTGTAGTCATAAACAATGCCGGAAAAATCTGATATCATGATGTCTGCTTTTTTGAGTGAATAAATGTTGTCTCTTTCATTGTCCCACTCAAGATTTGTGTTATCCTTGTAACGTTCGTGAAGACGATCAAGCATTTCTTTTTCCGAGATTCTCGACTGAGGGTGTGGACGCACAATAATCTTCATGTTGCTTTTTACAAGTGGGTCAAGTAATTTTTCTCCATAAAGCCCGAGAAGTGCGCTTTTACCCCATGAGGGAGAGACAAGTACTGTAAATTCATGTTTTTCCTCATCTGGTATAGAGGCCATTTTTTCTTTTAAAACATCGAGATAAGTACAGCCTACAGTAACAAGTTCTTTTTTCGGTAAATTTCTTTGTTCTTCAAGAAGTCTTATGTCTTCTCCCTGATAGTCCCCGGTCATGAGTACTGAATCAAAATAATCCAATCCGAAAAGTCTGTACATTGTTGAATCTGTGCATGAATGAAAAATATGACTGTAGTGCTTTACGTTGCGGCTTCTTTTTAACTGATAGACTTGAAGTCCTGGCGTAGTCATAAGGACAATGCCTGCTGAAATCATGTTCAGCTTTGCGTAAGCGACATTTCCAGCCCCTATGAACTCAGATTTTATGTAATCATATTTGTTCTGAAATACGGGATCATCCTTTGAGCCGGTATAGTATGTAAGCTCAATCTTTCGCTTTTCGAATTCTTCTATTACGGGCTGAAATACTGTCCAATATCGCTTATCCTCACAGTAAATCACATAATTCTTATATCCTTTGTCCTCTTGTAAACCTTTTTTACCAGCAAAAATTAGCTTGAGTTTTAGAAACAATGCCTTTGCGAGGAAAAACAGAGTTGCCGCTGCTCCAATCAGAATTGAAAAGAGCATGCTTCCCGTTCCTGGGTCAATATAAAGGGGTAAAAAAATCATTTTTCGACAAACTCCTTAATCAGTTCAAGAACTTTGTTCATCTCCTCTTCAGGTGCAACAGTAATACGCATTGAAAGGTGATTTTCTTCAGTCCATAATCTGGTCAGATATCCGTTTTGCGAAAGGTAATCCTTTAGTGCCTGTACATCAATCTCTTTGTCGTTCTCGCCTAAGTTTTCATTGAAGCGGATGAAAATAAAATTCGCGGCAGATTTATAGGCTTTCACACCTTTAATTTTGTTAATCTGCGAAATAAAGTCATCCTTAATCTTGATTATTGTTTTTGTGAGGTTTGAATAATAGGCTTTGTCATTAAGTGCCGCAATGCACACTTTGCGTCCTATATTAGAAACCCTGAATGGATTTAAATCAAGTTTGAATACCTGTTTTGCCATCGGTGTGCAAAGTCCATACCCCATGCGGATTCCAGCGAGACCATAAAGTTTTGAGAATGTCCTGCAGAAAACAACATTGTTATATGAATTGAGCAGGTATTTCGTATCATAGGTAATGGTTGAAAGCCCAAGATATGCTTCATCAACAACTACAAGGGAAGTCGGGTTTTCTTTAATTACTTTTTCCAAATCATTACGGGAGATAACGGCTCCGGTTGGATTATGAGGCGTTGTAATGATGATTATTCTTGGTCTGGATTTTTTCGCTTCCGAAAGAAGGTTTTTTATGTCAAACTCATAGGAATCTTTCCCTGGAACAATATTATAATATGCGGCCTTGGCATGACGGAGTTCACATACTGACTTATAATAGTTCCATGCAGGATTTGAGATAAGAACTGTATCATCTTTGTTTAATACTATGGTCATGATTGTTTTTATGACATCCGAGCTTCCTGAGTGTATGAAAATTGAATCAGTCGGAATTTCAGTCGCCTTTGAAACTTCTATGGCCAGATTATCTTCGCGAGTAAGGTCGTAGAGATATAAATCTTCCATTGTTGCATTGTGGAGCACTTCAAGACATTTTGGACTGGGACCAAACAGGTTTTCATTTACATGCAATCGTCCTGTCAGTTGCTCTGTTGCTACTACGGAATATTGCTTTGTGTCTGAATAGTTTGACAGATATGAAATTCGCTGAGTGGAATTAATCAGCTCATCTTCCTGAAAAAACTGATCGATGAAATCCTTGAAGTTTGGATAGAACTGAAGAATGTCCTCTGTTGTGTCAAATTCTTTGCATTCCGAATCATCATAACGTTTGATCTTCATTAAGAGCTCTGTTATATGTTTGATCTGGAAATCATCCCAAAGCATATATTTCATTTCTGGATCGTAGTATTCTTTTACCATCAAATCCACAAATTTTTTAGAAAAAGATTTTGAGAAAAAAGCTTCTCCAATTGTATACCAGGATTTCTCGCCGCCTTTTTTAACTGATGTCATGTATCCGCGGTCATCAAGTCCCTTGACGCAATATTCGTTGCAGAATTCATCTGAGTAGAGGCAGCCATAGTAAGAGTCATAGACATAATCTCTGTACACATTGTGTGCGAACCAGTTGTCGGAACAGCAGATGTAGCTTGCTTTTATGTAGTCTTTTGCCGCATAAAGTGAAGACATATTGTTTTTTTCTTCCCATTCCGTATTATCAATTACTATGAGTTCAGGATATTTTTTTGCCATATCGTAGTATCTCTCTTTAAGATATCCGACGACAAGAATAATTTCCTTGATACCGGCATCGTGCAGCTGCTTAATCTGCCGCTCAACCATAGTGTCACCTTTGATTTCAAAAAGTCCTTTTGGCAAATAATTTGAAAGAGGCATACATCTTCTGCTTCTTCCAGCGGCCATGATAATTGCATTGTCAACCTTATATGGGGCAATAGCCTCCATACCATCGTTTGTGACTTTTCCGTTTTTTATCCATCCAGATTTTGTGCATGAAAGGACTGTGTCCTTTGAAAATCCTGAAACATCTTCTTTGCGGCGAATGGCCATTATGTAATCAAATTCTTGTTCTGTCATTTTGTTTCGTCTCCTAAATGGTTTTAGTATTTACTTGGATTCCTGTACCCAATTTTCATCAACAAATATATTATCCTTTACTCTGTACCAAGAGTCTGGTTTCACAGTAAAAGTATATGAACTTGAGCTATGGTGCGGCATGAAGATATCGTCTGTCGTAACAAGAATACCTTCTGTCTTTGAATCAGATGTAACAAGCTTCCCTGTGAATGGATTCGTCGGATTTTCTATGACATCCTTAAATGCAATGCTTGGTGTATCCGCATTTGTCATGAAACTCATATCGGTCTTTATAGGACCAGTTGAATTGAAATCCTTTACAAGGAGCAGTGGGTTCAAGTGATCTTTATTATATCCGTTGCCAAGCGATGATGTGGTATAGTTTTCGTCAGCTGTAGCTCCATAGCCTATTCCATGATCTGCGACAATTATGATTTTTGTATTATCGTAAGCGTTGTTTGCTTTTAGATAGTCACAGAATTCCGCTATCTTTTTGAGACACACCACATTTATGTCATATCCGGGAAGATTGTCGGAAAAATGATTTATGGATTTTGTAAAATCAATGTATGGAATATCTTCGTTTGAATGAGTTGCTTCATTTGTTATTACGACAAGGTTTCCTGTCTTAGAAGAAAAATCCGTAATCTCGGGTAGGAAATAAAGGCTTCCATACCAATCAAGGAAAGAATCCATGTCTATGACATCTTCTGCTCCCCACCAGGAACCCTTGTAATAAATGAGTGGTCTGAGTGCGGCAGGAATTCCACGGAATAAGCTCACCCATAAGAAATTTCTATTTGCACTTTTTATCAGCGAACTTTGGCTTGAAAGGGAAATGTTTTTCTTTAATTCACCTGTATATCGTCCGTTCAAAATTGATGTAGAAATTTTAGGATATTTGTCAATAAAACTCAGGTCTGCAAGATAGCTGTAGTTTCCCCATGAAAGGTCTGAAACTGTTGCTGTATATTCAGCCTGTTCCGTAAAAATTCTTGGCATAAGGAGTAGGGCTTCGTTATGCTTGTCTACAAGTTTTTCCGATTCTCTTTTGTTCATTTCGGATGGGATGTATTCATAGCCACCATAGAGTCCTGGACTGCCCATAAATGTATGTCCATTACATGAAACTGTGTTTGGATAGAAAGTAAAACCGCTGAATTGCTCATTAAATTCAGGGAAATTTTGAAGGATATGCGGGAAATATGAACTTTCCGCCCTATCTTGCATTATGACAATTATGTTCTTTTCAGTCTTAGAAAGGTGAAACCTTGTTGTAAAATCATTGCTGTCTGTAGAGGTTTTAGAATCATGATTTACTAAAAACTGCTTGTACTCTTTTTTTATTTTTCCTACATTGATAATTCCGAATACAGTGAACACAAGGAAAATCAAGAATGTGAAAGTAGTAAAATATGAATTCCTTTTTGTAGAGAAAATGATGTTTATGATAACAATAAGCAGGATATTTACTACAAGATTTATCAGAATAAACAGTTTGCTTTGAGAAATGATTCCACCAATGAATTTTAGGGTGATATCCATAGAACCATAATTACCTGCAAAGGCGAATGCGTTTACGGCAAAAGTAACAAGCAATACCGAAAATAGTGCAGCGATTAAGGTCTGCAATTTTTTATTGAAGAGAAAATAGATGCATGTAGGCCAGAAAACGAAAATACCGAGACTTTGCCAGAACGGAGCTGCAAGAAAATCTGTTGGAGATTTATATGTTTCTATGTTTGAAAACTCCTGCACTGAGGAAGAAATGAGGTTTGTTGGAAGTACGATACCCGTAAGAACACATAGTCCGGCTGCTGAAAAAAGGAATAGCTTAAGTCTGTTTGTGTTATTGTCCTGTAGATGTGCAAGCGGTTTGTTAAGCAACCACCTGATTCCTTTCAGATATAGCGGTATGCCGGTTAACAGCAACATTGGAATTGCTGCGGCAATCCTTTTCTTTGGAGAGACACCTCCATCGTATATAAAGAGGACATACACTGCAACGAAAACACAGGCTGCGGTCATAAGTATATACAAGACTTTCAGAGGATTCTTTAGTTTATAGAAAATATTTTTGATAAGACTGAAAATATTGTTCATTGTCCAGTAAAGAACTAAACCTGCCGGACTGGAGTAGAGAAGGACCAAGAAAATTAGTGCCATGCCGTAGATTTGTATTTTTTCCTTGATTGGGAATCCTTTTGTGTAAATTGCTCCGGCGATGATATTGATTATGGTCATGGCTATGGGAAGTATATTTACAGGAAAGGATCCTATCTTGAAAATTGCATCTGGCTGACCCATGTCGCGGATAAAAAGGAATGACTGCCCTTGAAGCGCCGGTAGGGTTGAAAGACAGGAATATGCTGCCATGAAAAATGGAATTTGTATGAGCAGACCAAAACTAGAGCGGAGAGCCATCATTGGGTGGTAATGATTCTGTTTGTAGAATGTGGACAAAATCATGTACTGCTCATCGCCTTTAAATGCTTTTTTTATTCGTTCTATTCCGGGTTTTAGCTTCTTTTGGGTATCACGTTCGACCTGCTGCCAGTGTTCTGCAACTATGTAAAGCGGAAGACAAAGAAGAGTTACGGTCAAACTTACTCCAAGCACGGCAATTCCCGTATTGCTGAAAAGTTTATCAAAAACCTTGAAAGAAATCTCAATGATCTGAACTAACGGATATAAAATGACCGTATATAAAATATTCGCAAATGACATTATAATCCTCTGTTGGTAAAGAAATTATATATTATTAAGCATGTTTTGTCAAAGACTTTCGTAGAAGATATAATGTTACAACAGTCCACCTTACCTAACCCAAACCCGTGTATAAACCTGGCCCTTGTACATTGTGGAAAAAATGGACGGAAGGTCCTTGTAGGTGGCATATTTCAAGTAAACATTGTTTGACAGACCCAGGCTTATGTTCTTTGCAATCCTGTACTCGTAGTCAAGCTGGCACAGGGAGAAAATTTCAAGTCCCGAGGACATTTCTCCGTATGTCTGGTTCTCCATATCGTACATGAGGTATGAGTGGGCATCGAAAGAGAGCTTGTGGCCGTTTTGGCTTTTCCACTCAATTTTCCCGACGCTCTCGGCTCCTATGGCGTAACTGTAGGACCGGTAGGAGAGATAGTCATCAAACTGTCTTCTGCGGTAGTAATAGAAATCCGTCGTTCCCAAAAGGGTCGCATCCAAATGGAACTGCCATGACAATGAGGAAGCCGGAAATTCAATCTGCTGCTTTATGGCAAATCCGGGGGAAATGGTGGAGAGCTCTTGGAATGACTGCCAGATAAAATCGTAGTCAAGAACGATGCCGATTGTAGTCCTTACGTTGTCCTTGCCCTCGATGCTCCTTGCAAGAATCATGCCGTTGCTCAGGATTTTCACCTCGTACATCAGTTTTTCTTCCAGTTCCTTGTATCCGTATCCGCTTGGCAGACCGATGTTTCCTCCGAAAGAAAGCTCGAACTGTGAATACGGAATGTTTGAGTCGTTGCCGTAAGGATTTCCGTAAACTACATCCATAAACGCGCTCAGGAACCCCGGATATTGCTCTTTGATAGACTCGTGCTCGCTGTCTGCCCAAGTTTTTCCGATTTCTGTTCCCACACCAAATTTAAATGAAAGCTCCGTGACATTTCCCTTGGGTACATTTGTCTTTCCCCTCATTGTGGGATCCGTGAAAAGTCTCACAGGATTTGCAAGGAATCTCAGCGGTGACCATACGTTTTGCAGGGAGTAGGAAAGCCGGAACAGCATTTCTCCCAAGGGGAAGGCTCCTACGCTTGTATAAATCAGGTCATTGATTGAAGGCGCGTTTGTCTCGAAAAAATATTCCCAGATGACGGAACTGGCCGTTGCCCAGAGTATTGATTCCCAGGGGGTGAAATTCGCCGACCTTGCTCCCATGTACGTAAGGGCTCCCTGATAGGGATGAAGCACGAAATTCGTCCAGTACCAGTCCTCGTCCCAAGCCCATTTATGCTCGTAAAAATGTGTGAGGTCATCAAAACCGACCTGAGCCCATGATGATTTGATTATAAATCGGTTCCAGGCTCCGATGACCATGTTTGGAAAAATCAGAGCACCGCCCGCCACAAGGAAATTTCTTTTGTATGTCTGCTCCTCGGATTCGTTTTCCATAGTGAATACGAGTTCCGTGTCCTTGTCTTCTGCCTCCGAGTCCTGGGCAAAAACGCTTCCTGTTCCAATCATGAGAATGAGCGGAAGAATCAAAAATCTTCTTTTAAAAGATGTAGTTTTCATAAAGCAATTCCTTTTTCTGTGTTTGTCTGTTTTCCCGAGCCGACGACGACATTGCCGATGCACTCAATAATTTTTTTCGCCGTCAGTTTAAACGAATACGGACTTTCAAAATCTATTTTCTCACCCGGATTATTCCAAAGCTCCGTCATTTTGGCACAAAGGTCCTCGCAGTCTCCCGCCTTGAAAAATGTCACCGGAAGATTCGCGTAGATTTCCTTGAACACTGGAATGTCGGAAATGATGGCCTGTGTGCCGCAGTAGAGTGCCTGAAGCGGTGGAATGCCGAATCCTTCATATAAAGACGGCTGCACGAGAAGTCTGGACTGTGAAAGCTGCACGTGAAGTTCCTGGTCGCTTATGAATCCAGTGAATCTAATTCCGTCGCTCTCAAGTTCCGCGGCATCAAAAGACGTGTCCTTTGTCCTGAAATTGTCCATTGAGCCGACTATCAGCAGCTCCGGTGGATTTTTTCCTTGCCCCGCAATCTGGGACCTGAATTTTTTGAACGCTGGGAGCAGAGTCTGGAGTCCCTTGTGTTTTTTTATGTTGCCGATAAAAATCACCGTGTCCTTTTTTTGTGGCGCGGGCAAAATCGGCTTATGGAAATATTCCGGTGCGTCTCCGTACACAATGTAGATTGGCTTCCTGCATTTTAGCTGGGCGAGGATCCTTTCTTTGCTGAACTGAGAGACCGTACAGACCGCCTTTGAAAGTCTTATGGCGCGCTTATAGAAAATCTTTCGTGCAAGTGTTCCGATTTTACCAGCAAGCGAAGGAATGTCCAAAAAAACTATGTCGTGGATTGTGCAGACCACAGGCACCCGGATTCCGCCGGGAATGTTGCAGTAGGGGCTGAAAAATGCGTCGCATGAGTTGATTTTGTCCGCGATGGATTTTGGAAATGCAAAAATTTCCTTGAGCGAGAATGGCTTTATGTCACAAGGGATACAGGCGATTGTTTTTCCCTCAACGGGGCTTTCTGATTTTCCGACAAGAAGGAGGTCAATGTCCATCTTGGCAAAAAAAGGCAGTACTCCGTCGATGAAAGTGCCAATGCCGCTTTTTCCGCTCATCCTGCAGTCAACCGCAAGTTTCATGTCGTTACCCTTTTCCTCCAATTTTAAGTGCTCCTATTTTATGAAATTTTCGTATAATTGGCAAGGGGTGAGAAATGCGTGTGGAAATGCGTGTGGAAATGCGTCGCTTTTCCGGGCGTCTTGATTTGATTTCCGCTTTGTGCTATTCTCAATCCATGTCAAATATTTTTTCAATGCCTTATGCCGTGGATTCCGCATTCATAGACGGCAAACTTCGGTTTACGCTTGTCGGAATGTCCACTTGGGCGCAGACGCTGGTTTCCTTCCATTACGGGGAGCACGGACTTACGATTCCCCACATGGGACGCAAGGGACTTACCTGGGTTGTGACGAAGCAGCATTTTGAGATTTCCGAATATCCTGAGTGGAAGGATGACCTGCTTCTTGAGTCCTGGATGGAGGAGGTGAGGGGACTTTTCAGCCTTTACGACTTCCGCTTTTCTTATGCCGACGGAGGAAAAAAGAGCGACTGGGAGACTCCCCTGATTTGCCGTACTCCGGGTGCCGAGAGGAAAAAGGGCCAGACCTTTATGAACGCGAAATTCCAGTGGATGCTCCTTGACCTTGAGACTCTTCGTCCTGTGCCTATGGATTCCGTAGATTTCGGGAACATCGGTTTTTGCTCCGAGGCCTCATGCATAACGCGCTTTCCGAAAATCGTACTTCCTGAGAAATTCAGCTTTGAAAGGACTTTTACACCGCAGCGTCTTGAGATTGACCTGAACGGACACGTGAACAATACGGAATATTTGAAGTATGTTTTGAACAGCGTCCCGGATGAAATCTGCTCGTCGCGTCTTGTCTCCAGTCTGGACACAAACTTCATCTCCAGCGCGCATTATGGCGACACATTGACTTGCAGGACGGCCGTGATTGAGGAAGAATGCAAAGATGATGAAATTTGCGCCGTGCACAGCATAATCAGGAGTGACGGAAGCGAAGTGTTCAGGGCCAAGACCGTGTGGAGACCGGAATCAGCGATGAGCCGTGGACTCTGGACATCCTGAATCAGCTTGAGGAGAAAATCGTGCGCATCAGCTCCCATGCCCTGCTGTCTATTATCTGGTAGATTTTGTGCCGCAGGTTGATGTAGTTGTTTTCGTCAAGCCCCTTCGCTCCGTCCTTGTTGGTGAAAATAAGGACGTTCAGAATCTCTCCGTTTTCCTTTTTGCGCGTCATTGAGTTGATTGCGTCGGTGTGGAAAACAAGTCCGTTGACGGAAAGCTGCATGTTTTGAATCTTTGTGCCGATGGAAAGCTCCGGCTGCTCTCCGGTGAACGTGCATGAGAAATGGTTCGTGCTTATGTCCAGAATTTTTCCATGATACTCCTTCTTTTCATAGGTCATGGAGACGGAGCTGGAACTTTCGCATGGGGCCCTGAGGGTCTTTCGTCTTCCCTCCGCCTGATTTGCCCTTAGGACGGAATCAATGAGCTGGAAATTCTTTTTCGGATCCGGTGTAAGCTCGATGCACCCGCACTGAATCCCCAGGTCGTACAGATAGTACTGCTCGATATGTTTCTTTGACTCCGCGCTGTCCTTTTTTTTGTACAGCACGCCGATGAGTATTCTGTCCTCGTATGATTTTTGCAGCTCGGCAATGTAGCTTCTCCAGTTGATTCCCTGAACCTCCGAGTCAACGTTGAAAAAAAGTATGGAATCCGTGAAGACCGATGAGATCAAATCAACCTTTCGTCTGAGCGGGCAGCTTTTGTCATCCCTTATAATGTATGTTTCATAACCGCGCGCCATGTACTCTTCTAGAAAAATATCTGGAAGCATGGAGCTGTCGGGCATGAAGAAAAAAGTTTTTCGCCCCATGATGATTTCTTGTGTTCCAGCCATAATGCCCCCTATTCTTTCTAATAATAAATCCAAAATCGCAAATTGTCAAATGCCGAAAGATAAATTTAAGAATTTTTGTTAAATTCGGCTAAATTTTCCATTTCTATGGATAAAACGGATTTTTTTCTATATTATTGGTCTTGATTTTGGAGGCATTTTATGGTTGATTTTTCAGTCGCATCTGTTTTTTCGGACAATTCGGTTTTGCAAAGGGACCGTGCAATCTCTGTTTTTGGCTGCGGGAGGGACGGACTTGAGGTAAGGGCCGCTCTTTTTGATTCGGACGGAAAAATCATCACGGAGAACGGTTCCATTGCGAAAGACGGAAAGTGGAAAATCCTGCTGCCCCCTCTTCCTGCTATGGACGGGCTCAAACTGGAGGTCTCATGCGCCGGTGGTAAAAAATCCTTTTCAAACATTGCCGTGGGTGAAGTGTGGCTTGCCGGAGGTCAGTCCAACATGGAATTTGAGCTTCACAACTGCACAGAGGGGCCTGCCGAGCTTGAGTCGGTGAAAGATGTGAACGTGCGATTTTATTACACGCAGAAGAACGCATGGATGGACGAGAAATTTTTTGAGGGAGAAAGAAATTCGGCATGGCAGACCTGGGACTCGGATCAGAAAAAGGCGTGGTCAGCCGTGGGATATTTTTTCGGCAAGAAACTTTCTGAGGATTTGGGAGTTACCGTCGGAATCATCGGGTGCAACTGGGGAGGAACTTCGGCTGCGGCATGGATTCCCGCGTGCGACATTGAGAAGGACGCTGATTTGAAAATCTATCTTGATGAGCAGCGTGAGGCGGAGAAGGGAAAGAGCGTTGAGGAGCAGTGCCGAGAGTATGACGAGTATGAGGCCTACCATTCTGAGTGGCAGAAAAAAAGCGACGCCCTTTACAAGGAGAATCCGCGGATTGAGTGGAGCGAGGTTCTGGAAAAAATCGGGGAATGCAGATGGCCGGGACCAAAATGCTGCAAGAATCCGTACCGACCTGCGGGGCTTTATGAGTGCATGATAAGCCGTGTGGCTCCATATACTCTCCGTGGATTTATCTATTATCAGGGGGAAAGCGACGACCACAGGCCGCAATCTTACGGAAATCTTTTCAGGAGATTGATTGAGCGCTGGAGACATGACTGGGGGGATGACACACTTCCGTTTGTCTTTGTGCAGCTCCCGGAACACCGCTACCGTCAGGACAAGGATTTTAAGAACTGGTGCGTTATCCGCGAGCAGCAGGCATGGGTTTCGCGCACGGTAAAAAACACGGGTATGACTGTTGCCCTTGGGTTGGGACAGTACGACGACATTCATCCAAAATCAAAAAAGGCACTTGGCGAGAGACTGGAAAAGGAAGCCCTTTACTCCGCCTACGGATTGGTCTCAAGAAAAATCGCGGAGGGACCCTCGTTCAAAAATTGCATTCCGCATGAGAACGAGCTTGTGCTGTATTTCGACAACGCTGAGGACGGATTTATTTATATGGAAGATTTTGAGCGCCTTGAGCACTACAAATATCTTGAGCAAAGGCAGGGAAACAAGGTGCCGGAAAATCTCACGGGATTTGAAGTCGCAGGTGAGGACGGAAAGTTTTATCCAGCGCTCTTCCGTTTTGAGGAGGGAGGAATAATCGTGCTTTCTTCCCCCGATGTCCCGCGCCCCCTGCATGCCCGCTATGCCTGGTACAATTACGGCCCTGTCACGGTGTACGGACGCAACGGTCTCCCCCTCGCACCGTTTTCGAGTTGAAAGATGAAAGATGAAAGATGAAAGATGAAAGATGAAAGTGGAAAGTCAATAAAAAATCATTGTAAATGAGCTTTTAGAAACTCCGAGATGATTTTTTCTACCTGGGGTCTGTCGTCGGCGGGGAGGCGGATGGCTCCGGGGATGTCGCGCATGATGGTGTATTGTTTTTTTGCGTAGCGTCGGCTGTGGTTTTTAATCAGGTCTTTAATTTGGGCAAGTTTTTCCGTCTGCGGTAAATCTTCCGGGAGCGGTGTGGTGAAAAATTCGCTGTAACCAATGGCTTTCATTCCGGGGCTGTCTTTTCCGTAGCCCATCTTTTTCAGACCCTCGATTTCCTGTGCGAGTCCCATTTCAAACATCGCGTCCACACGGAGGTCTATCCTTCGGTAAAGCTCTTCCCTTGGCCGCTCAAGGATTATCGTGCAAAAGTCGTATTTGGCTCTGGGGGTGTCGGGCATTTTGTAGGAGCTGAGGGGCCTGCCGGTGGAGTAGTAGACTTCAAGGGCCCTGCTGATTCTGATTCCGTCGTGAAGGTCAATCTTCCGCGCGTATTCCCTGTCCACCATTTTCAGCTCGTGGTAGAGATTGCCGTTTCCTTCGGTCCTAAGTCTTTCCTTGATTTTTTCACGGATCTCGGGCTTGCTGATTGGTGTCTCGGGCAGTCCGAGGATAAAGCTCCTCACGTAAAATCCGCTTCCACCGACTATGACCGGAATTTTTCCCTTTTCCCTGATTTCCAGAGCCGCTTTGTCCGCAAGGTCAATAAAATCACCCACGCCGAACTGAATGTCCGGTGTCTGCACATCAATCAAGTGATGGGTGAGGGATGATTGCTCTTTTTCGCTTGGTTTCGCAGTACCTATGTTGAGGAACCGGTAGACGGCCTGACTGTCCGCGCTGATTATCTCCGCCTTTCCTGCCAGGGAACCCTTGCTTTCGGAGCCGAAAATGTCCGTTACAAGAGCCGTTTTCCCACACGCAGTCGGTGCGAATATGACAATCATGGGAATTTTTGCCCCGGTTTCCTCCATTGAATCTACTGACGTGGCTTGCTTTCGATGCGGTAGTGAACTTCGTTTGTGAAAAGCTGCTTTGCCGCGAGTGAGACCACCTTGTAGTCGTTCTCTTCAATCAGCGGATCGTTGAGTTTTGCCAGCTGGAACGCGCGTCTGCTTGCCGCAACCGTAATCTCGTAGATGCTGCCCTTGTATTTTACTAAATCTTCAAGTGGAAAAATCATTCTTCAAACCCCTGCCGCTTTCCCTTGCCGACGTAAATTCCGGGTGGAAAAGCTGAATTCATAATTGATTGTATCATATAGAAGAAAAAATGTCCAGTGGCTTGAAAGTGGAAAGATGAAAGTGAAAAGTGGAGAATTTGGGGATTTTCATAAAAAAAACTTGAAGAGTTTCCTTAAAAACTTTACAGATTCTTGTATTTATGTTACGATAAATTTGTTATATAATACATAGTGCTTCGTTGTCATTTTTTAGATTAAAATGGAGGTGAGCTATGAAAAACTTTACCGTCCGTGCTGAAAAATACTTTGGAATGGGATTTTTTTCCCTTTTTGTTTTGATTCTGTCAATTTTCACAGCTTGTAAGCAGCCCACGTGGAATGATCCTGTCCGCGAATACCTTGAATATTATACTGAGACGGCGGCCGTTGAAGATTTTGAGGTCGTGCAGTCATATTTGATTGACAAGGACGGGAATGTTTGTATTCCATCTTTGGGAGATGAGACTAAGGAAATCCTGCTCTATATGCGGAATCCGAAAAAATTTCCTATTACGGCAAGCGGTATAACAGAAAGCGGTGTTACAATTGTTCAAGACACAGACGATCCTACCGTGCTTCATCTTACATATCCATATAGTTATTTATACCTCCATGAATGTGGCGGTGACATAGGCGGAGTAATCAGTCTGACTGAAAATGTGACTCCCAGGGACATGCCGGACAGATATGAGTTGAAATTGAAATGCAACTCAGCTCCTGATGAAATAGATCACGAAAATGTGGCAGTTATGCGTTATAATAATGCAGGCTCCGAAACTTTTGTTCTTGCATTTTACAGACTTACATCTTCTTTATGCAGGCCATCAATTAATGGTAGGAACAGGGATATTGTTTCCGTTACCATAAACGGAGAGACCTATCCTGTGAGCATCAGCAGCTCCGGGGTAATGAGTTTTCCCGACTCACACTTTACGACGGATGATCTGACCCCTAACCTTAGCCGGATAAACAGACGGTACACACATGACAGTCAGCTGTCTGTCTATTTTCTTACGGGAGAGCCTTTTGTCGAGGGCAATAAAAGCTACACCATTGGCTTTAACGACGAGGCGGGACTGAGCAGCCGATACACCGTGGACACTGCCGTTGCGCGCCTTTCCGCTCCCACTGTCAAAAATAATGACGACAATAATCTTTACACCACAAGTTCCGTTAATTACCTCCACACGGACTCGGATGGTGCTGAGCAAAGCACGGTAAGGATATATGTTCCGACTGATGACGAAATAGGAAATTCTGTGAGCAATGTGACTTTACACTATGAGCTTTACAAGGGCGGCTATTCTGATACGGTTTCTGATACGGTTTCTAAGATTGATGAGGCCGCTATCTCCGGTACAAATCCGGTGGATGTAGTACTTCCTGATGAAGATGCGTATTATCTTGTTACGTGGGTAAGCAATCCTGATCACACAGATTCAGCGAAGGTAAAATACAAGCTTAACCTTCAGTACGCCCAGCTCAAAGCTCCCGACGTAAAGGATTTGGGAGGCAACCTGCTTTCAAGCACCCCCGCAAATAATTATATTAAGCTTGATGTAAATAAGGATTATGCTACGGTGAAAGTTTCTGTCCCGAATAAGACAACAACTAATGTAGCTGTCGGTCCCGGTGTGACGGTGCATTACACACTTTGTCAAGGAACGGAAATAGCAGATGATGCCGATGATCATACTATAACCTCTCAAACTTCCCTGCATGATACGACCTTCGGACAATGGTGCCTTAAGGTAAAAGCGACGAAAACCGGCTACAGGGATTCTGAGGAAAAGACCTATCTCATAAAGGCATTCTCAAGCGACATCTGGGTGGCATCCACGGATAACGGTGGAAACAATTCAACTGGCGACGGTACATTGGCTCATCCCTATGCCACGATACAGAGGGCCGTAACTGAGATTGCGACCTACAATAAGCCCACTGTGGACTACACGGTCCATGTGATTGGTACCATAAAAGGATCTCAGACTGTCAGCAGTGCACTTGATGGCATGGCTGCAAAACTCACTTTGACTGGGGAGAGTATTGATGGAATCCTTGATGGGAATAAGAACGCAAGCAATAAAGGTACTACGCTTACTGTGGACACTTCGGTTCCTGTCACAATAGACCACCTTACAATAACCGGCGGCTATTACCCATGGAATGGTAGTACTGGTGATGGCGGAGGTATATATATAAAGAACGGTGCTACTGTAAAGCTTGCGGGCGGTGCAAAAGTAACTGGAAATGAGGCGCGCTGTGGAGGTGGTGTGTATGTCGCTGGAGGTGGAAAACTCTTCATGTACGGAGATGTCCTTATAGGCGATAGCTCAACTAGCACAAACGTAGCCACTGACTCTGCAAGCGGTCGTGCAAACAAAGCTCAGTTTGGTGGCGGAATCTATTGTGATAACAGCGGTACAGTTTACATGGGCTACAGTGCTGTAGGTGCACCAGAACCTGTCAGTGAAAACTATGGAATAAAGCGAAATTACAGCACATATTGGGCTGGTGGGGTGAATCTCAAAGGTTCTATGTATCTTGCAAGCGGTGAAATTTCTTACAATTACGTAAATGACTTAGATTCCGATCATCATGGACAGGGGGGAGGTATTCGCCTTGAGAGTAACGGAATGCTAAATATGAGCGGAGGAAAGATAAAATGTAATCAAACACCATACAGGGGTGGGGGAATATATTTTACTAGCAACAGCTCTGATCCCTCTTCTGCTCTTAATATTAGCGGCGGTACCATGGAGTCAAATACTGCTGGTAGTCAAGGTGGTGCGATTTTTGCGGCAAAGACGTTCAGTATGAGCGGTGGAATTTCCATTCCATCTACTGGGGCAAAGAAAAATAATGACGTACATCTTCAAGACGCAAATGTTAAGATAAAGATAACGGAAAATCTTACAGAAACAACTGCTTTCTGGCTTACAGGTAAAAATGAATTGTACACTGTAGACAGACCCGTAATACAGCTTGGTTCCAATGATCCTGAGAGTTGGTACGCCCAAAAAATCAAAGTTATAGATAATAACACATCGGATGATGACTTTAACTGGTTCATTTGCCACGAAAAAATGGCAAGAGGCTTTTATCTAACTAAGGCTCTTGCTCTAATTGCTAACGGAGGCGTTAATCAGACCATAAAAATTGCCGACAACCTTACAGCAGCTGATATAGCTGCCATAAAAAATGCAATAGATGCTGCTTATGCAAGCAATGATGCAACAAGAATAATCCTCGATTTGTCAGGTGCTTTGCTAACTTCTTTGCCATCAAGTGCTTTCATGGATTGTATGGGGCTTTCTAAAATAACACTTCCAGAAGGTCTGACATCACTTGGCTCACAAGCTTTTAGAGATTGCACAAATCTTACGGAAGTACATTTACCGTCAACTATTCCTCTTTCTGGCACGCAGGAATATTTGACTTTCTATGGTACTACTGCAAAAGTTACTGTTTCCGAAAATAGCCCGTATCTTTCTAATGGAACAGATGCTCTTTATTCAAAAGACGGAAAGAAACTGGTGATGTATAACAACAAATCAAGTACAAGTGGATTTACAGTTCCTGCAAGTGTTCAGGAAATATGCAATGATGCTTTCGGTCATTCACGAATGGCGAGCATAAGTTTTGCTTCAAGTACAAATTTGAAAAAACTTGGAGTCTATGTTTTTGCTGATGCCCCCAATATCACATCTGTAATTCTTCCTAACAGCATAGAAACTATTGGCTCTAATTGTTTCCGATACAACTATGCTCTTACTTCAATAAATATTCCTACTAGTCTTAAAACTGTGCCGCAAGGTTTCTGTAATTATGATGTTCCAATTACAAGCATAACAATCCCAAATGGGGTGACAACGATTGCAAAAGATGCGTTCTGGGGAATAGATGATTTAACAACCGTTGTTATACCGACTTCTGTAACAACAATAGGACCTCATGCATTCGGTGGTTGCACCGGCCTGACGACTGTAAAATATCGTGGAACGGTAACACAAAAGAACGCGATAGACATTGACATGTCTGTATATTCAGACCGCTCTAATGAGACTCTTTTTGATGCAAATTGGATCTATAATTATTCAGGAAGCTAAAAGAAATGCTGTAACAATCGTGCCGTACCATCCCCGGTGCGGCATTCATTTCAATTTTAATTCTCAGCTCTCCACGTCGCAAGCTCAGATTGCTCTTCAAATTTTTGTTTGGTCGCAATGCTCCCATTTTCCACTTTGTGGAAAAACACAAAAACTTGCGACCAAAGCCATTTTATATCAACGGATCTCTCCTCGATATTCCATGCCCACCATGAATCTTTATGCTTTTACGGAAAGAGACTGAGCAATCTGCCTTACTTGTTCCAGCGGAAGTCCGATGCATCTTGCGACCTTTTCTGGTGAGTCGCCTTCCCGAAGAAAATTTTCCGCAGACTCCAGGGCTTTTTTTTCTTCACCACGCTCGATTCCTTGCCCAATCCCACATTCAATTCCCTGTTTCATTCCCTCTTCGAATCCTTCGACCTTCCCTTCCTCAAATGCGATGTCTTTCTCTTCATCTATAGTCTGCTGCCATGTCATATATTGTTCCTCGTCGCAAGCTAAGCTTGCTCTTCAAGTTTTTGTTTGGTCGCAATGCTCCCATTTTCCATTTTGTGGAAAAACACAAAAACTTGCAACCAAAATCGTTTTAAAACAATCTTATTTCGACGGTTAGTTTTCAGCTTTCAGCTTTCAACTTTCAACTTTCCGTTTTCAACTTTTCAACAGAGAGACCAGTATATTTGGCGATCAAATTCACATCCACACCGTCAGCAAGCATCGCTTTCGCATATTCGATTTTCGCACGCTCAATACCTTGTTCAATACCTTGCTCAATCCCAAGTTTTACCCCCTCTGCGAGACCTTCGGACTTCCCCTCCTCAAATGCGATATCTTTCTCTTCATCTATCGTCTGCTGCCATGTCATATATTGTTCCTCGTCGCAAGCTAAGCTTGCTCTTCAAGTTTTTGTTTGGTCGCAATGCTCCCATTTTCCACTTTGTGGAAAAACACAAAAACTTGCAACCAAAATCATTTTAAAACAATCTTATTTCGACGGTTAGTTTTCAGCTTTCCACTTTCCGTTTTCAGCTTTCCACTTTCTACACTTTCTCTACTTTTCGCTTTCCATCTTTGACGCTTCTTTTTCGGCCTTCATCTTGTTGTCGTAGATGTCCATGCAGCTTTCGTCTAGCCAGCCCTCGTCAAAACAATACCATGTCACAATCCTCTTGTTTTTTCCGCTTCCGGTTGAAAGGTAGGTCTTTCCGGTAATCAGGAGGATTTCGCCTCTTCGTGCGTGAGAGACGACGTTGCTTTCATAGGATGCTTCTTCCCTGAGAGCGGCATAGGGTTCCTTTATGACGGCCCATTCAATGCCGGGAGTGAGTGCGAGCGGGTCTTCTGTCTCAATTTTAATCTCACGTTTTCTGTTGCATGAGCTGAGACTGAAAATCACAATGAGGAAAGGAATCAGTATGCGGATTTTTTGATGCGTTAGTTTCATTTGGATTCCTCCTCAAGAAAGCGAAGTTCCGAGAACAAATTTTTTTACGTCGGGATAAAGCTTCATGTCGCTGTCCACGAAGTTCAGGTTCTCAATCTCATTTATGTCGGCCCATCTGTATTCGCTGTGTTCCGTAAGCTCATATTTTTTTTCTGTTCCGTCGTGGGGCACGTGGATTTCGTATGCGTGCAGATTCACAGTCTCTCCGTTGTGCTCAAATGATGCGCTTGCAATCTGCTTTCCCACATTGATTTCTATGCCGAATTCCTCGCCATATTCCCTGCTGAGGGCTTCCGTGTCGCTTTCGTCTCCGTCAACCTTTCCGCCTGGGAATTCCCATCGACCGCCCATCTGTCCCGTGGGATTTCTGTGGGCTATCAAAACTTTGCTTCCATTCACCGCTATTCCTGCAACTGATGTCTTAGCCATTTTTCCGATCCTCCGCCGTACCGAATCCTAGAGGAAGATTGCGCGCGGGAAGAGAAAGTGGAGCAGGGCAGCAGCGAGACACGCAACTCCAATGTATTTTCTTGGGATTATGAAGATTGCCTGCAGATTGTCTGAAAGCTCAAAATCCTCGTCGGTGACATTCGCGGCATAATATTCAATCAATATGGACACACCGCCCGCCATTCCGACAATCGACGGAATCAAATCTCCGAGAACCGGTATGCTTCTGTACGAGCAAAAAAACTTTATGAGTCCGATGCCAGCGGTCGCAATTCCCGCCACAAGCCTGAGTCCCTTTGAGTTGAGCCCGCTCAGATTTTTGGGAAGCCTGATTCCTGGGATGAGTTTTCTCTGTGACTCGTCTTTGCTGAAATCCTCCGTGTCCTGTGTGTTGTCCGCGACATCCAGCTCCGTGTTTTTTTTAGTCAAATCCATTCCATAAACAAGTATGAGACCCGCCAAAATGTTCAGAACCACCGAAAGACAGTAAAATTGTTCCATAATAGTACTTCCCCTCGGGAAAAAATCCGCTCCGTCTCATGGCGAAGCAAACAAATTCCCAATTTCTTATCGGCATATTTTACTATAAACTTTAATTCACCTCAATAGACAAATCTGTTAATTTGTGGTAAATTTTCATTACAGTTTGACTTCTGTGAGGAGGATTTTATGAAGATTGCTTTGGTCGGTTATGGAAAGATGGGACACATGATAGAGAAGGAGGCGCTTAAGCTCGGACATGAGATTGTCGCCACCGTGGATCCCTTTGCTCCCGATGCCACGTGCAAGGTTGCGTCCGGAGACGGAAATGCCGTTACGGAATCTGTTTTGAAAAGCGGCGCGGAGGGCATAATCGAATTTACTTCCCCGGCTTCTGTAATGGGAAACATCTCGGCTCTTTTGCCAACAAAACTTCCCCTGGTCGTCGGCTCAACAGGCTGGAATGACAAGATGGATGAGGTCGCCTCCCTTGCCGCAAAAACCGGCGGAACCATAATGCACAGCGCTAATTTTTCAATCGGCGTGAACATGTTCTACCGCATTGTGGAGGAGGCCGCAAAACTCATGAACAGTTTCTCCGAATATGATGTCGCAGTCTGGGAGATGCACCATAATCAGAAAGCGGACAGTCCGTCGGGAACAGCCATAGACATTGCGAAAAGAGTCCTTGCCGGATGCAAGCGCAAGACCGAGCTTGTTACTGACGCGTTCCATTCAAAGCCGGAGCCGAACCAGCTCCACGTCTCTTCAACAAGATGCGGAACCGTGCCCGGAACCCACACAGTATTTTTTGACAGCACTGCCGACACGATTGAGCTCACACACACGGCCCGAAGCAGACAGGGATTCGCTTGTGGTGCGGTACATGCTCTTGAAAACCTGAGCAAGCTTCTTTCCGACGGAACTTTGAAGTCTGGCCGTCTCTACGGAATGAGCGACGTGTTCCCCGGAATGTTCTGATTTAATTTGGCGGCGAAAAGACAGGAGCGCATGGAGATAATATGAAGATAAAGAAATTTGTGACTGACAATCATGTGTGGCACTTCGTTCAGGTAGGCGGCCTGATGCAGCTTCAGATCCGGAACATTGACGACGTGCTGAATCTTTCCAAGCTGGATCAGAAACTCTGGGTGGCTCTCTCATGCCCCGTGAGCGGACTTGAGATGGATGAAGAGACCTTGAAGGCCCTTGACCTTGACAGCAATGGACGTGTCCGTGTGCCTGAGATTCTTTCCGCCGTTGATTACGTAAAAAAATATTTCAGCCGTCCCGAAGTGATTATGGAGGCCGGTGACTCAATCCCCCTTGATGCGATGAGCGACGAGCCTTTTGATTGCGGACATTCGCCGAAATCCTCCGCCACAGCCGTGCTTGAGATTCTTGGAAAGGGTGAGAATACGAGCCTTACGCTTTCCGATCTTGCCGCTGATGACAGGCTTTTTTCACCCTCCGTACTGAACGGGGACAAGGTGCTTCCCAAGGAGACCGTAAAAGATGAGAGCGCAGCGTCGGTTGTCTCGGACATAATCGCAGCCACGGGAGGTGAGGACGACATTTCCGGCGTAAAGGGAATCACCCGCGAGCAGTTCACGGCATTTTTCGGGGACCTCAGGGCAATCCATGAGTGGAGGGCAGAAGCCGGCAAAGACTCATCCGACGTGTTCTTCCTGAAACTTGCGACCGATTCCGCTGCATCCTCATACATGGCGGTCAAGGATAAAATCAACGAGTATTTCCTCCGCTGCTCCCTTGACTCCTATTCGTCTGACCTTTCGAAAAATCTGCACGAAAAAGATTTGACCCTGATGGACGAGTCCCTTGACGTGGAGAAACTCTCGCTTCTTCCGCTTGCCGAAAACAAGGACGGGCTTCTTCCCTTGACTCAGGGCATAAATCCTGCGTGGGCTGAAAAAATGGCGGCGTTCAAAAAATCCACGGTGGGCGCATTTTACGGCGAGGACAAAAAGACCCTTTCCGAATCCGAGTGGAAAAAACTTGAGGCTGATTTCGCCCCATACATGGCTTGGTATGCGTCGCGTCCTGAGAACACGGCGAGCGGACTGAGCATTGAGCGCATAGACGAAATCCTTGCGTCGGACTCGGAGCAGATAATCGACCATCTTTTGAGCGAGGAGGAAAAACAGCCCCCGATTGCTCTTGCAACGCGCGACCTGAAAAAGATGCTTCTTCTGCGTCGTGATTTTGTGCGGCTCCTAAAAAATTATGTCTCTTTCGAGGAGTTCTACAATCCTGAGACACCGGCGGTTTTCCAGTGCGGTACTCTTTACATTGACGGTCTCTCCCTTGATTTGTGTTTCCGCGTGGTTGATGAGGCAAAACATTCCGCAATGTCTCCTCTCTCGCAATGCTTCCTTTTATATTGTAATTGTGTGAAGCAGGGAACCGGAGAGAAAATGCAGATAGCGGCTATGGTCTCTTCCGGCAACAGGGATAATCTGATTGTGGGACGCAACGGACTTTTCTACGACAGGGACGGAAATGACTGGGACGCAACCGTTACGAAAATCGTTGAGAATCCGATCAGCATAAGGGAGGCGTTCTGGAGCCCTTACAAAAAAGTCGCGCATCTGATTCAGGACAAAATCACCAAGGCAGCGAGCGACGCTGAGGGAAAAGTGTCCGAGAAGATGAGTGCCGCAGTTGAAAAACCGACGGAAGCCGCGACCAATGCAGCCGCCTCGTCCAAGAAGATTGACGTGGGAACCATAGCCGCAATCTCCGTAGCGTTTACAGGAATCGCAACTGTGGTGGGAGGATTGCTCCAGGCGTTCTTCGGGCTCGGTGCATGGATTCCGCTCGGCATCGTGGGGCTCATCCTGCTGATTTCACTTCCCTCAATGTTCATCGCTTGGACGAAGCTCCGCCAAAGGAACATCGCACCCATTTTGGACGCATCCGGTTGGGCCGTGAACGGAAATGTCAGAATCAACATCAAGCTGGGTTCTGTCCTGAGTCATTCAGCTGTCCGTCCTAAAAATTCTACCCTGGACTTGAAGGATCCTTTCGCCCAGAAAAGATTCCCGGTAAAGCGCGTCATCCTGCTGTTGATCCTGATTGCATTGATTGTGCTTGCCCTGGTCCTTGTAATAAAAAATGAGCACGGCATCTCGGGAGTCTGGAACGACATAAAGACCCTGATCGGAAAATTCGCCATCAAGAAAAATTGAGTGGAGTCAGGAGAGGAAGAGAGGATATCAACTTTCCACTCTCCACTCTCCGTTTTCAACTCGCAACTCGTAAGTGTGCTTTCATCGCCTCGTAAAAATCTGGGAGGTCTTTTTCCAGCCTTACGGGGCGGCCGTCGCTTCCAAAAAAACAGTGCTCGGAAAATCCCGTGCAGACAATCTCGCTTGCACCGGCCTTACGCATCTCGTATCCGATGGTCATCCTGAGCGTCCCGATTTCCTTTATGTACGTGGTGATTTCAACCGTGTCGTCGAAGGTCGTGCTTCGTTTGTATGAGCACTGAATGTTGAGCACTGGAGACGCAAGCCCGCTTTCCTCCATCTTCCGGAATCCCCAGCCGACTTTGTCCAGAAAATCCACGCGAGCCTCTTCCATCCATCTGATGTAGTTCGAGTGGTGCGTTATGCCCATCTTGTCCGTCTCGTAATAAGCCACCTTATGCAAATATTTTTCCATAATACAATCTCCTTTGGGTTTTATATTTCGATGTTAGGAATGAGGAGTGAGCGCTGCACTTTCATAGTTCCTCTTTCCACTTTTCCTTTAAAGATCTCGTGCTCGGTAAACACCGCGGTCTGTATTTTTACGGTCAGCATGTCACCGTCCCAAATCAGTCTTCCGTCCTTGTACTCGTAGCGCCTGTCATGCATGTCAATCAGTACTCGGTTGTTTTTGTCCTGCGCGCTGAAAGTCATAAACTCAGCCTTGAGTTCCAGCGGATCGTTTTTCAGGGAATCCGAAATATTTTCACCCTCATGCTCGCGGATATATTTCGAGATTGCGCTGGCCGTATTTTTCAGCATCACAAGGGTCGTGTCTCCGTTCTCGTGTATGATGAAGTAACCCGGAAAGTAGGGGATTATGTCTACCATTCTCGCATAGTTCACGCCGTCAGAAAATCCGTCGCCGGTCGCAAGTTTGGGCATGTCCACGAGTTGATAGTATTCCGGGTAGGAGTTCAGCAGATTTTTGGGAAGCTTCGTGAGGAATTCTCCATTGTCGAAGGACTCAATCAGCTCTTTGTACCGCTTTATTCTCATGGAAACAAGGTCGCAGACGTTATCGTAGGACCATGTCATGTGCTCCGCCATATCCGCCAAAGACTGCACTATGGTTTGAAGGAGGTCGCCGCCCACCGATGTAACCTGCTTGATTTTAGGGAAATTCAGGTGGTTCAAAAAAGTGATTTTCGTAAAAAGCTCCACCGCCGAATATCCCCAGCGTGAAATTTGTGTGGAGTTCCGCATGTCAATGTAGTTGTTGCGCACAAGTTTGAGTTCCTTCAGGTAGTCCTCGTTCGCCTTGATTTTTTTCTCTATCTCGCTGCGGTCGCTCACGGTGTAAATTCTGTCGCTTTCGAGTACAAGCTCCTCCGAGACGCATTTTTGGAGTGACGGCTGCATGAAGGAATGGAAATGCTTGAATGTGTCCGCGTCAATCATGGCCGCCGCTGAGTCAGAGACGAAAACCGTGTATTCATTCGGCTCTTCAGGTGCGAAGAAAGTGCTGTTGTCCTTGCCGGTGATGGTCATGTGGAAATATCGGTTCGTGGCTTCGGATGAGAATGTGAAGAGCTTGTGATTTTTGCCGTCGAACATATCCAGAATCAGATTCTTGAATTCATCGCTTAGAGATTGCGCATCGTTTATGTCAAGCTCGGGCGTGACGTAATATGTCCTGGAACTTCCGTCTCTTCCCGGATCGTCGCGGATTACATAGGTCCATTTTTCCACCATGAACAGCTTGCATTTGAATTCCTCTCCGCCGCGTCTTATGGTGAGCGTGCAGTCGTCGGTGGAAGAAAGATCAATGTCGGAAACCGTGCATGAGACATCCCTGAGTATGACTCCGTTCTTATAAAGCTGCCCCTTGAGCGAAAAATTTTTTGTGCCGGTGGTTTCAGATTTCGTCGGATCAAGGAATACATCTTTTGAAAGCCGCAGCGGTGCTTTGTGGAATGTCCATTCCTCGTCAAAAATCATCTTGCTGTAATATCCCACGTTTCCGTTTTCGTCGGTTCCGGCAACCCTGAGCTCCCTCGCCGCGTTTCCCTGTCCGTTCTGCGCGATGGAAATTAGGGATGTGAGCCGTGCCTTTCCCCTGAGATTTATTTTAGGCTGTTCCTTCCAGTACTCTGCCGGTAATGCCCAGGGAGAGTAGTTCGAAAGATATTCGCTTCCCGTGTATGTCTGCTCAAGATGGTCGTATGTATATTGGAAGAAAATTGGGTCGCAGCCCATGGTGTCAAAATCAATCAGACGCGTGTACATGGTTCCCTGGTTCCCTATGACAAAAAGAGTGCTTGCCGACGCGCTGAGAGACTCGCTTATAAACGCACCGTCCCTGGGTCCCATGATTATGCGGCTTGTGTCCTGGGGAAGTCCTGAGTCACAGAATCGTATCTGCCTGCCGTCCTCGCTCAGAAAATAATATGTCTCAATTCCCATGGTGCCGTAGTGGTGGGGGTTTCCGTAGATGTCCTCCTGCCACATCACTTCGCTTCTTCTTGCTCCCATTGACCATGAGCGGAAGTCCTGAATCAGCTCGGTAACGCGGAACTGTTTGTTTGCCGGGAATCCCTGCCTTTTTAGCCATTGCATGTAGGGTGCCGTGGAAAATTTATTCAGGTAGCAGTAATAGAGATAGCCTTCGCTATCCATCGCGTAAAGGGAATCTCCGTCCGCACAGATTGAGCAGATTCTTTCGGGTGTCTTGAACCGGTTCATAAAATTTGAGGGCGCGCTGTATGGAAGTCCCGTCTTTTTAAAAAGCTCCCAATGTCCCTCGCCGGTTTTCTTGCTGTAGATTCTGCCGTCCACCAGAACGAAATCGTAATACTGGCAGTAAGATTGGGTCATGGTGCGGATATAGACCTTTTCGGGCAAGAGTCCTCCCACGTCCTGGCTTGGTGAGTCAGTTTCAAATGATATGGGCTGGTTGACCACGCTTTTGCATGATGCAAAAAATGATGTAAATAATATGGAAGAAAGCGCATAAAACACAGCGAAGATTTCGGTACGCAGCTTGCCGGATGATTTGCGCCTTGTGAGTTGATGTGGGCGGCTCCTGTTGCTTAATGCACGGCAAATTGCTGTCAAGAGTGCCCCAGAATCCGCCTGTTTTGTCATAATGGTATTACCACTTCTTTCCAGCCACCAGTCTTACGAGAGCAATGACGATAACTGTTCCTGCGATTCCGAACGCTACGTTGATTACGATTCCCCCGTTTGTCATCAGTAAGCGAGAAAGGGCTGAACCAACGGCTCCTCCGATGATTCCAAGAAGACAGTTCATCCAGAATCCGTGCTTGCTGTCCATGATTTTTCCCGCAATCCATCCGATGAGGGCTCCGACCAAAATTGAAATGATGATGCCTATCATAATAAGCTCCTGTAAAATTTTTTTCAAAAGTCTTTCAAAAAGACTCAAAATATTATAGCATAATTTCAAGAAATTTGATAGAGTAAAAAGCGAAAAAAAGAGGATTTTCGGACACTGATGTCTGGAATCCCATAAAAAATTATAAGAGGCGATTTATGGCAACTATCTCTTGGAACAATTTGAACAAGCTTGAAAGTTTTAAGGAACTCAAATCATTCAAAGATTCCGTTTCTCTCGCAAAGGTGCTTTCCGGTGCGTCCGGGGCAAAGCGTGTGGCTGATTTTTCCATGCCGATGGGCGGGGGACTTACCTACTGCTATGCGGCGAAAAAGGTCAGCAAGCAGCTTATCTCAGCGTTCAAGAAAGTGGCGAAGGAAGCCCAGCTTTTGGAAAAGTATGAGGCCCTTTACAACGGTGAGATAATCAACACGGGCGAGAAGAGAATGGTTCTTCACCAGCTTACACGCGGACAGCTCGGAAAGGATGTCGTGGTTGACGGCGTGAACAAGAGAAAGTTCTATATTGATCAGCAGAAGGCCATCGCGGATTTCGCTCAGAAAGTCCACACCGGAAGACTCGTGAACGAAAAGGGCGAGAAATATACCGACGTGTGTCAGATTGGAATCGGTGGCTCAGATTTGGGACCCCGCGCCATGTACCTTGCTCTTGAGAACTGGGCAAAGGCAAACGGAAAGTTCAAGATGACGGCACACTTCATCTCCAATGTTGATCCCGACGATGCAGCCTCCGTACTCGCATCCATTGACCTTTCACGCACCATTTTCATCCTTGTGTCAAAGAGCGGAACCACACTTGAGACCCTTACCAACGAGTCCTTCGTGAAAAACTATCTCAAGAGAGCTGGACTTGAGACCTCCAAGCACATGATTGCCGTTACAAGCGAGACTTCTCCTCTCGTGGGAAATCCCGATTACATGGCCGCTTTCTTCATGGATGACTTTATCGGCGGAAGATACTCATCCACATCATCCGTGGGCGGTGCGATTCTTTCTCTCGCATTCGGTCCGGACACATTCGCAGCCTTCCTTAACGGAGCCGCAGCCGAGGACAAACTCGCTTGTGAAAAGGACATCACAAAAAATCCCGCCCTCATGGACGCACTGATCGGTGTTTACGAGCGCAACATCCTCAAGATGCCCTCAACCGCAGTTCTTCCATACTCACAGGCACTGAGCCGCTTCCCCGCGCATCTCCAGCAGCTTGACATGGAATCAAACGGAAAGAGCGTGAACCGCTTCGGAAAGAAAATCAACTACGAGACAGGCCCCGTAATTTTCGGTGAGCCGGGAACCAACGGACAGCACTCATTCTATCAGCTGCTCCACCAGGGAACCGACATTATTCCGCTCCAGTTCATCGCATTCCAGAAGAACCAGACCGGAAAGGACGTTACGATCCAGGGATCCACAAGCCAGACAAAGCTCGCAGCCAACGTTGCCGCACAGATTGTCGCGTTCGCATGTGGAAAGGACGACGAGAATCCGAACAAATTCTTCGCCGGTGAGCGTCCCTCAAGCCTGATTTACGGAAAGGAAGTGAACCCCGAGTCCCTTGGCGCCCTTCTTGCGCACTTCGAGAACAAGGTAATGTTCCAGGGCTTCCTTTGGAATGTGAACAGCTTCGACCAGGAAGGCGTACAGCTCGGAAAGACCCTTGCAAAGTCAGTCCTCTCCGGAAAGATGGACGGCTCGCTCAAGGCTTATGCTGAATTGCTTATAAAGTAAGAAAAATCTTAGAACCGGGAATCGCTGTAGGTGTTTTTACTCTTGCGGCGGTTCCTAATTTTTTTTAATCTAAAGCCCCCGGCAGGAAATTTTTTATGTTAGATAAGATGAGAAATATTGGAATCATGGCCCATATTGATGCGGGCAAAACTACCACTACGGAGAGAATCCTTTACTATTCCGGCAAGATTCATAAGATTGGCGAGATTGACGACGGTGCGGCCACTATGGATTTCATGCAGCAGGAGCAGGACCGTGGAATCACCATTGCATCAGCGGCCATTACTACGGAATGGAAGGGTTGCCAGATAAACATCATAGACACTCCCGGCCACGTGGATTTTACTGCCGAGGTTGAAAGATCCCTTCGCGTACTTGACGGAGCCGTCGCGGTAATTTGTGCGGTGGGTTGGGTGCAGCCGCAGACAGAGACGGTTTGGAGACAGGCCGATGAGTTCAACGTTCCGAGAATCTGCTTTGTGAACAAGATGGACAGAATCGGGGCGAACTTTTTTGGCGCGATGAATGACGTGCATGAGAAATTCGGTGCGGAGACGGTCGCATTGGAAATACCGATTGGTGCGGGGCAGGATTTTGACGGCGTGATTGATTTGCTTGAGATGAAAGAAATCCACTGGGATGCCGCTACCGAGGGAGAAAAATTTACCGTCGGTCCAATCAGCGAGGAAAACAAGGCTCTTGCCGAAGAGTGGCATGAAAAGCTCGTGGACACAGTTGCCTCCACCGACGATGAGCTTGCCGAAATATATCTTGAGGGCGGTGAGATTTCCACCCAGCAGCTCAAGGGTGCAATCAGAAAAGCGGTCCTGAACCGTACCATAGTTCCGTTCCTTTGCGGTTCCAGCCGTCACAATCAGGGAGTGCAGCCTTTGATGGATGCCATTGTTGACTATCTTCCGGCTCCAGATGAAATTCCACCTGCCGAGGGAATCCACATCAAAAAGCATGACGAGGAGGAAAAAATCTCCGTGCCATGTGACCCGAATGCAAAGACTCCGATCGGACTCGTGTTTAAGATTCAGTACGACCGCGAGGCAGGAATCCTTTGTTTCGTAAGGATGTACTCCGGTAAAATCAGTACGGGAACCCAGGTCTACAATGTGACGAAGAAAAAGAGGGAGAGAATCAACAGAATCCTCCGCGTGAACGCAAACCACATGGAGCAGATGGACAGCGTGAGTGCCGGTGACATCGCCGTGTTCGTGGGACTTAAACTTGCCCAGACCGGAGACACACTTGGAAGCGAGGGAATGCCGGTTCTTCTTGAGAGCGTGAAATTCCCCGAGCCTGTAATTTCAGTTGCCATTGAGCCCGAGACCATGAGCGACAGGGACAAACTCAACACGACCCTTGAAATCTTGAGCCGCGAGGATCCGACCTTTACGCACAGGGATGACGAGGAGACGGGTCAGCTTGTTATCAGCGGAATGGGAGAGCTTCACCTTGACGTTCTTGTTACGAGAATCCGTGATGATTTTAAAGTGCAGTGCCGCGTTGGTGCTCCACAGGTTACATATCGCGAGGCCGTGACCCAAGCCGCAGACTACACCGAGGAATACAGCCGCGTGATTGCAGGAAAAGAGAATAATGCGAAGCTTACTCTGCACGTTGAGCCGAGGGAGACTGGAAGCGGAAATCTTTATACTTGCAATGTGAAGAAGGGCGGTGAGATTCCCGATGAGATTTTTGACGCGATCGAGCAGAGCATCAACAACTGTTTCGGCGGCGGAATCAAGATGGGCTATCCTTGCGCGGATACTGGAATCACGCTTACGGACCTTTCTTACGATCCACTCACTTCCACTACGGTTGCTTTTGCTGCTGCTGCGGCGGAGGCCTTTGACAAAGTGTGCATGAGCGCGGGACCTGAGATGCTTGAGCCGGTGATGGCGGTTGACATTGAGTCTCCCACGGAATTTGTGGGGGATGCCATGAGCCAGATTACACAGCGCGGCGGAATGATTGGAAGCATGGAGGAAAAAACCGGCGGCAATATCGTGCATTGTCAGGCACCCATGGAAAAGATGTTCGGATTTACCACAAGCCTTCGTTCCGTGAGCCAGGGACGTGCGAGCTTTTCCATGACGTTCAGTCACTTCCAGAAGAAATCCTGAGATGAAAAAATCTTCCTATATTATCCCGGCAGATTTTCCTGATCCCGATGTAATCCGTGTGGATGACTGCTACTACATGGTTACTACGACGATGCACTTCATGCCCGGCTGTGTGATTCTTCGCTCGTATAATCTTGTGGACTGGGAACATGCCGCTTATGTCTTTGATGAGCTTGAGGTGACACCAGCAGAGACTTTGAGCGACAACAAGGGAGCTTACGGAAAAGGAATGTGGGCGGCGAGCCTGCGTTACCATGGCGGAAAATTTTATGTGAGCTTTGTGGCAAACGACACGCACAAGACCTATCTTTTCACGTCGGAAAAAATCGAGGGGCCGTGGAAGCGATCTGAAATCAAGGGATTCTACCACGACATGTCGCTTCTTTTCGATGATGACGGGCGTGTTTTTTGTGTGAGCGGAAATACGCAAATTACACTTACCGAATTGGAAAGCGATTTGTCCGGTCCAAAGGCGGGCGGGGTGAACAAGCTGATTATCCGCGACAATCCTGATGAAGTTGCGCTCGGATATGAGGGAAGTCATTTTTATAAAATCAACGGAAAATACTACGTCTTTTTGATTCATATTCCCAAGGGAAAAATGCGGACTGAGGCGTGCTATGTTTCGGACAAGATTGAGGGGCCCTATACCGGTGGCGATGTCCTTTGCTCCGATCTTGCGGGATGGAACAGCGGTACTGCCCAGGGTGGAGTCGTGCAGGCGAATGACGGAAGCTGGTACTCCATTGTTTTTCAGGACCACGGTGCTCTTGGCCGCATTCCGGTTTTGGTTCCCGTGAGCTTCGTTGACGGCTTCCCTGTGTTTGGAGAAGACGGCCTTGCCCAAAATGATGTGTGCGTGACTGACAACCGCCCCGATTACAAATACGCTCCTCTTTACTCAAATGATTTTACGAATCCGGCGTGGCAGTGGAATCACATCCCGGATAAAAATCTTGTGGACGTGACGAGCTCCACATTCAAATTGCGCACCGATAAAATCTGCGTGAATCCGGTTCAGGCTGCGAACACTCTTACACAGAGGACTTTTACAGAGCATTGCTCAGGAAGCGTGGAGATTGACGCGTCAAAAATCAACGAGGGAGACGTGGCGGGTCTTTGCGCTTTGGAAGGTGAGTACGGATTCATTGCCGTCACAAAAAAGAGCGGTAAATACAAGCTGATTGCAGCCGAGCACAAAATTGATTATTCACCCTGGGCGATGGGTGTTTATGATTCCGCGCCGCCAAATATTATGGAAGAAAAAGAGATTTCCTCCCCGGTCCTGAGATTAAAAGTGACGTTCAGCTTGGAGCACGGAAAAGAGCAGGTCCAGTTTGCATATTGTCTCTCTGATTCCCAAAGTGAAAAAGATTCTTCCTTCATTGATTTCGGTGCTCCCGTAAGATTGCGCTACACTTTGGATCAGTTTGTCGGCGTGAGGTTTGCCCTGTTCTGTTACTCCACGGTGAGTGCCGGAGGAGAGGCTTCATTCCGGGATTTTGTCATGGGGCTTTCTAAAGCGGCTGCATTATAAGTCACGCAATGACAAGTCAATTATTTCTACAGGAGGATCCGTTTTTCCCTCTTTTACTCGCCAATATGCCTGGTCGAGAAGTGACTTTTCGCCTGTATCAAGCGCATTCTTAATTACCATAAGTTCCATTGAGGAAAATAAGCCGCCAATAAGGAATTGTGTCAATCGCTTCGCTCACCCCGTCGCTTTGCACTCTGAACCTTGTAAGGTCAAGGGGCAGTTCGGCACCAATTCCCGCAGTCAGCGTGAACATTCCGCACTCAATTTCGTCTTTTCCAATCGCAATAAAGTGAAGGTTTTCAAAAATCGGGGCATTGCCGTGAAGTTCCTTATGTCTTTGAAGTTCAGCCTCTGTCATGTTGATAATAATTTCTTTCATTAAGACCTCTCCTATGCGGGGAGCCACAGAAGCTTTGTTAGGTGATTATTTCTTTTCTTCATTAACATATTGATAAAATTTTAATCCTACACTTTCAACGGATTCTTTTAATTCTTCAGGGTTTTCATGTTTTTCATTAACAGGAAATTCTTTTACATATCCCCCGAAAATCCATACATAAAATATCTCTCCTTCGTTTCTATCCAACGGATCATGTTCTTGCTGTTGAATATAATACCATGGAGCTGTAACACCATCTATTGTTTCAGTTTCTACAGTTTTTGCAATATAACCTTCAATCACCATTCCTTTAAAAACAACTTTTCGAGATTGTTCAACCCAAGCATTACATCGGAAATCACAGCCTTTAATTTCGACAACTTTTCCTTTTAATGAGTTGGTATCTCTCATTTTTAAATTTTCTGTAATGTAGATTTCATTATTTACTTTGTAAACCTTGATTCCATTTATTTCTATAATCAAGTCTGATGGGATTTTTTTTACAGACCAGAAATAAGATTTATCTTCAAGGTTAAACAGACAGCCAATAAAAGTTCCATTATTTGTATCAGGTAAATAGCGATATTTTGAATTGAAATTTAAATTTCCATTATTATCTGTAGTGATAATTTTATTGGCCCATTCTGTTCCGTTCACATTTGAAAAAGAAATTATACCTTTATTGATTGAATATTTCCCTTCAAAATTATAGCCATCCCCACCTTTGGTTCTATAATCGGAAACAAAAGTATTGTCATTTTTAAACTTTAGATATTCTCCAAAAATATTTTGAGTTACCAAAACATCTTTTATTTGCGCATCCGTTAATTCATTAGTTTGTGCAAAAATTTTTGAGACAAATAATAAAACAAATAAAAATACAATAAATCTTTTCATTTTTTTCTTCCTAAAAAATCTCCCCAGTGTGCCATCCGCCTAACAACTGGTTGTACCGCAGCTGGCTTGACAGGTCTGTCGGCTACGAACCTTTGTTATGCTATATTTTACTAAATATTTTAATATTGTTTCCAGATGAATATTTTAAAAGTGAGAAGCATATGTACCTGCATTTACCAGCCCCATAACCACGTTAAGCATAAGAGATATACAGGCAATTACACTGCCTTTCTTTTCTTTCTTTAATGAACGAATTAGTTTTACTAACACAGTTATAAAGAAGATTGGAATTAAAATAAACAGGCCGACAAATTCAAAATTATATACTACTTCAAATAGAGGTCTGTGTTCGCGGTATAGAAAATTGCCGGCAAAAGTATCAATTAAATCAGTGACTAAAACTAGGAACAGAAAAATTAAATGTATTATTCCTATTTTATCTGCTCCTGTCAGCTCTTTATTCTTTTTTTCTTCTACTTCTGTATTTTTATTTTCTCTTATTCTTTCTAAAACTACAAATAATAAAGAGATAGAAATAATAATCAATACAATCGCTAATCTTAGCATTTTTTTGCTCCATACCTTTTTACTTTATTCAGGCACCCCAGTGCGGGTGTCAGCATAACAATGAGTTAAACCGCACAGGCCTTGAGCCTGTGTCGGCTTTGAACTTCTTGTTATGTGATATTCTATTCAATCAGTAATTTTATATTATCTACAACAGAATTAATTTCCTCTTCTGTTGCTTTTTCTATAAAATCGCAGTTTCTTTGTTTCCAATCAAGATTTTTTATTTGGTCGCTAAGAATACAACCATTTATTGAATGCTTGTCTAATACAATTTCAAAAGGATAACCTTTTATATGGCTTGTGATAGGACAGAATAAAGCAAGACCGATTTTCTGATTGTATTTTTTCTGAGAGATGCAAATTGCAGGACGACGACCTTTTTGTTCGTGTCCAGTCTGCGGGTCAAAGTCAAGCCAAACTAAGTCGCCTT
>JAEEYO010000035.1 GCA_016288205.1 Treponema sp. | reverse complement strand
GTGCCGAGGGAGATTTTCGAGGGCAATGATATTCTGAGCGGATTCGTAAATAACGGCGGTGTGCTTGAGGTTGAGGTAAAAAAATCCTTTGGCGAAAGTACCGTGAGCCGCGTCTTGAATCTGGTGGAAAAGGCTCAGAGCAAAAAAGCAAAGAGCGAGAAATTCATCTCACGTTTCGCAAAGTATTACACGCCCTTGGTTTGTCTGGTTGCTCTTCTTGTTGCGGTAATTCCTCCTCTTGTTATGATGCTTGGCGGACATACCGGCAGTGGTATATGGAAAACTTGGGTTTATCGTGCGCTTGAGATTCTTGTTGTTTCCTGCCCCTGTGCTTTGGTCATATCCGTGCCGCTTAGTTTCTTTGCCGGAATTGGACTTGCTTCTGAAAAGGGAATCCTTATTAAGGGCTCCAATTATATTGAGATGTTGAAGAATGCCGGAACCGCAGTTTTTGACAAGACTGGAACTTTGACAAAGGGAGTCTTTGAGGTGACGGACGTGCATCTTGCTTCCCCGGATAAAATGGACAGGGACACACTGATTGCGCTTGCGACACACGCCGAGTATTATTCTGAGCATCCTATTTCGCTGTCCTTGAAAAAAGTCCATCACTGCGATGAATGTGACAAGCTTGAGATCGGACAGACTGAGGAAATCCGTGGGCAGGGTATTCGGTGCAGACTTGGTGATAAAACCGTGCTTGCGGGAAATATGCGTCTGATGGAAAATCAGAATGTGAGCGGAATTGTTGAATGTCACGAGAACGATGCGGGAACAATAATTCATGTGGCACTGGACGGAAACTACATGGGACACATTATCGTGAGTGATGTTGCGAAGGATGATGCGGCGGGTCTTTCATCTGATTTGAAAAAGCTTGGCGTAAAGAAGACCGTAATGCTCACCGGTGACTCAAAGAGTGCTGCGGATGCTGCTGCGAAATCCCTTGGAATTGATTCCTACTTTGCCGAGCTTCTTCCTGATGACAAGGTTTCAAAGGTGGAGGAACTGATTGCGGAAAACAAGGGCAGCGGAAAGACTCTGGTTTTTGTAGGGGATGGAATCAATGACGCGCCGGTCCTGAGCAGAAGCGACGTGGGAATTGCGATGGGTGGAATCGGAAGTGATGCCGCCATTGAAGCTGCGGATGTCGTAATCATGGATGACAAGCCTGGTAAAATAGCGACTGCAATCAGGGTGTGCAGAAAAACCATGAGCACTGTTTACCAGAACGTGATTTTCTCTCTTGGTGTAAAGACTGCAATCATGGTGCTGTGTGCGCTCGGAATTGCGAATATGTGGCTCGCGGTTTTCGGTGACGTGGGTGTTACGATGCTTGCCGTTCTGAATGCTATGCGTCTTTTGTGGAGCGGAAGAAAAAATGCCAGCCTCTGAAAACTGATTTTTTAATCCTAAGTTATTTGCCGTATGGTTTGAATTAAAAGCCATACGGTGAATGCAAGGAGCGCAATCATCATCGTTACAAAACTGAATGGCATCCAGACAAAGAAGAATCTGTAGCTGAAATGTGAAATGAGCGGGAACAAAATCACTCCGGCTAAAATCACGATTCCGGCACAAAGGAGAATCCGTCTGTGTTTGTACTTGAGCAAGAGAGAAATATATAAAATCAAAAGCGAAATCATAACAAAAAGAAAATCCTCAAGCTCGTGGATGGAAATATACAAACCTATTTTTGCAGGGTAGCCGGAATGCATCCCGTAAAGACCGTCGGCAATTTTCACGGCAACATCACCGGCAGTTGCAGAGAGCACAAAAACTCCAAGTTTGCTGTCTCTGGAAATTACAACTTGAGTTCCAAAGTTTGGATTGTTGCCACCATGGAAAATTGTTTTCGGATATAAATACCAGCCGGCATAATAAATATTTGAATCTGTAACTGGGAAAGAAGCAAAAGGAATATTCTTTGAAGCGTAACGCATCCACTTCACAAGGTCGCTTGTGTTTGAAACAAGATAACCTGCCGCTGTATTTCCGTAATAGGTTGGCGCGTTATATTTCCATGTTCCAAAGAAGCCGGCTTTACGTCCGGGAATTATCCGCTCAGGATCTGACTCTTTAGTCCTGAAAAAACTTTCGGACATTTCGGCCTCGTGAAGCACTGTGTCCGTAATGTAATCTTCATATTTTTGACCGGTCACTTTTTCTATAATAAGGGCAAGAACATCGTAGTTGATTGTTGCGTAATTGTAGACCTCGCCCGGAGCATTATTCAGTTTGATATTCGAAATCTTTTTTACTGTCTCTTCAAGACTTGTCTTTTTCTCATCACCCTCTGGAAGAAGCGAAATAGTATAAACAGGTATTCCGCTTGAATGATTCATAAGCTGATTTATTGTGATAACGACATCCGAGCCTTTGTACTGCGGCTTGAACCAGCTGATGTATTTTGTAACCGGGTCATCGTCCTTAATCAAACCTTCTCTCTCAAGCTTTAAAATACCAAGACCGGTAAAGGCTTTTGTTGTGGATCCAAGCTCAAACATTGTGTGTCTGTCAACAGTTTGTCCGCGGGCACTGCAATATTCAAGAAAAATATCTTTGTCACCATCAATTATACCGACGGCAACAGTTTTATTTCCGGTCATTTTGCAGATCGCGTTAATGAAATCCTGCTCGTTTTCAACAGTGTATTCTTTTGAATCATAATGCAAGACAAAAAAAATACCTGTTATGATTGCTATCGCTGCTAAAAGGATTCTTCTCACAAGACAATACCTATATGCTCAAAACTTAAGCCGCTCTCATTTACATCAATCAAAAGATACGAGGCACCTTCCAGACCGGCCGCGGAGACGGAGACTACATTTCCCTTCACAAAGTTTTGATGAGAATGCCCGACAGCAACAAGGTCATATTTTTTTACATCCTCACTTTTGCAAGCCTCGTCAAACACGCCGTCCTTTAAACTTGAGAGCTGGAAAAATGGGTAGGGCAGATTGATGTCCTTGAACAAAAAATGAGAAAAATGCATTTTGTGCCCCTGGTGCTCGCACTCATAAAACAGTGGCATCCGGC
>JAEEYO010000006.1 GCA_016288205.1 Treponema sp. | reverse complement strand
TCCCGCTCGACTTGCATGCTTAAGACGCGCCGCCAGCGTTCGTTCTGAGCCAGGATCGAACTCTCCATGATGTATTCTCAAGCCCCGAAGGGCTAAAGATCATTTCCAGTCTACCCGCTCCATCCAATGGAATTGCCTGCCCCCTCGGACAGGTCTCGGGTCGGTACATAAACAGTACCGACGTGTGTCAGTTCTTGTGAACGTTTGGCTTGTCGGGATCCTGAACGGCCCCCGACGTATCCTTTGTCTTCTTTCCTTCCCTTTTACTGTCAAACAGCCTGCCGCGTTTTGTCGCGACGATGTTTAATATATCACCGATGCTTTTTTTTGTCAACAGCAAAATTCAAAAAATTCGATTTTTTTTAATTTTTTTTGTTTTTTCTCTTGCGGATAAAACGGAGATTATTTTTCAGAAGGAATGGAGCGCAGTTTCAGAGTCATGGTTATTTCGCTGGATTTAGGAGACTCTTCCAGCTGAGTTTCTTCATCCTGCCCCTCAGTTTCCACAGATTCGGCATCGTCCTCGGTCTCAACGTCAGACTCAGCTTCATTTTCAAGCCCATCAGTCGCATCGGGAGACGTTTCCGGAGTAAGGAATTTTGCGTCCATTTTAAAAATCAGGCCGGGAAGATTCGCAAGCAGATAGTTTATGCGGTCATAAAAAATACGGGCAAGCTCAGGACATCCATTTTCCGCACAGAACGCTTCGTATGGATTTTCAGTCACAACTATATGGAAGGAATCCTTCGTAATTTCTTCGGAGCTGATTTCAAATCCGAGCTTTTCGTTGTAATCGCTCTTTATGGTCTTGGCGAGAATCTTGATTACGTTCCTCGGATTTTTTTCCGCCTGCTGCACATAATACTCACGGTCCCGGATTGCGTTCATCTTGGATTGCTCGGCGACAAGCTCGTATGCGTCCGAAGGGTCATCATCAAGTAGCGTTTTGTACACCGCCATGTATGGAATGATTTTCGCGAGTGATTTTCGGATGTGTTTCGGGAATCTTTCGCCGGAGTCGGTCAAATCTGCACGGAGGTTTTCGGCACGATCCCAAAGCCCCGCAACAGTTGTGCTGTCGTATTTTACGATCAGCTCATCGTCAAGAACCTTGAAATCTTCGTTTGAAATATAAAAATTTGCGGCGGACTTCATCTTTCGCTTTCTCCTTTTTTTGCGGCATGACCGTATGTTCGCTGACAGTCCTCAGCCGGCCTGTGATTCCTCTAATATAGAATATAATCGCTGGGCGGGATTTTTGCAAGTGTTTTTTCAGCAAGATGAAAGTGGAAAATGAAGCGGCGACAAATAATCAATTATCAACTATCAATTTTACGAGCGTCTGACTTACGTTCAGATTCCTAAGCAGATTTTCAGTCCTTTGGCGGGAGGCTTCCTCTGCCTTGGATTTGTCACTCAGGGATTTTTCATTCTGAGCTGATTTTTTTACGGCGCGGATCAAAAGATTTTTCGGAGTGTGCTCCATGTCGATGAACTCAAGCACCTGCACGGAGTATCCCGACTGCTCAAGGATTTCCGCACGGATTGCATCGGTCGCAAGGGCAGCAAGTCTCTCGCGAATGAGACCGTATCTGGAAAGCGACGCGAAGGGATTCTGCACATCCACAGCTCCGTTTTTCTCCAGCTGCAAATTGATTTCGTGCTGGCAGCATGGGACGGAGAGAATCACGCGGGCATTGCATCTCACGGCATGGCTCAGGGCAAAGTCGGTGGCAGTATCGCAGGCATGGAGGGGCACAATCATGTCGGGGGATTTGTCGCTTGAAAAATCAGAGGCGTTTCCAGTGTAAAAGCGGAGTCCGTCGCATCCGAGCTTTTCCGAAAGGGACGAGCATTTTTGAATCACGTCGTCCTTCAAATCCAGCCCCGTAATCTCAACCGGGATTTTCTCAAGGACGTGAAGATAATAATGGATGGCAAAGGTCAGGTAGGATTTTCCGCACCCGAAATCGACGACTCTAAGCGGACGTTCCTCGGTAAAAGTTTCGCCCCTCGTCAAATCGGAGAGCACGTCGCGGATGTACTCAAGGAAGCGGTTTATCTGCCTGAACTTGTCATACTTTGCGGCAACCACCTTTCCCTCACGGCTCATCACTCCCAGCTCGACCAAAAACGGATGCGGAGTCCCTTCCTTTAATATGTAGTTTTTTTCTTTCCTGAAACTCCCCGGCACAGGAGCGTCCCTGAGCTTTTTACGCAGCGTCTTGATTTCACCATGCCTGTTCGAAAGCACGGTGATTTCCTCATCCTCCGTCCGCTGTACCGCAGTCCTGAATGTGGTGCCGGAATGCTTCTCCACAAAATCAAGGAACTCGGTCTCGGTTAGATTGCGGCGGAAAGACTGGGTCGAAGTGAAAAAATCAGCCTCGTAGCCGTTCTTTGCTTTCAACCCGGAGTCCGCGGATTTCCACATACGGACCCTCTCGTACTTGCGTCCCAGAATCTCCTCGCAATTTTTTACCGGGCGCGAAAAAGTGACGGAAAGAATCATCTCTAGCGCACCAATTTCCTGTACATGGTTTTGTGAGGTCTGTCCGCGTCATCACCGAGCATCTTTTTCCTCCACTCGGCATAGTCGCTCCAGTTGCCCTCGAACCATTTCACCTCGCTGTTGTTCTCAAACGCAAGGATGTGCGTGCAGATACGGTCCAGGAAGTAACGGTCGTGGCTGATTACAAGAACCACACCTGCGAACTCGTTGATTGCCTCCTCAAGGGAACGCGTGGTGGTGATGTCAAGGTCGTTGGTCGGCTCGTCCAAAAGAAGAACGTTTCCGGCTTCCTTGAACATCATTCCCATGTTGAGCCTGTTCTTTTCACCGCCAGAAAGCACGCTGATTTTTTTGCTCTGCTCGGCTCCGTTAAAATTGAACCATGAACAATAGGCACGGCTGTTTACCTCACGCACGGTTCCGTTCACAGGTCGTCCCTTCTCGTCCACGGCACCAAGGCGGACCAAATCGGCTCCACCTGAAAGCATTTCCCAGACGGTCTTGTTCGGGTCAAGCTTGCTCCTCATCTGGTCAACGTACACGAGCTTTACGGTCTCTCCAATCTTGAGGTTTCCTGCATCCGGCTTTTCCTCTCCCTCGCTTCCGTCCGGCATCTGCACCTTCTGACCTGCGGCGGTCGCAATCATCTTGAAGAGGGTCGTCTTACCGGCACCGTTCGGTCCGACAATTCCAACGACGGCTCCGGCTGGGATGTGGAAATCAAGGTTCTCAAAAAGCACGCGGTCATCAAAACTCTTGGTAAGTTTCTCAGCGTCAATTACGACATTTCCAAGCCTCGGTCCTGCGGGGATTGAAATCTGAGAGTCCTTCAGGGTCACGCGCTTGCTCTCCTCCGCAAGAAGCTGCTCGTATTTCGTGATGTGCTCCTTGTGCTTTGCCTGCCTGCCCTTCGCGCCCGCATGAATCCACTCAAGCTCCTCCTGCATCTGCTTCTGACGCACGGACGCCTGCTTCTCTTCCTGGGCAAGTCTCTTTTCCTTTGCCTCAAGCCAAGCGGAATAATTTCCCTTGAAAGGATATCCCTCGCCGCGGTCCATCTCAAGAATCCAGCCGGCAACATTGTCCAAAAAGTATCGGTCGTGGGTAATCGCAATTACGGTTCCACGGTAGTTCTGCAAGTGTCTCTCAAGCCAGGCGACTGTCTCCGCGTCAAGATGGTTCGTGGGCTCGTCCAAAAGAAGGATGTCGGGCTGCTGCAAAAGAAGACGGCACAATGCGACACGTCTGCGCTCACCTCCGGAAAGCACGTCAACAACCTGATCCGGGGGAGGACATCTCAGTGCGTCCATGGCAAGCTCAAGGTTCGCCTCAAGATTCCATGCATCCGCCGCGTCAAGTTTTTCCTGAAGCTCAGCCTGTCTCGCACAAAGCTTGTCGTAATCAGCGTCGGGATCTCCGAATGCCTCGTTCACCTGGTCAAACTCAGCGAGCAAGTCGGTAATGGGCTTCACACCCTCCATGACGATTTCCTTCACGGTCTTTCCGGCCTCAAGCTGTGGTTCCTGCTCAAGATATCCGAGTGAATATCCGGGGGAAACATGGGTCTCTCCCGCAAAATCAGTGTCCACGCCAGCAAGGATTTTAAAGAGCGATGATTTACCCGCGCCGTTCTCACCGATCACACCGATTTTCGCGCCGTAATAATATGAGATGCTGATGTCCTTCAGCACAACTTTCGTCCCATACGAACGGGAGACCCGCTCCATGGTGTAAATGATTTTCTTGTCGTCAACAGTCTTTGCCATACGCCTATTATATAGAAGATAAGCGTTCATAGCAAGCGGATTGTAGACTTTTATTTTGATTTATTCTATACTTGAGGAATGAAGAATTCGAAATACGATGAGCTGGCCGTCTGCGGATTTGCGGCGGTAAAGACTCTGGAAAAGGCCGGTTGGGAAAGAATCACCAGGCTGTACTTTACGCATGAGCTTGCGCCTCTCTTCGGTGGTCTCTGCAAAAAAATGGCAGCCGCCAAGAAACCGTACAATCAGGTGAAGGACCCGGTGGAGCTTGAGAGACTTTCCGGCTCGGTGCATCATCAGGGAGTCGTGGCAATGATTGAGGCCCCGGAAATCCTGCCGCTGACCACAAGCATTACCGACAGCTGGATTGAAAACGGTGAGAGCGCGATTCTTCTTGACAGGGTTGGAAACGCGAACAACCTTGGCGCCATAGTCCGAAGCGCAGCATTTTTCGGAATCAAAAACATAGTTATACCATTGGACGAGGCCCAGTCCTCCATCACCACAAGCTCGTATCGTGTGGCGGAAGGCGGAATGGAATTCGTCAATGTCTATTCCATAAAGTCAATCCCCAAGCTGCTCGGTGCGATGAAAGGCCGAATGGTCAGAATAGGAACAGCCCTTGATGCGAAGGAGAGCACGCGCAACATCCCCGCAATCTGCAAAGACCGTCCCGCAATCGTGGTGCTTGGAAACGAGGAGCACGGCATATCCGACGAGGTGAGGAAAAACGTGGACCATCTGGTACTGATCCCGTTCATCTCTGAAAACGGAGAGCCGCAGGTGGACAGCCTTAACGTTGCGCAGGCCGCTTCAATCATCATGTACGAGCTTTCCGCAAACGGCAAGTGATTCGGCCATCACATTTTTTTGGAGGAAGTATTATGAGAAAATATTTTATCTTGCGATTTTTTGCCCTGCTGATTTTAGGGCTTACAGTTTTGAACCCATCCGTGGCGGACGCGGAGACAAAAATTGTTTTTGAGGAAGACGGAATCTGGAGCAGACCCATAAGCGACGAGGAGATGTGCGTGAGTCTGTACAAGGAATCTCCCTTCGAGCTGAACCTGATTGCGGACTGCGTGATTGCGGGAACATCCCTCGCGGGGTACATCACCGCTCTCGTGCTCAAGGTGACTATGGACCTCCCGGATTTCAACGGAACCCTGTACGATCCCAATTCCGTCGCCGCGATTGACAGGTGGGCCATGCGTCCATACAACAAGGTGCTGGATGATTTGGGAACCGTCACATGTGCGCTGGATTTGGGGCTTATTCCGCTCGTTGTCTACGGTGGAGAATTCCTTATGAAAAATCTTCCGAAAAAAGACGGCATTGCGGTGACTGTGATGTACCTTGAGTCGGTGCTGCTCTCACAGACAATCAAGGACTTCATGAAGATTTCCGTCCTGCGTGCGCGTCCCTACATGTATTTCTCCGACTACGACGCTTCCGCAATAAAATATCACGACTTTGAGTTTTCAATGCCCAGCGGACACACGATGAACGCATTCATGAGCGCGACCTTTATGACCTACACGTTCTGCACATACTATCCGGAGTCCAAGTGGAGGATCCCAGTAATAGCGACATCATACGCGATCGCACTCGGAACAGGAGCCCTCAGGATGGCAAGCGGAAACCACTTCTTCACCGATGTTCTAGCCGGAGCCGGAATAGGAGCCGCATGTGGATTTCTGGTTCCCTTCACTCACACATTCTTCGGAGGACTCAACAAATCCCTCGCAGGAAAAACCGGCAAGGTTGACGTGGAATTCGCAGCGCTGCCAAACGGACTCAATGTCAGCATGAGGTTCTAGAACCCGGGGAAATGCTGTAAGGAGGCACAAAATGAGTTACGAAGCAATCGTTCAAGAAACCGCTGCGCTTTCACGACTTGATCAGCTTAAGCTTCTCGTATATCTTGCAAATCTCATAAAAGAAAATGAAGTGTCAGCAGAGGACAAAATTGAATTCGGAAGTTCCTATCACAAAGGCTTTTTTGATTTATTCGGTTCCTTAGATGACCCATCATTCAAAGAACCGGCTGATATTCCCATCGAACTTGACGGAGAGGTAAGTTTCGAATGATCTATTGTCTTGATACAAACGTCGTCATTGATGCAACCAACAATAAAAAAATTGCTCACATAGTCTTGTCTCATTTTAAAAAAACGACGGCTTCTGACATAATTATTCCGGCAATAGTAATTGCTGAACTTGAATTTGGCGCACGACATTCAACCGATTATGACCGTAATATGAAAGTCGTCAAGGAGTTCTTAAAAGATTTCAAAGTGATTCCATTCACAGAAAAAGAGGCAGAGTTTTACGGACGAATACGACAGCAATTGACTCTTGACGGCACGCCCATTGGTTCAAACGACATGCTTATTGCCGCCACAGCCCTTGCCCATGACACAACCATCGTAACACATAATGTCAGCGAATTTTCCCGAGTGAAAGACCTGAAAATCGAAGATTGGACCGTTGAATATTAAGCGTCAACTCAGTCACCTTTGCGGAACTGACCCGGTGGCTGGCCGAAGTGCTTTTTGAAGATACGGTTGAAATATGCCGGGTCCTCGAATCCTGTCCTTGCGGCGACCTCAGAAACCGAAAGCCCCGTCTGTGAAAGAAGATGCTCAGCCTCGTGGAGACGTGTCAAAGTCAGGTAGTCCCAGAGCAGGAGCCCCATCTCGGCACGGAAGATTTTTGAGAGATAGTCCTCCGATGTTCCCGCCACCTGCGAAAGAGATTCCCTGGTCAGGTTTTTGGAAAAATTCATGCTGATGTAAACGATGATTTTCTTGACTATGGCACCTGTTCTGGGCGGAAGGAATTTTTTCTTGTCCTCAAGAATCTGCCACACACGCTTTCTAACCTTGTCCTCTTTTAGAAAAGTCGTGGCACACAGCATAATCCGCGGGAAATCTGAAATCCTCTCAAGATTGGCGAGCAGGTGCATGTCGTCAGCGAGAATGAGTACGGGCGTGAAAACCAGCTTTTCGTTCACGCGGATGATTCTTATGTCAATGTCATATACCGAGTCCACCACAATCAGATCCGGGACGAAGCCGTAAAGCATGGCCGGAATGAAAGCGGGGGATGAGATTACCTCGATGTCACATTCGTCAGAAAAAAAAGGCGCGAGTCTGGAATCAGTTCCGATTATCAGAATCTTTTTCCGGGAGAACATCATGACTCCCAGGGAACACAACCGTATGCACTGTCCTTGAACGCGAGGAAATCATCAATGAACGCCTTTGCCTCAGGACAGATTGACGAAAGCCTGTACGCGCCGCCAATCTCATTTTTCACGAGAGGATCAACGTAACGCTTCTTCACGTTCATGGAGACACAGTACGCGTTGTCCATTGGTTCCGGGCTGCGGATAATTTTCTTCATCTTGCGGAAAGTCGTGTAGAGCCTGGTGAATTTTTCGTCCAGCTTCCGTGACGCTATGGAGTCAAACTTACGGATTATGTACTCCTCCTCAAGGATATACAAATCCTCTTCCATTATATATCCGCATTCAATGGCACGCTGGATCACATCCGCCATGAGCTGCATCGCGATTTTATCCTCATTTTTCTGCAGGATCATGGATGTCTCAAGGAATTTCTCGGTGTACTCGCGGGCCGCCTCCAGACTATTGAATCCGAGCTCATCATAGGAATGCTCGTTTTTCAGCACAGTCACCTCGGCATAGTTCCGCTTGATGTCGTCCATGGTCCAGATTCCGCCCAGAGCCGCTCCAGAGGGATACATGTACTCAAGCCTGTCCGCGTTGAGTCCCGGAAGGTCGTTGTCCGCCACAGGATAGAGATGATAGTTGTCAATCTCATACTTGTAGATTCCATGGCTGAAAAGCAGCGTGCTCAAATCCATGTCCTCGTTGATCATGCGCTTGGTCGGTTCCTCAATGCTCTCCTGGGTTGCCGCGTCCCCGTTCATAAAATCAATAACGTGGCTGAATGCGGGAGTGGAGATGTCGTGCATGAGTCCTGCAAGGGTCTGCTTTTTGTCATGCGTAAAATTCCATACAATCAGGGCCGTACCGATGGAATGGTCGAGCCTTGAGTAATAAAACTTGTTTTGAAAAAGCGGCGTCCAGTCCGTACCGCAAAGGAGTCCGACGCCGTCAAGTCTCTGCAGGAGAGAAAGCCTGGTGTAAATCTTAAGAAAATCCGGCGGATCTTCGCAGAGCATCTTGTGGTATTGCTGTATGTCAAAATCAGATTTTTCCATGAACTCCTCCTCTTATGGAAACATTAGCGGCTACTCGTCATCAACGCTTTGTATCGGTGCGACGGAATAAGAAATTTCTTCATCAGGATACGCGCTCTTTTCCACGCTCTCCTCACGGACGGATTCCTCCTGCTCCTTTTTGATGAAAGACTCATCAGTAATCATTGTTTTATTTCTGCCCGTCACATTCCAGGGATCATAGTTCACGTCAAAATCTTCCATGCTCGCCTCACTTGTGCTTTGTAATCACGTTGTAGATTCTGTCCAAATCATCCTTGGTAAAATAAGTAATCGTGACGGTTCCCTTGTCGAAGCTTCCCTTCATCTGCACTTTTGTTCCAAGTGCGTCTATCAGCTGCTGTTCGATTGACACATAATTCGGATCGCGTGTGTCCCTCTTGGATTTGGAGTCCGTCTTCGCGTCTTTCGCAGCCCTTCCTCCTCCGTTCAGATCCTGAGCCTGTCTCTCGCACTCACGCACGGAAAGTCCCTGTGTCGTAAGCCTCGTGAAAAGCACCCTCTGGTCAGCGGGATTGATCACCATGAGAAGAGCCTTTGCGTGTCCGGAAGAAATCTCACCGGATGCCAGAGCGTCCTGCATGTCCTGCGGGAGTTTCAGAAGACGGATTGAGTTCGCCACGGTCGCACGTTTTTTTCCGACCTTTTTCGCCACTTCCTCCTGGGTGATGTTCTCCAGCTCCATCAGCTGATAGTATGCCTGGGCCTCTTCCACCGGGTTCAGGTCAGTGCGCTGGATGTTCTCAATCAACGCAACCTCAAGCTTGCGGCTGTCCGAATACTTCCTGAGCTGTACCGGAACCTTCTCCAGTCCTGCCGCGATGGAAGCCCTGGTTCGTCTTTCACCGGCGATTATGTAGAAGGAGCCGTCTCCCGCGTCCTCTATGATGATTGGAGAGAGGATTCCCTCCTGCTTTACGTTCTCGGCAAGCTCCTCAAGTTTTTCCTGATCAAAGAAATGTCTGGGCTGGAAGGGATTCGGCTTGAGTTTCTTCGGATCCACCCAGAGAGTTCCGTTTTCATCGGCAGAGATTCCATCCGGCAGCTTGGATTTTACGGCGACCGGCTGGCTTTGAATTTCAGAAGAGGCGATTTCTTCAGTCTCTGACATCAGGGCGGCAAGTCCCTTTCCAAGTCTCTTAGATTTAGCCACGGTTCAGCACCTCTTCCGACAGTTTCTCATAGCTCTTCGCACCCACACAGTTCGGGTCGTACAAGCAGATCGGTTTTCCGTATGACGGAGCCTCCGAAAGCCTTATGTTTCTCGGGATGATTGTGTTGAACACCAGATCCTCGAAGTAGCTCTTGACCTGCATCACGACATCCTGAGCAAGCCTTGTGCGGCTGTCATACATCGTAAAAAATATTCCACCGATTTTCAGGCTCGGATTTATGCCCTGCTGCACTCTTTTCACGGTCTGCAAAAGCAATGTGATTCCTTCCAAAGCGAAATACTCGCACTGCATGGGAACAAGGACTGCATCGGCGGCGGCAAGACCGTTCAGCGTAAGTATTCCGAGCGACGGCGGACAGTCAATCAGAATGTAGTCATAGCGGTCTCTGATGGGATCCAGAGCCTTTTTAAGATAATACTCGCGGTTCTCTGCGTCAACAAGCTCTATCGCAGCTCCGGAAAGGTCGATGGAGGCACTTATGGCATCCAGATTTTCCATCGCGCTGTGTTTTATCGCTTCCTCAGGACTTGCGGACTCTGCCATCAGCTCGTAAATCGTGGGTTTTTTCTTGCTGACACCAACGCCCTGGGACATGTTTCCCTGGCTGTCAAAATCAACGAGGAGAACCTTTTTGCCCGCCTTGGCGATATAGGCGCCTATATTGATTGCAGATGTGGTTTTTCCCACGCCGCCCTTCTGATTAACAAAAACAAAAACCTTTCCCATAATGCAAACAGTATATCACGTTTTTCAATGGAAGTATAGTAGGGATTTTGAAAAATCGGGCCCAATCCTAAAATCCTGTTATTTATTGCATTTCTTATAGCCGAAACAAGTGGAATTTATTATACTATATTATACCATTATAAGAAAAATCATGCGGGGTGAAAATCCTGCGGTGTGGAGAATAGAAAAATGATTGAAGTTCAGCATGTGTCCATGCAGTTCGGCACTTTCCGGGCGGTGGACAACATCAGCTTTTCCATTGAGACAGGTGAAATCGTGGGACTTCTCGGACCGAACGGAGCTGGAAAGACCACCACAATGCGAATGATAACGGGATTTCTTGAGCCCAGCGAGGGTTTTGTCCTGATTGACGGAATGGACGTGAAGGAATTTCCCGTGGAGACGAAGAAAAAAATCGGATACATGCCGGAATCCGCGCCCCTTTACGGAGAAATGATTGTGGCGGATTACCTTGAGTACGTGGCTGAGATGAACGGCGTGAAAGCGGAGGAAAGGCTTCCCCATCTTGCCGAGATCTGCGGACTTAAGGAAATCATGCACAAGAACATATCCGAGCTCTCACGTGGAAACAAGCAGCGTGTAGGACTTGCCCATGCGTTGATGGGAGACCCGGAGATCCTGATTCTGGACGAGCCGACAAGCGGATTGGACCCGAACCAGGTCAGCGAGGTGCGCGCGCTCATAAAGAAAATAGGAGAGACAAGGACGGTCATCATCTCGACGCATATTTTGAGCGAGGTGGAGACACTTTGCAGCCGGGTCATAATCATCTCAGGAGGAAGGAAGGTCGCAGACTCACCCACCGACGAGCTTAGGGAAAGATACGGAAACTCTGGCACAATCAAACTGACCGTCGGAAAAGCCAACAAGACGCAGCTCCAGTTTGCCCTGAATGCCATAGACGGAATCGACTCCTGCAAGATTAGCGAGGAAGAGGGAGAGGCCAAAACCAACCTTCTCACAGCGAGCGTGGGACTTAAAAATCCTGATGAGCTTGATCTGAGACCCGAAATCGCCAAGCTGATTGTGAGCCGCGGATGGGATCTCTACGGACTTGAAATGCAGAAAAACAGTCTTGAGGACGTGTTCAGGGCACTCACGACCGGAGGTGAAGAATAATGGAAGAGAACAAGGACATAAATGAAGAAAGCGGTGAGGTGAAAAAAAGAACCGCAGCCGACTACGAAAAACTGCTGAGCGAGAGTCAGGCATTGAGGGCAGCGTTCCTGGCATTGTCCGCATCCGACCCGCTCTCAGACACCGCAAAAAAAGAAGACAAAAGCGACGCAGATACGGCGGCTCCGGAAACTATTGCGGAAAAAACGGCCGAAGAAACATCGGCAGAGGAAAAATCTCCGGAGTCTGTAGCCGCAAAAGAAAAAAAGCCCGGACGCAAGGGACGCTCGAAAAAAGCGAAGTCCTCGGAGAAAAAGCTGCCTGAGGAAAAGATCGAAATCAAGGAAGAGATTTCCCAAGAGACCGTGCAGGATGAGCCCAAAGCAGAGCCGGAGCTTACCGTGACACAGGGCAAGAAGAAAAACAAAAAGGCCAAGGCGGAAAAATCTGACGAGGCAAAAACAGCACCGGAACAGAAAGAGGACGTGGAAACTAGCGAGGAAAAATCTCCCGCCGTGGAAGTCCCAGAAAAATCCATGCCGAAAATCACGGCACCGAAAAGAAAGAGTCTCTGGCCTGTAATCGCAAAAAGGGAACTCAAATCATATTTTTCCGGCCCCATCGCATACATCGTAACCGCGCTCTTTTTGGCACTCTCAGGATTCATGTTCTTCTCGACCTTCTTCCTTGCGAACCGTGCCGAACTCAGGGATTTTTTCCAGACGCTTCCACTTTTGATGAGTCTTTTCATACCCGCGCTCACGATGAGGATTTTCGCCGAGGAAAACAAGAGCGGTTCCTTTGAGACTCTTCTGACACTCCCCGTCACAGTGGGTGATGTCGTTGCCGGAAAATACGTTGCGTCTCTGGTCTCAGCGCTGGTCATGCTCGTTCCGTCAATCTTCTATGTGATTGCCTGCTGCATTTTCGGAAATCCCGACCCGGGGCCGATCATCGGAGGATACGCCGGATCCATTTTCCTTGCGGCGGCATTTACGGCAATCGGAGTGTACTGCTCGGCAAAGACAAAAAATCAGATTCTTGCGCTGGTAGTCTCACTGGCCCTCTGCCTGACTCTTTCGATGATGCATATTTTCCTCATGCTGCTGCCCGGTCCCTTCGTACCTCTGCTCACATTCCTGAGCGCGACGAAACACTTCGACTCAATCTCAAGGGGAATCCTTGACTCAAGGGACTTGATTTATTTCATCTCGGTCACTGTACTCTTTATCGTGCTGACCGTCCGTGCCGTAAAAAAATCCATGAAGGGCTGATAAAATGAATGTAAAGTACGCAATAAAAAACACGCTGAAAAATATGAAGGAAAAATTCTTTTCCTGGCTGGAAAATCCCAGGGGAACATTCGTGCTGTTCATCCTGCTGCTGATTTTGATAAACCTCGTGGCATCCCGCTCGTTCATCAGGTGGGACATCACAAGCCCGAAATCCTACTCGCTCTCGCAGGCAAGCCGTCAGGTCGTAAGAACTCTGGATGAGCCCCTAAGCATAAAGGTCTTTTTCACCGACAATCTTCAGGCACCCTACTCCACCGTGAACCAGTATGTGAGGGACCTGCTCGCCGAATACAAAAACGCCGGCAGCAGCAATTTCTCCTACGAGTATTTCGACATGGATAAGGAAGAGAATCAGGAGCTTGCGGCAAATTACGGAGTGCAGCAGTTCCAGATCCGCGAGATAAAGAACAACGAGGTGGGATTCAAGAACGCTTTCATGGGTCTCGTCATCTCCTACGCCGATCAGGTTGAGATTCTGAACGGACTCAGCTCCACCGACGGACTTGAGTACAAGATAACGACTGCCATCAACAAAGTGATTGCGGGAACCAACGCTCTCTCAGGTCTCTCTGACGGTGTTGCCATTACCCTTTACCGCAGCTCGAACCTCAAGAACCTGAATCTCTCCGGCTACGATGAGCTTGAGTCAATTGCAAAACAGAGCGTGAACAATCTGAACAAAAAATATGAGGGCGTTCTCAGCCTGAGCATAAAGGATCCCGCGTCATCCGAGGTTCCCATGCTGCAGGAAAAATACGGCACTCCGACATTCCCGCTCAAGGACGGAAACGGAAACGTGTCTTACGGAACCCTCGCAATCGTCATGGAAAGCGGTGAGAAATCAAAGATGATTCCATTCCAGCTCGGACAGACCCTTGACCTGATGAGCGGAACCATAGGCTACACGGTTCAGGGCATGGAGATTCTTGAGGAAAACATGGACGAAACTCTCAAGGCACTTGCATCGAACGTCTCCACCATCGCGTATATCACGGGACACGGAGAGCTTTCACTGAGCGACGAGGAAAACGGAGCCGCCATAATGACTTACATGGTTCAGGACCGCTACACGTTCAAGGAAGTGAATCTTTCGGAAAGCGACATTCCGCTCAACGTTGAGTCCGTGATGATAAACGGTCCCAAATCCGCATTCACCGAGCTTGAGCTTTACAAGATTGACCAGTTCCTGATGAAAGGCGGAAACCTGATTGTGTTCCAGGATCCGTTCGGCGACCCGCAGCAGGACAGTCCCTATTCCATGCCCACATACACACCGTTGCAGACAGGACTTGAAAAGATTCTTGAGAAAAACGGAATCAAAATGCAGAACGCATATACGATGGACAAACAGTGCGCAAAGGCACAGACACAGCAGGGATTTCAGGAGATTTTCTACGCGCCGCTTCTGGACAACCATCTGCTGAACCAAAAGCACGTAATCTCAAAGAATCTCGGAGAGACGCTGATCCTGCAGCCAGGCTCAATCGACGTAAGCGAGGCAAAAAAAATCAGCGGAGAGAATGTCACGGTTCTTGCAAGGACATCACCGAAATCATGGACGGTCTCGGAGGATTTCATACTGCAGCCGGGATTCATTACGGAGCCGGATGCGTCGCAGATGAAGAGCGAGGACATTGCGGTTCTCGTGGAGGGAAAATTCACAAGTGCATTCGACAAAGCCGTGAAAGCCGAAAAGCAAAAAGCATCAGAAGAAACAAATGAGGGTGAGGAGCCCGGTGCAGAGGAAGAGGACAAGACGAACGAAACCTATGAGTCGGACAGCCACCTTTCAAAGAGCATCCAGAACGGAAAAATCATGGTGTTCTCCACATCCTATGTGACCGGTCCCCTTCTCGCACAGCAGATTTCCCAGACCACGGGACTTCTTCTTGAGAACGCGATTGACTACATGAACGACAAGGCGGATCTCTGCACCATGCGCACAAAGGGACTCAGCCTGAACACACTCAAGACGAACAAGGGCTTCCTTGCCAACGCGGTAAAATATTTCAATGAGATCGGACTTGCCGTAATCTGCGCGCTGGTCGGACTTCTGGTTCTTGTGCTCAGAAACCGACGGAAAAATCAAATCCGGCTCCAGTACAATCCGGAGGATGACCGCGAAATCATTATGGAAAAGAAATCACTCAAGGGGGCACGCAAATGAAAATGTCAAAGAGCGCATTAAAAAAATTAATTCTTCTTTCCACCGTGGCATTGCTGTTCGTGATTTTTATCTTCCAGCAGATTTTCAACGGACGCAACAAAATGTACACGCTGCAAGTCAAAAAGGCGATAGATGAGATCAGCATAGAGCATAACGGAAAGACTGTGCTGCTCAAAAAGGACGGCGAAAACTGGAGCGTCGCATCAAAGGACAATCCTGACGAGACATTCCAGACGGAGGCAAACGCGGTCTCAGCCATTGAGGATGCGATCAAGAGCGTAAGGGTCGTCGGAACCGCAAGCCGGGGAATCAGCGACAGAAGCGAAAGATACGGGCTCTCTGAAAACGAGAGAATCATCGTCACCGCAAGCGCCAAAGGGAAAAACCAGAGAGTGCTCAAAATCGGAAAGGACTCCAGCTCAGGAAACCAGTCTTACATCCAGAGCGACAAAAAATCCGCCATACTGATTGCGAACAAACCCCTGCACTCGGTCTTCAACAAAACCGTCAGCTCGCTCCGTTACAAGCAGCTCTACTCAATCTCTCCCGAC
>JAEEYO010000034.1 GCA_016288205.1 Treponema sp. | reverse complement strand
TTCCGCGGAAACGGATGGTCACTTTAACCTTATCGCCTTCGTTTAAGAATTCCTGAACGTGCTTTGCCTTCGTGTCAAGGTCGCCTGCGCCGATTTTTGGCTGCATACGAATTTCCTTGAGCTTCAATACCTTTTGTTTGTTCTTGGAGTCACGGAGCTTTTTCTCCTATTCAAACCGGTATTTTCCGAAGTCAAGTATTTTACAAACCGGTGGATTTGCATTCGGCGATACTTCAACAAGATCGAGATCCCGCTCCTTTGCCATTTCGAGGGCTTCTTTTGTAGGGACTATGCCCTTCTGGTTACCTTCATCATCAATGAGTCTGACCTCTCGCACGCGAATCTGTTCATTTACGCGCATTCCCTTATTGTCTGCCAACGATCCTCCTTGGTGTCGTAAAACACTCTATATATGCTGCGGACCTTTTGGATTCCGCCAACACTTTCAACCTAGAATATCAAATTGGAATATTTTTGTCTAGTGTCCAAGCCGTCAAAATGAAATTTATTCTGAAATTTTGTTATTTTCCGCCGGCTCAGAGTCATACTCAGGTCCTTTTTTAAGTCCCGTAAATATATAGAAAAGAATTGCGCCTCCAGCAAAAAGTGCCGAAATCAGCGTGTAAGAAATGTCATTCGTATAATACCACAAGGCCTCGACGAACGCCGGGACAAAAAGCACCGCAAAAGCAGGAATGGCAAAAATCACCGCGAGCACAACGTTTTTCGCCCTCAAAAATGCGGCTGAGAAATACGCGAACCGAGACATAATCAGGCACATACCGGCATAAAGCATGGGACGGCCAAAAATCATGAAGACCGTAATCCTGTCATCGCCTTTTATGGATGTGAATGGAATCAGCGCCATGTAAACGCCAAGCATCAGGGGACCGACCGCGGCAGCCTTGTACGTGATTGTGTCCCTGTCGAAAAGGAAGTACACCACGCAGGATATAATCAGCGGAATAATAACGTCATGCAGCCAAATGTGCATACCGGCGGGCATAAAATCCTCCGTCCAGACATAATCGTTGAAAAAGACGAATTTCCGGCAGCAGCACAAAATTCCCCCGATTACGAATCCGAAGGCAAGGGCCGGGATAAATGATTTTCCGTGAAACTTTCCGTTAGCCACACACGCAATAATCGCCACAAGCGGTATACAAGCCAATAAAAAAATATACATAAAATTATTCTATCACATCTCAATTTTTTTTTCAATAAGCTGGTTGAGGAGAGTTGAAAGTTGAAAGTGGAAAGTGGAAAGTGGAAAGCTGAGAATCATTCTGAACGTAGCAAAGAATTTCGGAGGTCGGACGAAATCGCTTTTTACAAGAATATCACTTGGCAGGAAAAGTTCGTCGCTTTTGGAACCCACTTTCCGCCACTACGCTCTCGCTCCGGCCCGCCTGAAGTCGGTCTGCCTTGCGGCATGGCTGCGGCTTGCCTGCAATCGGGCGTAATGTCGCAAGCTCAGCTTGCTCTTCAAGTTTTTGTTTGGTCGCACAGCTCCCATTTTCCACTTTGTGGAAAAACACAAAAACTTGCAACCAAACCCGTTTTTAATCATCAATCAACTAAGTTCTTCTGTTATTTTCTCAAGCGGAAGCCCGGTATATTTTACAATCAGATTTATATCCACACCGTCAGCAAGCATCGCTTTCGCATATTCGATTTTCGCACGCTCAATACCTTGTTCAATCCCACGTTTCATTCCCTCTTCGAATCCTTCGACCTTCCCTTCCTCAAATGCGATGTCTTTCTCTTCATCTATAGTCTGCTGCCATGTCATGTACTGTTTCCTCCATTCCATGTTTTTCCGGGCGAAGAATACTTTTTCCTCTATGGACTTCGTGAAATCGCTGTCGGCATTCTCGTTCACGAGAAATTTGAAGAAGGCCTTCTCCTCGTCATTCTCCATTTTATCATATTTGGACGAATTGAAAAAGAGTTTGTAGGCTCCGTCGTTCAATTTTATTTCACCGCCGACATTATCCGGGCACATGTTCTCAAAGAAATAGACGGGCAGACTTTTTCCAAAAGGATCATCCAGGCAAAGGAAGATCACATAGGAATCCTTTAGTTTACTGTAGTTCTCACCGCGCGAAAGGTTGTCCATGTCAATTATACTTTGGTAATACCGCGCTCGTTTCGGAAGGTTTGCCTTTAACGTGGTTTGGATTTCCAAATCGAAGATACGGTTTTCATCCTTGGTGTAGACATCGAATCGTACGCTTTTGGCATCGGGGGCTTCCTGCAGCGTATGTTCAGAATGTGGCATTTCAAGTTTCTCAATCTTGATGTGTAACAAGATCTCCAACAGGCGACGGCAAATCTCAGGCTCGCTCTCCATGATTTTGCAGAACATGAAATTGTTCGCGAATGTAAGTTCCTCCCATGCGGGAGACTTTTTGAATTCTTTTCTTGTCATTTAGTTTTTCCTCCATATATTAATAGGACACAGATTTTCGCCACGGTAAACAAAATGACAAATTTTTTTCAAAATTTTCTGTTTTTTTGCCAAAAAGCAAAAGATAAAACAAACGGATTTGCTCAAAACTAACGTTTTCCGCTCGCTTAGTGAACGGTGTTAGCCGTAAACAAATCCGATTGTAAATTTTAACTGATTATGGGAACCTCAAAAAAATCAGTTTTTAAAGCGATTCTATACTTTTACGGAAAGCGATTCAGCGATCTGCTTCACACGCCCCATTTATGATTTCTACTGGTAAATCCAAATATTCAGCGATTTTTGTCGCATCAAGTCCGTCAACGAGCATCGCTTTCGCAGCGTTAATTTTTGCCTCGTGCTCACCTTGCTTTATTCCTTGATTCAGGCCCTGCTTCAAACCTTTGCTGAGACCAATCTGCATTCCTTCCGCAAGTGCCGCCTGCCGCTCTTCCCTGCGTATGTCCATTTCACGTAAATTCATCGCCGCGTAAACCTCCTTGAAATGCTCGTCGCAAGCAAGCTTGCTCTTCAAGTTTTTGTTTGGTCGCGAAGGCTCCCATTTTTTCTTCGAAAAAAACAGCAAAACTCAGCTCATTGTTTAATATTCTATACCGTATGCTTGTGTGTGCATGGTAGTACTTCTTAGTTCTTCCCATGCGGGGGACTTTTTGAATTCTTTTTTTGTCATTTAATTTTCCTCTATATATAATAGTATCAACGGATTTTCATTATGGTAATCAAAATGACAAAATTTTTTAAAAAAAACATCCCCCCGAAAACAAAAGTTCCCGGAGGGATGCGTGGATTGTTCTTCAATTAGCTTAGAATATTTTTTGAACAAATCCGGGAAACCATGTTGTTGTTCCAGCCACCGCCGCGTTTGACGCGGTTGGAACCCGACGCGGGCCCGGTCTCACCTGTTTTTTACGGCCACTTCCCCTTTTTCTCCGAAAAAAATTCACTCTGTGTACGGATACTTTCACCGCATATCACACTGGAAAATTTTACCGAATTTTTTTTTCACACGCTCCGTTCTATCGACCGCCTTGGCGGTCTCTTTAAACGGAGCGTATTTTTTTTCTTTTATTCAGACCTGGAACGCACAACACGGAAGCCAATGTCGTCGTAGAGGAAGTCCGGGACGTCGTTGTACCGGAGGCAGACCGAGCTGTTGCGCGCACTATTGATGTGCCAGCTACCGCCGCGCCTGACGCGGTCGGAACCCGACGAGGGCCCGGTGGGGTCAGTCACGTTTCCCGTTCCAACCGAGTCTTTCCAGTCCCAGCACCATTCCCACACGTTTCCGCTCATGTCGTAAAGTCCGAGCCTGTTCGCCGCTTTCTTTCCTACCTCGTGCGTTCCAAAGCCAGGATTTCCTATTGAGGATCCAGAACCTCCCGTGACTCCGCCGTTCCCTGTGTTGAACCAGTACCAGCCCACGTTGTCCAGCCCTGCATTCTTTGTAGCATTATAAGAAACTCCGTCTGCAGTTGAGTGTCCGCTGAATGTGTAGTTCCAGTCCGGCTTGGTTGTGTCTCCCCCACGGGCTGCGAATTCCCATTCCGCCTCGGTCGGAAGCCTGTAGCCTGACTTGGTCTTGTTCATTGTTACCGTTGCGCTGGTTATGTGACCGTCGCTGACCGTTATGCCTGTTATTGAGTAAACCTTGTTTGCCGCACCGAGAGTTTTTTCCGTAAGCACGTTGCAGAAATACACCGCGTCATACCACGTCACTCCTTCCACAGGACGGTATTTCTGAGTCTCCCCTGCCACAAGCGGATAGTCTCCAGTTTCCTTGCATTTTGACGGCTCGGAGGTTAACGCGGAATCTCCAACTTTCTCACCGTACATGACAGCCTTGTACAAATCCTGCGTAACCTCGTATTTTCCCATGCTGAACGGACTGAGCGTTACATTACGGTTTGCAATGAACACGCCCTCATAATTGTTCGTGTTGTTTGCTCCTGTTATTGTCGTGCTCGATGTTATCACATCCACCATCTCCACAGACACCGGAAGAGGCGATGTTTCAAGTGTGAAATTTGCGCTCACTGTCACATTGCTTTCCGGCATGACAAATGTGTATTTTGTTCCGGCTGTGACGGCTGTAGTCTCGACGCTGTTGTTTGAGGCATCCTTTACGGAAATAGAATCGAACTCGTAGCCCTCGCTTGCCGTAAGCGTCAGAATTACGGTTTGACCTTTTTTTGCAGTCAGCTTGTCGGTTGTCACAGTTCCATTTTCAATGTCCTCTGAAATGCACACGGTATAGCGCTTTGGTGTGAAACTTGCGCCCACTGTCACATCGCTTTCCGGCATGACGAACGTGTATTTCGTTCCGGCCGTTACTGCTGTAGTCTCGACGATGTTGTTTGAGGCATCCTTTACGGAAATCGAATCGAACTCGTAGCCCTCGCTTGCCGAAAGCGTCAAAGTTACGGTCTCATCCTTTTGTGCCGTCAGTTTGTCGGCAGTCACGATTCCATTTTCAATGCCTGACGAAATGTCCACGGTATAGCCCGTTGGTGCAACTGACTCAGGTACGAAACTTGCGCCCAATGTCACATCGCTTGCCGGCATGACAAACATGTATTTCGTTCTAGCTTTGACGGTTGAAATCCCAACACCATTATTTGAGGCATCCCTTACGGAAATCGAACGGAGCTTGTAGCCTTCGTTTGCCATAAGCGTAAAGCTTACGATTTGCCCCATTTGCGCAGTCAGCTTGTCGGCGGTCACTCTTCCATTTTCAACGTATTCTGAAATGCCTACGTTATAGCGCCTTGATGAGAAAATTGCGCCCACTGTCACATTGCTTTCCGGCATGACAAACGTGTATTTCGTTCCGGCTGTGACGGTTTCAATCTCAACTCTTTTATTGGAGGCATCCCTTACGGAAATAGAATTGAACTGGTAGCCTGCATTTGCGGCAAGCGTCAAGGTTACGGTTTGACCCTTTTCCGCAGTCTGCTTGTCGGCACTCACTCTTCCATTTTTAATGCCTGCCGAAATGCCCACGGTATAGCCCGATGGTGTACTCAGCTCAGGTTCGTCTATTTGAGCTTTGCATCCTGCGAATCCAAAAAGCATTGCGGCCCCAAGGGCGAGTGCAAGTTTAAAAACATTTTTCCTCATGCTTTTCCTCCAAAAGTTTTTAAAAACAAAAAAAACCGGAATCCTTCGCGAACGAAAAATTCCGGGCATAGTTACCGTTTAAAAATTGTAGAGCAAAATTTACGCCATTGACAGTTGACAGTTGACAGTTGACAGTTGACAGTTGACAGTTGACAGTTGACAGTTGACAGTTGACAGTTGACAGTTGACAGTTGACAGTTGACAGTTGACAGTTGACAGTTGACAGAGTTTAATCATCACAGATGTTTTGTCAAGTATTCTTTGCATTTTTTCCTCAGCAAAATATTTTCAGCATGTGTTTATTTTATGGAAACTTGCATTTTATGTCAAGGGGAATGTGGAATATTCACTTTCCACTCGTACAGCTTTCCACTTTCATCTTTCAACTCTCCACTCGCAAAGCTTTCCACTTTCATCTTTCCATATTCCATTTCCAGAAAAAATATAATATAATAGAAGAAATCAATTCAAGGAAAGGCAAATGCGGAAATTTCATGTTGTTTCGGACTATGAGCCGTCGGGAGACCAGCCACAGGCAATTCAAAAACTTGCCGAAGGATTCCTGCGCGGAGACAAATACCAGACCCTGAAGGGAGTAACCGGAAGCGGAAAAACCTTCACCATGGCAAAAATCATTGAGGCGGTGCAAAGACCCACGCTCATAATCAGCCACAACAAAACCCTGTCCGCACAGCTCTACCGTGAGTTCAAGACCTTTTTCCCCGACAACGCCGTGGAATATTTCGTGAGCTACTACGACTACTATCAGCCCGAAGCTTATGTTCCAGCCCGCGACCTGTACATAGAAAAAGACGCTTCTGTAAACGAGGAGATAGACAAGCTCAGACTCGCCGCCACATACGCGCTAATGGAAAGACGAGACGTAATCATAGTTGCGACGGTAAGCTGCATATACGGACTCGGAATGCCTGACCTCTACAAGGAAATGCGCACCCACGTTGAAAAGGGACAGATGCTCGACCTTCAGAAACTCGCCCTGAGCCTGATCAGCGTGCAGTACCAGCGCAACGACATGATTTTGGAGCGCGGCAAATTCAGAATCCACGGAGACATAATCGACATCTTCCCGCCCTACATGGAAACCGACGAGGCATACCGTGTGGAGCTTGATTTTGACGAGGTTGTGAGAATCCGGCGCTTCAACGTCGTTTCGGGAGACACAATAGAAGATTTGGACGAGCTATGGCTTTATCCCGCAAAACACTTCGTAGTGCCACGGGAGATGCTCGGCGAGGCAAGCAAAAAAATCCTGAGCGAAATGAAAGACCGTGTGGAGAAGCTACAGGGACAGGGAAAAGTCCTTGAGGCCGAAAGACTGAAAACACGCGTGACCTACGACATGGAGATGCTGAACGAGATGGGCTATTGCTCGGGGATTGAAAATTACTCCGCGCCGATCGCTGGAAGAAAACCCGGTGATCCGCCCGCGACACTGCTGCATTATTTCCCGGATGATTTTCTCTGCCTGATTGACGAGGCCCACGTGACAGTCCCGCAGATTGGAGCCATGTACGAGGGAGACCGCAGCCGCAAGCAGAACCTTGTTGATTTCGGATTCCGCCTCCCGTCAGCCCTTGACAACCGCCCCCTGAAAGCCGATGAGTTCACGAAAAAAATGAACCAGGTAATCTACGTCACCGCCACCCCACGGCCTCAGGAAGTAAAACAGAGCACGCAGATTGTGGAGCAGATAATCCGACCCACCGGCCTCCTTGATCCCATTGTCGAGGTAAGACCGAGCGAGGGACAGATGCAGGACATCTACAAGGAAGTGCAGGAGAGAATCGCCAAAAAAGAGCGCAGCCTGATTCTGACCCTCACGAAAAAAATGGCAGAGGACCTCACCGACTACCTCACCGGGCTCAGCATGAAAGTGCAGTACATCCACTCGGAGATTGACACATTCGAAAGGGTTGAAATCCTGAAGAACCTGAGGGCGGGAGAAATCGACGTGCTGATTGGAATCAACCTTTTGCGGGAAGGAATCGACCTGCCCGAGGTAAGTTTCATCGCACTTCTGGACGCAGACAAAATCGGATTCCTCAGGAGCACGACGAGCCTCATCCAGATAATAGGACGCGCCGCACGCAACGCAGAGGGAAAAGTCGTGATGTACGCCGACCGCATGAGCGACGCAATGAAAGAGGCGATTGAAGAGACCAAGCGACGAAGAAGCATACAGGAAGCCTACAACAAGGAACACGGAATCACGCCGAAGACAATCAAAAAAGCCGTTGAGGACATACTTGAGCACCAAGTGGAAGACGCAAAGGAAAATGCCGAGGTGGAGCTTGGAGCACTGCAAAAACGCATGAACCTGATGGTGCCCGCCCAGCGACGAAAAGTACTTGCGGCCTTGAGACAGGAAATGATGGAAGCCGCCGACCGTCTTGATTATGAGGATGCCGCGGCCCTGCGTGACAAAATCATGGAGATTGAGAAGACGTATGGAAAGTAAGAGGAGAGTCTGATGGACGAGACCTATTTATTTTTTGACATTGAGAGCGCGAACAACTACGACGGAGAGGGACACATCTGCTCCTTCGGATATGCCTTGTGCGACAAAAATCTGAGCATCATTGAAAGCGAGGACATCGTTATGAACCCGCGCTCTGAATTCGACCCGATTCTTTTTTCAGGACGAGCAAAATGCACACTCGCCTATCCCCGGGAATACTTTCTTTCCCACCCGGATTTTTCATTCCATTACGAAAGGATAAAAAATCTGCTCACCGCGCCGGGACGAAAAAACATCGGATTCGCCGTTGAGAACGACATTTCATTTTTGGTGAGCGCATGCAAGAATTTCAGTCTCCCGCAGATTGATTTCTCCGCCTATGATTTGCACGTCATCGCCGACCGGATGAATGACTCGCACAACGGACTTTCCGCGTGGCTCAAATTCTACGGCGTGGACACAAGCGCATTGCAGGCACACAAAAGCAGCGACGACGCAATCATGACGATGATGCTAATGCAAAAACTCTGCGAAGCAAAAGGGATGAAAGTCAAGGAATTTCTGGATGAAAATCTTTCGGCACTGCACACCGTTGAGCAGGAAATCACAAGGCGAAAGATAAAGGCATACAGAAAAGCCATGGTGGAAAAAATCTCAATGCTCTATCACCGCAGGAACCGCTCGGCAAAATCAAAAAAACTGCACGGCAAATTCAAGCTGGCTCTCAGCGCGGAAAGGGACTTCGGACAGATGTACGACCTGCACCGGCTCGTGTTCGACAACGGAGGGGAACTTGTCCAGAAGCTTTGTCCCGACTGCACCTTCGTCTACGAGGACAACAAAGACAGGGCCGCATGGATGGATGATCCGAAATTCAAACGGGTCCGGTTCATAAAGCTGAGCAAGCTTTTTTCCATGCTGGATATGGAGCCCTGGCCCATGCAGAAGATTGACATCTCAGCCCTGATATAGTAGAATACATCGGCTAAAGAAAGCCACACAAGGAGTCCCGCCATGACAAAAGGCTACATACATTCAATAGAAAGCTTCGGATCAGTAGATGGTCCCGGAGTGAGATACATCATCTTTTTGAGCGGATGTCCACTCAGATGCCTTTTCTGCCACAATCCCGACACATGGAAAATGAACGGCGGAGAACTCAGAAGCCCCGACGAACTGATTCAGGAAGCCTTGAGCTGCCAGAACTACTGGGGAGACAAGGGAGGAATCACCGTCAGCGGAGGAGAACCCCTCGTACAGATTGATTTTCTGATTGACCTTTTTACCGAGGCAAAAAAACACGGAATCAACACATGCATAGACACATCGGGCGCGCCTTTCACAAAATCCGGCCAATGGTTCGAGAAGTTCCAGCGTCTCATGGAGCTAACCGACACCCTGCTCATGGACATCAAGCACATTGACTCAGGCGAGCATGTGAAACTCACCGGACACCCGAACGAGAATATAATAGAAATGTTCCGTTATCTTGACGAAATAAAAAAGCCCATCTGGATACGGCACGTGCTTGTTCCCGGCGGCTCAGACAACGACGGATTTCTTACGCGCACAAGGGATTTCATCAGGACGCTTTCCAATGTGCAGAGGGTCGAGGTTCTGCCTTACCACACGCTCGGAGTCGCGAAATACAAGGAGCTGGGCATTCCATATCCGCTTGAGGGAGTCTCTTCACCGAGTGCGGAGCGCATAAAGAATGCAAAGGAAATTCTGGAGTGCGACAAATACAACGGATGGAAAGACTGAGCTGAGACTAAAGGATTTTCTCAAGCGATTTCAAATCCGGCAGCAGATTCCAGACTGATTTTAAAAGCTCATCGTCCGGCTGGATGCGGTCAGGAACCATCACGGTCTTCAGTCCCGCGCTCCATGCTGATTTTATTCCGTTCGGACTGTCCTCAACCGCGACGGTGTTCCCGGGAGCGATCCCCAGCTTTTCACATGCCTTAAGGTAAATCTCCGGCTCCGGCTTTGATTTTGAAATGTCGTTTCCGTAAACCGCGGAGTCAAAAAAATCAAGCAGGGCGGAATCCCGAAGCACGTCCTGAGCAAAATCCCTGTCGTTGGAAGTCGCGAGCGCAAGAGGATATTCTTTCGCTTTCAAATACACAAGGATTTCCCTCGCATAGGGTTTGAGCGGAATCCCTTTTTCTTCCATATACTTCACAGAAAGATCCGTGGTCAAATCCCAGAATCCCTTCGCGTCAAAATCCTTTCCGTAGCGTCCTTGCAGGGTCTCAATGCAGCCCTTCTCATCCATGCCCAGAACCTTACTGTGGACCTCGTCAATCCCGTCAAGTCCGAGCATTCCGGCGGCTTCCCTCCATGCAAGCTCATACACGGTCTCGCTGTCCAAAATCACACCGTCCATGTCAAAAACAACGGCTCTCATCCCAGGCTCACTCCCAAATCAAGCGCGAGTTTTTCTGCACCCTCAAAATGAATGGCACGGATTCCAAGACTTGCGGCTCCACGGCAGTTGTCCTCACGGTCGTCAATGAAAACAGCATTCTCCGGCTTCTCTTCCTCGGCAAAAAGAATCAGTCTCCAAAACTCAGGCGATGGTTTGGAAATACCCATCAGGCAGGACGCATAGGTCTGGTCAAAAAATCCGTAGTCCCCGCGCTCAAGGTGATTCAGATAATGGCTTTCCATGGTATTTGTCCCGCAGACCACACGGTGCCCCGATTTTTTAAGCTGGCGTACAATGGAAACGGTTCCCTCGTTCAAAATGGGATGGAAAAGATAGTGCCACCAGTCTGTTTTGACGGCAATTCCCGAACGCTCTCCGAAAAGTCTCCAGAAATCCTTCGCGCCGATCAGTCCGTCCGAGCACATGGAAAGCAGGTCCACGCCACCCGGATGCCCCTCAGGCCCGCAGATTTTAAGGAACTCACCTTCTTTCAGCCCCAGAATCTTCTCAAGACGCGGGACTATGGCGCAAGTCGTGGTGACAACTCCGCCCATGTCAAAAATATAAAGCATTTAATGTCTCCGAACCGGCAAACCCGCCGTAAAATCAGGGAATAAAAACAATTTCGTGCAAATCTGAAAAACGTTTTAATTTTGCAATATAAGAATCCTCATTTGCCTTACCGAAACCGTAGGATGCCCACACAAAAGGAATTCCCGCCTGAGCACAAGCGTCCGCATCTCCCTGTGTGTCGCCCACATAAATCGGGGATGAAATCTGGTTTCGCTGGACAATCATCTGGAGGTTCTCCGCCTTGCCCTTGCCCGTCCGTCCGAAGCTCTCATAGTCCTTGATATAATCCGAGATGCCGCATTTTTCCATGGTCAGCTCGATGTATCCGTCCTGACAGTTGCTCACGATAAAGAAATTCGTGCTCGATGAAAGCTCCCGGATTGTCTCGATCACCCCGGGGTAAGTCAAATCCAGCGATGTTTCCTTTACCGCAAGATGCTCCTCGCTGCAACAATGCGAAAGAAGCACGTCGGCTTTTTCCTTGGGAAGATCAGGCCACAAATCCTGCGCGATCCGGTCCATAGTCTTGCCGAACTCACCCTGCAGCATCTGGGCGTTCACTTTCCGGACGTCGAACTCCTTCTGAAATCCGCTTATGTCAATCGCACGGTTCCAAGCCACGGCCACAACACCCGTCGTGTTCCAGATGGTTCCGTCAATGTCCAAAATCACACCGTCATTTTTGACTGTCTTTTCCATAATCCGTCTCCAAATTTCTCTCCTAATTCCGACCCTTCATCAGGCGACTCTCCACCGCATCAATCACGGAATCCGGAGTACTCGCGCCGGCAGACAATCCCACGCAGGAAAGTCCGTAAAATTCATCGGGAATCTCGCTCTCGTCCTCAATCAGGGCAGCTTTCCCGGAGATTTTGACCGCGCTCTCATAAAGCCGCCTCGTGTTCGCAGAATTTTTCCCCCCGATCACAAGGATTCCGTCAACCTTTCCCTCAAGAGCAAGAAGAGCCTCCTGCCGTTTCATAGTGGCCGAGCAGATTGAATGGAAAACCTCAGCTTCCGGGCATTTTTCCGCCACAATATCAATAATCCGCTCATATTCGGTGGGGCTGAACGTGGTCTGGGCAATCAGCACCGATTTTCCGTCAAGCTCAAGTCCCGAAGCCTCGTCGCTGTTCTGAACCACAGTCACATTTGTTCCCGGCGCGCAGTAAGATGAGATGCTTGTCACCTCGCCATGATTTCTGTCCCCGGCGATTATTACGGAATATCCCTTTTCGCTCCACTCCCGGACACGTCTCTGGCTTAAATGCACCTTGGGACAAGTCGCGTCAATTACTGAGGCATTTTTCTCTTGAAGATTTCTTAAAACATCCGGTGTTGTGCCATGTGCCCTGATAACGACCCTCGCACCATCAGGAAAGTCGCTTTCGGGGGATGAGTCCAAAATGCCCATCCCACGTTCGGCAAAAGAGGCCATCACCGAGGGATTGTGAATCAGAGGTCCCAGAGTAAAACAGGGCGAGCCGTCGCTTTCGGACAAGGCTTTTTCAGCGGCATCCACAGCGCGTCTCACCCCCATGCAGAATCCCAGGACTTCCGCTCGGATAACTTTCATCTTTTTACTTAAAGTCCCAGAAGCTGTGCTTTTTTAAGTTTATATTCATCCTCGTCAATAAGACCGGCATCATAGAATTCCTTGAGTTTCAAAAGGTCCTCAGCCAAATCTCCGTCACCGAAGTGATATTCTGACGCACCTGTTCTAAGCGAAGGTCTCTTCACTTTCTCGGGCTCCTCGGCTGCTGGAATTACAGGCGCAGACTCAAGTTCAGACTCAAGTTCAGACTCTGGCTTCTTAGGCTCTACAGATTCCTCAACCACACTGTCGCTATCTGATGCAGTTTCCCCGCTGACATTTTCGCCGACACTTTCATCCTCGTCATCGGTGTCTTCATCCTCATCAGATTCAGCATCGCGATCCTCAGTCTCATCATCCTCAATGGAAAGGGACTCGCTTGGAGCTGACGAAGAGTAAATTGGCGTCTCATAGATTCCCTCGGCTGAAATGCTTTCATTCTCCGAAGGATCCTCGTTCTTTACCGCAGCATCGGCCAAAAGTGTCTCGGACCCGTCAGAAGCAGTCTCATCGTGGGACATTATCGGTACCGGGCGCTTCACCGCAAGCATTGAGTCCGCCTTAACGAATTTCAAATACAAATCATCAAAGCGCGCGTAAGTCTCTATGGAATAATCCTTTTTGGGAGCGACAATCTGCACAATCCAGTACGGCTCAATCTCGTCAATGTCATCGTGAAAGTTCGTCCAGAGTCTTCCGCCCCTTACGGCACCGAACACATCCCATTTTCCAGTTGAAACGTTAGTATAATAAATCAGGCAGTTGGGAGCGTCCACGACACGGAGATTGTCCTCATAATTCGCACGAAGGGAGGCAGTTCCCACTTTGATTATTCCCTGCTCCTGTGAGTCCGCGATGTCATCAAACGGTGTCTTCGTACCCGCAAAGCTCGCGCAGGAATCAAAAACGTGCAGTTTCAGATCGTGGTTTTCAATGAACGGCACAATCCTAAAGTCATCGGAAAGATTCGTTTTGTAAGCGACATACTTGGGTCTTTTCTGTCCCGGCTTTTTGTATGCTTTTGCCTCAGAGGCGAATGCAGGCAAATCACCCTCGCCCGCCTTTTTCCAGGAATCCTTGTCATTACTGTAGAAATAGAATTCAAATTTCGCCCTTTCAGCAGAACTATAGTTTGTCAAAAGGATATTGTCTTTGAAAGTCCCCTTCAACTCGCTCAGATCAATTACCGTACCGCCGTCAAAAGCAGGAATATTTTCCTTGGATTTTGCAAAAAGCAGCGTGGATGTCAAAACACAGGATAAGAGAACCAAAACAAACTTCTTCATAAACCCTCCTCGGTTCAGACGAAACTCATATTGAAAAACTGTCAATAATATTTTAATGCAGAACGCAAGCGATTTCAAGTAATTTGAAGCAAAAATGAATAAAAAAAACGCTGGCTCCTGATAATAAAACCATCGGCCAACGTTTTAGTTTCAAATTCTTATTGATGTGCTGGAATTGAAAAATCAGTCTTTTTTGTCGCTGATTTTCGCCTCAGCCTTCTCTTTCTTCTCAGTATGCGGTCTGACGTGGTTCGCCCACTCTCCGCTCTGCCAGTTCCGTCTCATGCGGTTGATGAATCCGGTGCTGATGAAGATTGATGAGTAACATCCCGAAACCAAACCGATCGTAAGAACGATTGCGAATGTCTCGATTGCGCCGCTTGTAAAGACCCACAAAGAGATTGAAGCGAACATTGTCGTCACCGTTGTGATGATTGAACGTGTCAATGTGTCGTTCAGGGACTTGTTCACAATCTCCGTGAAATTCTTTGCCTGCATGAGCTTGATGTTCTCGCGCATACGGTCCAAAATAACAACGGTCGCGTTGATTGAGTAACCGAAGATGGTAAGGACAGCCGCAAGAGTCGTCGTGGAGAACTCAATCTGGAACCATGAGATGAACGTGAACATAATCAGACAGTCATGGAGCAAGGCGATAACCGCACCGAGAGCGAAGTCCCAGTGGAAGCGGATTGTCGCATAGAGCCAAATCAGGAAGATTGTGAGCACTGAAAGAATGATTGAGCGCCAGAGCAAAGATGAAGACCAGTTTGCACCAACGAAATCCTGCCTGATTACAGGAACATTGTCCGCGCCGAACTTAGCCTGCAATGCACTGAGGATTTTTTCCTGCAGAGCCTGAGAATCCTCCTCGGAGTTCTTGTCAAGCTTAGAGCGAATCTGGAAACTGCGGTTCTCTGCAGTACCGAGCTCCTTTACTGAAACACCAAGGCTCTCAACCGTGCTTCTCACATCATCAATGGATGCGGAATCAGCGGAAGCAACATAGAGCTTGTACGGAGTTGATGAAAGACGGGCCGTTACCATGCTGTTTGCGAAAAGCCCGTAAGAATCCACATCAGCGGAATTCAAAATCTTCGCGTCAACACCGGGAACAGATGCCAAAGCGGAGGCCATGAGGGCAACCGTCGGGTTCTGTCCGAAAGTAAAGGTCTTAGTCTCATTGTCCGCACCCGCACCGCTTATAACAAGACTGATGCTTGTGCTGTCCAGCTCCACGTTCACGGAAGCAGATCCGGAATATGTCAGCTCAACTGCCGCAGGAGCGATGCGAACTTCCTCCACGAGACCCGGAACAAAGTCAATGCTGAAATTGATTCCGCGCACGAAGATTCCGACAACACCTGTGATAATTATGATAAGTGAAAGAATGGCACACGGGAGGAATGCCTTATTGAACTTAAAATTGCTTTTCATTTATTTTACCCCCCAGCCAATGCTGACATTCTTCTTATGGAAAGCCTCAGTTCCCACGTCGAACATCAGGCGTGAAACAACCAATGCCGTAAACACAGTTGAGACGACACCGATTGCCAGGCTGTATGCGAATCCCTGAATTGCTCCGGATCCAAGCTGAGACATGAAAGCGGCTGCGATGAAGGTTGTGATGTTGGAGTCCAGAATTGCCCAGAGAGCGTTGCCGAATCCAGCCGAAACAGCTGATGCACGGTCCTTTCCGAGCTTTATCTCTTCCTTGATTCGCTCAAAGATGATTACGTTAGCGTCCACGGCCATACCGATCGTCAAAATCATACCGGCAATGGAAGGAAGCGTGATTGTAAGGTTCAATGCGCTGAGGATGCTGAACATGATGTAAAGGTTCAGAACCTGTGCGACACAAGCGTTGAATCCTGCACCGTGATACCACAGCAGCATGAAGAGCATGATTGCCGCAAGACCGATCGCGATGGCGAAAATACCCTGCTTGATTGCCTGGTCTCCCAAAGAAGCACCGATAACCTGCTGGCTTTCCACATCAAGAGGAACGTCGAGCCAAGCTGTCTGGAGAACCTTCTGGAGGTTCTGAGCTTCCTGCTGTCCGAATCCTGTGATTGCGACCTGTCCGCCTGTAATTGCCGTGCGGATTGTTGCGTTGGACTTAACCCTGTCGTCGCTTACGATGGCAAGGTTCTTTCCCACGTTGTTGCTGGTGAACTCAGCGAAAATCTGAGCACCATCGCTGTCCAAAGTGAAGCTTACCTGTGGTTTTCCGGTAATGTCCTCAGTTCCGACCTGAGCCGAGCGGATGTGCTTTCCGTCAAGGATGGCTTCCTTCTTTACGACGAGATATCCTTCCCTCTGGTCAAGACCGTAGTCATCGGTTGTGTAGTATCCGAGAACCTCACAGTCCTCAGGTATAATAGAAGGATCTATCAAATGTCCCTGGCTGTCGAAAGTGTTCGTGCGGTTCGCCTGATAATATGTTTCAAATGAACCTGTTGCCTCGGTATCCACAAGACGGAAATTCAAGATTCCGCGTCCACGGATGATTGAGTTGATCTGATCGGCCTCTGCGCTTCCAGGAATTTCAATGTAGATTCTGTCCTCGCCCTGCTGCCTGATTGTAGGAGAGCTGAGTCCGAAACGGTCAATGCGGCTTGTCAAAGTCTCAATGGCCTGATTCATCGCCGTAGTACGGAGAGTCTCAGGGTCAACGGAATTCGTCGCATCCTGTGCGTTTACAACAGCGTCCAAATCCGCCTTTACGATTACGTTCATACCACCGCTGAGGTCAAGACCAAGCTTCACGGAGTTCTTGTAATTCTTTTTGTCGGCAAGGATTTTGTTCCTGTAGCGTCCCTCAATCAGCTCGGAGATTTCCCTTTCATTGGAAAAAGAGACCAGAGCGTCACGGAGGGTCAATGGAGAAGGAACAGGCTTTTCCATGTCCTTGTAATTCTTCTTGGCGGCCTTGAGCAACCAATCCTGATCCGCGGTAAGCTCCGCATCCGGATTCGCCTTAACGGCAGCTTTCAGAGCGGCCACATCATCGGCAGCCTTTACGCTGGAATAATCCTTGATGTTTTCAAGGGAACTCAAAGCGAGCGCCTTGTCTTCTTTCGGGGTCAATGCATACCACTTGAGTGACGGCCAGAGAAAGCCGAAGCAGACAGCAAGAACCACGAGAATCAAAATAAAACGACTTCTCTTATTCATCTTTTGTTGTCCCGGATTCTGACTCAGCATTTTCAGCAGGCTCAGCATCCTTATCCTTTATTTCCGCAACGATTTTATCTGTCTTTTTGCCGAACAGTCCCTTCTTTTCCTCAATCTTTTCTGACTCAGAGGACTTTTCAACAACCACAGTGGCAATCGCGGTGCGGTTGAACTCAATTCTGGAACCGTCCTCGACCTTCACGATAACCGTCTTTTCCTTTGTTGAAGCGATTGTTCCGTGTATTCCACCGACGGTAATAACTTTGTCGCCTTTTTTCAGCGCGGCAATCATCTTCTCGGTTTCCTTCTGCTTTTTATTCTGCGGGCGAATCATGAAAAAGTACATGATCACCAGAAGAAGAAGCAAGGGGACAAATGTAATCAAACCGGAGCCACCCATCCCCCCCATCGGGACAGAAGCAGCATCCTGAAGAAACATGGGAATAATATGCATAATTTCCTTCCTTCATTTTAAAATGGTAGTGCCATAGAATAACATTATTTGAAATATAATTCAAGTACCCTTTTCAAATTTTAAGGGAGTGAGGGTCAGGAAACTGGGATTTTTATGCTTTATGGCAGTTCAGTGGTCTTGAGCTCCATGGTGGACTCGTTCACGGAAAGCAAGGCGCACTCTCCGTCCCTTGTCAGAGTAGAGACATTGAATTCGGTGAAGGAACCGAAATCGTTCTTAAAATATTTGTGGGTGTGTCCGTCGAGAACCAGCTTCACTTTGTTCTCTTTGAAAATCTTAAACAGCAGGGCCACCTCATGCTCGTCCTGCAAAGTAAAATAGGACAGCATATTGATGTCATCCGAATAGATAGGATAATGCATTGAGACAATTTTCGGCTTAGGGTCATCTTCCATCACATCCTTCAGATTCTCAATCTGAGGCCTGCCCAAAGTGCCGCTGCCGGAGTCAAGGAAATACCAGCTAAGTCCAGCAGTCTCGAAGCGATAGAATGACGTGTGCGGATACATTTTGTCCTTCCACTCATCCCAGCCGGAATTATAAAGATCATGGTTTCCCACAACATTGTACACGGCATGAACCCTGGTCTTAAGCCTTGACTCAAAAGAAAGATAGTCATCATACTCATCGCTTTTTCCGTGGTCAGCGGAATCACCGAGATTGATGCAGAAAGCCGGCTTTTTGCTCGCGGGAAGAGAATCAATCCATGCAAGAAGATCGTCCTCGCGTCGGTCCACATTCTTCTTACCATAATGCAGGTCTGCAATCAGAAGGACATCGTAGGTCGTGTTGCCTCCCAGCGCGCTCAACATTCCCTGGGTAGTGCTGTCACCGGTGAGCTCCGTTATCGAGTCAGCACGACGTCTGAATGAATCCGGGCGATAAATAGCCTGCTCCCAACCATATTTGCAGGTCATGGAAATCAGCGAAAGTGAAAAAATCAATATGGCGGTGAAAAAATTAGCGGATCTTCTCAAAATGCAAACCTCACACTCAGCTTGAACTCTGCATCCTCATACGCGGAAGAGAGGGTAAAGAAATCGACGTATCTTGCGGTTCCCGTAAAATAGAAGCTCCACGCCTGGTTAAGCGTATACGAAATGGTCGCGGAAAAACTTGAGGCTCCCAAAACATAGTAGCGGAAATCCTCTGAGGAATTTAAGCCGATGGACAAACCGAAATTATATGGAAGATAAAAATTAAAATTGAGTCCCAGGGCAGCGGAATAATTCATCAGCAGGGGCACGGTGTCTGCAATGACGTAAATGGTGCGTGCCTTTATGAAAAAGGATGTCGACGCGTCAAAACTGAACCACGAGCAGGGCCTGTAATCAACGTAGATTCCCGGGAGCAGATTGTTCGTCATGCTGATGTCACTGAAAAACTCAAGGTTGTAAACCAGTCCGATTCCTACCTTCACGTGGGTAAAGCGGAGCGGCCAGTATACTATGGTATTCGTAAAATCCACGTTTCCGGGACCATATTGCAGACCTGTCCAAAAGCGGATTTTCTCATTGTCCAAAAGAAAGTGCAGGCTTCCAAAAAATCTATACGTCTCAAATGCCGCCCCTGTGTTGTATCCCGCGCAGAACTCCATTGCCCTGAACTCGGGGAAGAGACTTTTTTTGTCCGAAGTTTCCCCACTGATTTTTTCATCCGGCGCAGATTCAATCACACTGTCATTCACGGGAGATGCTGCGGGCGTAAAGTCAGAGTCAAAGGCACTTTCCCGCGAGGATTTTACATCGCCACCCAGGGTCTGCGACGAGAGATAAAAGGGAGTGAATAATAAAACTGCTATCACCACAATCTTTTTTAGCATACGCTAATTATAGCACTTTTATGACAAAAAGTAAAGGCAAAAAAATCCCCCTCCCGAAACCGAAGCCTCAAGAGGGGAAAACTAAACAGGTCACATTAAGATGTTGTCAGAGAATTATTTCTTTTCCTGAATCTTGTCCTTTTCCTTCTTAACTTTCACGTCAAGAACATCCATGAGCTTGTTGAGTCCGGCGGCAAAGTCGTAGTCATCGGCTGCCACGTGGGATGAAGCTCCCCAGCGGAAATTGACGGTCGCATCAAAATAGAACTTTTTGTCCTCTTTCACGCGAAGTGCCAGGTCAATAATCAACTCATCCGCATACGCAATGCGCTTAAGTTTCTGCTCGATAAGCTCGTTCTGGTCCTTGTCAAGCGTAAATCCCTGTGCTGATACTGATTTATTCATTTTTTTCTCCTTGGTCTTTGTGCTTAAATGCGGCGGCAAACTCCGCCCCTTTCCTATAGTATACTATGGAACCTTGAAAAAAGCAAAACAAATTATTCAAAGGAGACAAAATTTTTACCACAAGCTAACGCCTCTGGATTTCAGTACCCTCAGGAGACACGATGATCTCAACACGTCGGTTCGCGGCACGTCCCTCGGCAGTTGAGTTGTCCGCAATGGGCATGGTTCCGCCGTATCCGTACCATGTGAAGAGATTTTCGTTAAGTCCCTCGCCGACAAGAGCGTTCACAATGGCCTCGGCTCTCTGCAAGGAAAGCGTCTGCTGTCCGTTCGGTTTGTTTACGTCTGCCGTATGACCGTTCACGCGGATAGTATAGTTACCCGACGACATGATTTTCTTGAGTTCGCCAGCAATCTCACGGATGCGTCCCTTTTCAGACGGAAGCAACTCCGGTGAGTCGGCAATAAAGCGCAGATTTTCCATCATGAGCACATAACCCACGTCTTTGTCCACAGGCTTGACCTCGGGAACATTCTTGTCCTCCAAGTGCTTGGTGACTCTCGTCGTCTCAAGGAAGTAGCGCACGTCCTTTTTGGGACTTGAGACACCGTGGCTGAGCATATCGGAATCAAGGAGGATAACCACCTTGCCCTGCTTCAACAGCTCCAGATTCGCCGGAACAGTCGTAATCCTGAGATAATCTTCCTTAGAAATAACCGGATCACAGCGGTTCACGCCATAAACCTTGCGTGCTGAAATCCAAAGAGGGTCGTTTCCTGCCCTTTCAGTCTGTTTTTTGCTGCCCTGTCCCGGAAGATAAGAGACAATACCGGAAGATTTCGCCACATCGGGCATGACCATGTTTCTCTCGTAAACCAGAGTCATATCCTCGTTCCAGATTTTCGGGAAGAGACAGGGAGAAACCTTGGAGCGCACATGCTCGCCCTGAACCGGGAGACTTCCGCGTGCGTCAATCACTATACCAGTGTATGGCCTGGAGGAGATTCTTTCAATCGGCTTTTCCTGCACATAGGGAGTCCTGTGCTTTACGAGCAATGCTCCTATGGAATTCAAGTCCATCGTGTGAGTGGTCTTGAGAACATTCGTCGCGTTCATAAAATAAGGCGGGGTCTTTTTGCTGCCGTCAATGATTCTTGTAAGTGCGTCCAGAGTAAGCTTTTCCTCAAGCACCAGATCGCTCAGAGTCCTTGTGTCATCGGCATAAAGGGTCAGAAGAGGATCCTTCACAAGAATGGGGAGCTCCATCTGAATGCGGTTCATGGAAACTGCCTTTCCGCTCGGCATGGGGATTCCGGCCTTTACGACATCAAGAGAGACATCGGAAACAAAAATGCCCTTCGTCCAGTCAACCCGGCTGGTGGAAGACATAAGAGCCTTGTCGGGAGAAACATCGGCACTTTCAGCAGCGGCTCTCTCGGCATCCTCAATCTCATCGTAGGTATATCCCTCGCGCAGGTAAACTTTGTACTCGGCATCCTGTGAGAAAGCGAAACCAGATACAAAGACCGAAATCATTGCGGCGAAGAAAATCTTCCTTTTATTAACAGTCTTATTAGCAAACATTTTAGCAATCATATTGCGTTATCTCCCAGTAAAAAAACAAATTTATCTTCCAGAGGTAACTGAATCGAAGAAAAATCGAAAAGCCACCTCAAAATTTAAATCCATTATCACTTATATATCGGTATGACGAGCTTGGTTCCTATAGACAAAATCGAACTTTCTTTGATTCCGTTCGCCCGGCACAAATCATCCACGGTCACACCGTATTTCCGGGAGATTTTCCACAGATTTTCGCCCTTTTCAACCTTGTGGACCGTACTGTCCAGCGCGAGCCCCTTTTTCTTTAGCTTGTCCGCCACACCAACGGATTTACCCTTGGGAAGCCTGAGGTCATAGGAAGCGGCAAGAGGCGTACAGTCAGAAAGCAAGGCCGGATTCAGCTCCTTGATTTTCGAGACCGACACCCCGGAAGCCTGTGACAGCTGGGAGAAAGTGAGCATGGCCTTTGTGTTCAGATAGTCAAAATCCTCAACTTCCTTTCCATCAATCAGAGCGGCGGCATCCTTAATCTCCGGCATACCGTAATAATCCGCGTTCTCCACCACATCAGCGACGGCAAGCAGCTTCGGTATGTAATGCAGGGCCTCTCCCTTGAAAAGACCGTTGGCCGAAAGCTCCCAGTATCCCAGTCCCGGATTCTCCTTCATGATTCTCTGCAAGGCTCCGGCACCACAGTTGTATGCCACGATTGCAAGCTCCCAGTCGTTGAACATACTGTAATTAAGCTTAAGTTTAAGAATTGCCGCGTCGGTTGATTTCCAGGGGTCCCTCCTGTCATCATGCCACTTGCTTTTTTTGAGCAGGGGAGCCATAGAATTCTCCATGAACTGCCACATTCCCGTAGCGCCTGACCTTGAGCGTGCGGTAATCACATAGTTTGACTCCACGATCGGCAGATACTGCAAATATAACGGAAGATTATTTTCCTTGATTTTCTGAATGATATACGGTCGGTAAGGCACGGAATTCTCCAGGCACTTGATGAGATATTTTTTACCCTCAAGAGTCTGGAAATAAGTGATGTATTTTTGGGTCAGCTCATTGTCCAGCCCGTTCAGTCCCACGTCAATCTTCTTTATGCCCTCGTCCGGCTCAGCCTCTTTCTCTGGAACATAAGGGATTTCCGTAACGACTTTCGGCTCCATGTGCTCCAGAATCTCCCTCTCATTCTCGTGCAGGTCATCAAGCTCATTCTCATCGGCCACAACAATCAAATCCAAGTGGTTTGGCTCCTCATCCACAACCTCTTCCTCCGGCCTGTCCAAAATGGGGTCATCCAGTCCAAGTTCCGAAAGAACCTTCTTAAGCTCTTCCTCACTGATAGGGGGATTTTGTGCGGATTCTGGAACGGCAGCATCCTCGGAAAATGCGGCGAAACACAAAAGGCATGAGACAATCAGAGCGAAAAATTTCTTCCCGCTTTTGCAAAACAATGATTTTTTAAAAGAATTTCCCTGTAATAAAGCACCCATATAAAAGACTATCCCCACTCTTCCATAATATCGGAACTTTTTTGAAGCCGTTCAAGCAAAAAGTGGGGGCTTCCTACATTTTATCGCCGTAGTAGATTCCTGCCCATTCCCATCTTCCGTGGATGTCGGGATCCGCTGGGAAATTGACCTTCCTGAAATAGAAATACCACACATTCATATAGCTGGACCACCCCCATGTGCGCAGGTAAGCCTCGGTCGGAGTGGAAGACTCGTCAAGCTTGGGAGCAAAATGGATGGATTTCTCGAACATATAGGAAGCGAGGGAGAATTCACTCTGTGCGTTCTCGGCATTCTCATCCTGCCTCCATGACATGGCGAAGAAATTAACCTTGGACTTCAAGTTCTCAAGCCTCTCAGCGTCACCCGAATTGAGCGCGGATTTAACCGAGCGTACAAGTCCGTTCAAAGTCTCGAATGTCCAGTCCTTGGATGAGTTGTTGAAATCGATGAGCTGCTTCGCGTTCTGATAGGCATTTGGAATACCAGCAATCTGTATAGTAGGCGCGTCATCCTGCTCAAGGAAGGTCTGGAATGACTTCAATGCCTGGGTCCAGTCTCCCTGCTGCTCGTACTCAAGCGCCATGCGGTAGTAAAGCTCCGTCGTGCTGACCTCATTCGGAAAGCGTGTGATGAGCTGATTGAAATAGCTGATTCTGTTCGCCGGGTCCGTACTGATTTGAATCAAATGCTTCAGGCAGATGAAATGCACGGACTTTCCCTTCACCACAAGGTCGTTGTAGTTGCGCAAGATTCTCTCGAAATAATACTGTGCGAGCGGCTCGGAGTCCATCTCCAAAAAAGAATATGCGGTCATCAGGAGCCAGTAAGCGTTGAAAGTGTCGTCGGGATGCTTTTCCACCCACTCGGTCAAAAAGACTACCGCCGAGGCATAGTCCTTAACCGCAAGAAGATTGCTCGCGAATGAGTTCAGAATTCCGTAGCGTGTTCCGTCGCTGATGTCCTCCTGCTCCAGAAGCTTAAGGTGCTGTTCCTTGAATTCCTGAAAGGACTTTGAGTGAGCCTTTGGAAGCACGGGACCCTCAGATCCCCCGCAAGAGATTGTACCGAATGAAACACATATTAATAGAAGAAAAAAAACTTTTCTGAAAGATATTGACCGCATGATGCCTATTCTATCAAACCAAGGGGATGATTTCAAGTCCCCAGCTTCTCAATATAATCCTCCAGGCGGACGTCCCCGTTTACCGTAAGTGCCTTTTGGATGCAGTTGCCGTGCTTGTCGATGTACACCTCAATATGCGGGTTCTGCTTGTAAAATTCGGATCCCAGGGAATCGACTTTGCGGGCGTAGTTTTCCTGCATGTAATACTCATCAAAGGGAAAAGCGAGGTTCACGGTGTTACCATAGCCGTACATCCTTGCGCGCACAAAAAGTTTTGAGTCATCCGGCTCTGTAAGTCTCAGTCCGGTAACGCGGAAATCTCCGTAAGCGTCCTTTTTCAAGAGGCAAAAAACCACCGGGGTCTTTTTTCTTAAATCTTTCACCACAAGGCTCTCCACGTCGAGCTCGGAAAAATCCTTTGTGGACTCGCTCAGACTCAGCTGGACATAACGCCCCTTAAAGGGATTGTACGGATCCCTCATCTCGCATTTGAACGATGCCACCCTGCCCGACTTTTCCGCATCCTTTCTGATTGAGCCTGTACGCAGCAGAACAAAAACGATGACTCCAATCTGGAAAACCACGGTGACGGTGAAAAATACCGCTATCTTATTCAGAATCTTTTTTTGCATTTTTGCCCCTCCTTGAAAGGAAAATGTTGATCAGGAAAACTCCCACGCCCAGAGCGATGAACACAAGCCCCTTCGCAATCAGGCTGTAGTCCTCCACAAAAAATTTCACCATGACGACGATTCCAAGAAAAACTGTCGCGCAGTTCGCCATGGCAAGGGATGAGATGACGGACGCCCTTATCAGATAGTAAATGCAGAAAAGAACCAAAAGCACAAAGCATACGGAGGAAAGCACATTCTGTGGGCCGTACAAGGTAAGAGGCTTGATGCAGAAAGTCACGGCAATTAAAAGCGGATGGACGAAAAGAACCGGGTTAATCCATTTTTTTGTCCGCACAATCTCCACGAGCGAAAGAATCCCGGAAAGGATAAAAAGAACAAGGACGGAGAAAAAGGAAACGACATTCATCAACGAAAGATGACGGAACAACCAGCGAATGTCCAGCATGTATGCCGTAAGCAAAAGTGATATTGCACCAACGATTGCAGCGAGCACTCCCATCGCTTTTCCGCCATAGAGAGAACGAAGACACAAGCACCATGCGGCCATGGAGATTACAAGGAAGATAGCGTCCGTAACCTGACTTTCAATCGGGAAGAGCAAAATCACAAGGCAAAAAACATAGGTCGACATAGTTCCGTCTTTCCGAACCTGGAGGGAATACAAGCCAAGAATCGACAAGGCAATCAAGGCACACTGTACCGGAGCAATTAAACTGTCTTTTGCCACGTGGCTCAAAAGAATCGAAAGCACAAATCCACAGAGCGGGAAAAAAATCAGATCAATGAATTCCACAAGACCGTCCTCGCCGAGGGAAAGAATCAGCGCGAGCAAGGAGGAAACTGAAACAAGCGAATAAAGCACCATACACGGATATTCATTCTGCTTCAGATTGGGAATCTCATCCAGACCGGAAGGGATGCTGCATATTGTGAGGACGAGAAAAAGGATGAGAAGCGCAATCCGCAAAAGACGGAACACCACGGGTGCCACTTTGATTTTAAAATGCCTTGTGCGAAGGGAAATGACCGCAAGTATGAAAACCAGATAGCAAAAACAAAATGCGAGCGGATTAAAAAGCGGAGCAAGGATGAACTGAAACGGAATTGAAAAAAGGGCGACCAGATAAACTTGCGTCCTGAAAGCGAGGGCAAGAACCGCCGTAACGATGAAACCCATCAGAATCAAAACGCAGGGAGCCACCGAATATCCGTTGATTTTTTCCGGCAAGATTGAGTAGACAAAATAAAGTGCGGTAATCACAAACGGAACTGCCGCGACAAGATTTCGGATGCTTCTTTCTTTTTTGACGAAGGTTTTGAACAGAGCAAGTGCGATGCAGGAAATAAACAATCCGGCGGAAAGAACCACGTCAAGTATGGATCCGTCCAGATGATGCGAGGGACTTGTGCGCAGGAAGTGCCATCCGATGCCCGTCCAAAAATAATCCATGCATAGAAGAATCAGCATTAATCCAAGAGCGGAGGAAAAGATGATGCTCATCTCTTTGTTTCTGGACATGGCGAAAATGGCGAACAGAGATGTGTATGCGACAATCCAAAGCCCGGGAACGGATTTGTCCATGCAGAATCCGAGCATTGCGACGGCATATACAACCAAGGACCATCTGAGCACATTGTTTTTCCGGATGAATGCGTAGGGAACAAGGGCTGCGAACAGAAGATAAATGAGGGATGAGCTGTCCTCATAATATTTTGTCGCACAAATGAATGCGGCTCCGAGAATCATGGTGAAGAAAAACACCACGTCGGATTTAGTTGTATATAAAACTAAAACGGAAGAGAGCGCCCACACAAAAACGAACGCGCTTACATTGGAAGGGAGACGCAGAATCTGGGACACAAAGGCAATCACAGCACCGAACATTATGGCCCAGCCGAGACCGAGACCTTCGCGCACCGGAGATTTTTTCATTTTGCCGTTGAGCGTACAGACCAAAACAGCAGCCTGTGTGCCGAGCATAATCAAAAGAGCCGCGATTATTTTCACGGTTCTGCTGATGAAAGCCCAGTTGTACGCGATCAGTGAAATGAGACCGCCTGCGACAAGGACACAGGAGACCGTCATCAGGATTACAGGAACCCAGTTTATGTTTCGCTTCGGTTTCGCCCGCACGCTTTCTTTTTTCTGGGGAACATTTTGCGCCGCCGTGAGTTCTTCAATCATCTTGCCGCAATAAGAACGGAGATTTTCCTCAGCCTGAGAATCAATCAATTTCTTTTCTTTAAAATCAGGAAGCAACGTCAAAAGCCACCGGTAATTTTCTACACTCATACTTTTATTATACAAAATCAGCTAATTGAAAACAAGCACATAACGCAAGTCCTCCCCACACACAGCTTTCCGTTTTCAACTTTCATCTTTCAACTTTTAACAATCCTTGACCGAAAGCAAAAAAAAAGATATATTTTATCCATGTTTGCGTTTTTTCTAAAGAAGAATTTATATGACGTGTGGGACAACATGCTGCACACGATTTTAATCAACATCCCGATGATGCTTCTTTTCATCCTTGGATATTTTTTCTGCGCCCGCATGTCCGGACTTGAGTCTATGGGCAACATGGGCATAATGATTTCCATAACAATCTGCTGTATGATCTGGGGCATCCTCTATCTTGCCGAGGGTGAGAACGCCGCGAAGATTGCACGTTACGAAAGCCCGAAGTACAAGCTATTTCTTTCACAGATTGTTCACTGCATCAAGGACGGAATCCTGCTGGGATTTTGTGTCGCGGTTCTGATTCTTGCCGTGCTCATAAGCATTCCGTATTATTTCAAGATATGGCATCCGGTGGACGGAAGTGAGGGAAGTCTCATGGGTCTTCTGATGATGTCCTGCGTGTTTTGGGTCGTGGTGGTCGCGACTCTGGCTATTCAGTGGATTCTTCCAATCAGGAGCCTCATGCACAACAATTTCAGGAAGTGCCTGAAAAAATCTTTCATCATCTTTTTTGACAATCCGATTTTTTCGCTCGGTGTCGCTCTCGTAAATCTTGGAAATATTTTTATCGCTTTTTTAAGTCTCGGAATACTAAACGGTCCCGCAACGATGTCCATCACTCTGACAAACGCTCTCAGGCTCAGGCTCTACAAATATGACTGGCTTGAGGTGAATCCGGGACTCACGAAAGCTCAAAGGAAGGAAGTTCCATGGGAGGACCTCATTGCGAAGGACAAGGTGCTTGTCGGCAACAGAACGCTGAGGACTTTCCTTTTCCCATGGAAGCATTAGGAACAGACCTGCCCTGAAACCGAAGTTCCCGGACAGGCTCAGTTAAAATATCTCCTTGAAGTTTCAAAGCTAAATATACTTTGCTATGTCTTCCGCAGGAGGGAATTTTTTCAGGGCACACTCGCTTGTAAAGAACATGCACTCAGGATCCTCGGATGAGAACGGTTTCCACTCAGGCAGCTTTTCCTTTTCCACCTCTTCCCGTTTTTTATACTCTTCCTTGACCGGATCGTAGCGCACTCCTCCCTTGGTCTCTCCGCTGCAATTCGGATTTCCCGTCTTTACGAAATTGCACAGATAGTCGCAGATGTGACGCGCCATGTCATAGTGCATTCCGTTGAAGGGTCTCCAGCATTTTGCGAGAGTCTCGAAGAAGAACCACAGGTCCACGGAATGGAAGTCCCCCGGATTGTCCCAGCCGGGAATGGGAACATCGAATTTGTACACATAGTTCTTCGCCTTGAGTCCCTTTGCTTCCTCGGCTTTAATGAGTTTGCGGAGTCCAAGCTCCACGGTACTGATCGCACCTTCCTTGCTTCCCTGAACTGGAGCGTCAAAGAATTCATCCTTGGTGAATCCGATCAAAAGTGGCGGAGGCTCAAGTCCGTCTTTTTCAATGCAGTCGATTATGTCACCGCGCATGAAATTTCCGTCGTAAATGGGTCCCCAGGTTTCCGCAGACTTAAAGAATCCGCCCCAGTCGCTCCATTTCTGCTGCAGGGTCGCAACCGGAAGAGCACGGGCTTCATCAAGAGATTTCACGCCGCAGAACTTGAAGAATTCCTCGCCGATTTTCTCTGCGTCCTCAATGCTGTGCTTCGGGAAAACCTGTCTGAACGGATTGATGAAAAGTCCGCTCTCCACCACGGCACGCTTGAAGTATTTTCTGCTCTCAGGATTTTCAATGTGGAAGATTACGCTTCCGGCTCCGGCTGACTGACCACCGATCGTAATGTTGTCCGGGTCTCCTCCGAAAGCAGCGATGTTACGGCTCACCCATTTCAATGCCGCCTGCTGATCCTGTAATCCAAAGTTCGCGGGGTTCTCAGGGTAGTCTTTCGTAATGTCCTTGTGGCATGTGAATCCAAAAAGATTGACGCGGTAGTTGATTGTGACGACAACGATTCCGCGACGTGCAATCCTCTCACCGTCAAACTCCATCTCGGAGGAATTTCCAACCTGCCATCCGCCTCCGAAAATCCAAAAATAAACCGGAAGCTTTTCATCGCTTTTTCGCGCGGGAGTCCACACATTCAGGTAAAGGCAGTCATCATCCATCGGAAGCTCGGTGTCAACGCACCATTCCTTTCCATAAAGGTCATCATCCGGCGGGCTCACCAATGCACCAGGCTGCGGGCACACAGGTCCGAAAGCGAAACAGTCCCTCACACCTTCCCATTTGTCGGCTTTCTGCGGAGGAGCGAACCTCAGCTTACCGACAGGAGGCTTTGCGAAAGGAACTCCCTTGAATGCCGTGATGCGTGGATCGGCGGCGGGAAGTCCACGAACCATGCCCTCCTCAACTTTTACTTCTCTTAACATTTTTCCTCCCTAAAAAAAGGGCTAAGACAGCAGAACCTGCCCTAGCCCGTTATGTATTAAACGAATAATGCCTTGATTACTCTTTTACACCACCGATGGTCATACCAACGACGAAGTACTTCTGTACGAACGGATAGACCACAAGGATCGGAATGGTCGCAATCATTGTGATTGACGCACGGATACTTACAGGCGTTACCATTGAGGTGGAAGCTCCTGATGCGGCGGAAAGAGCCATGGCACCGGCATCTGCGGCAGACGAACTTTGGTTCTGGCTTGACTGCAAGAATTCCATGAGTTTGTACTGCAATGAGTGCAGGTTGACTTTTCCTGAACAATACAGGTAGGTGTCGAACCAGCTGTTCCATGCTCCAACCGCGACGAACAGTGAAACCATAGCGATGGAAGGAACAATCAGCGGCATGATGATTCTCAAGAAAATCGTGAACTCACCGGCACCGTCGATTCTTGCAGACTCAACGAAGCTGTCCGGAAGACCATTGATGTAGGTTCGGATCAGGATGAAGTTGAATACATCCACAAGGCAGGGAACGATGTAAACAGCATAGCTGTTGAGCATTCCGAGCTTCTTGATAAGCATGTAACCCGGAATAAGACCGGCGTTAACATACATGGAGATTACGAGAATTGCCGTAAGAGGCTTTCGAATGACGAATTCCTTGCGGCTCAGAGCATAGGCAAGCATACTAGTACAGAAAACGCTCAATATAGTCTGCAAAACCGTTCGCGACACTGAAATCGTAAAAGCCTTCACGAGCCTGTCATCCACAAACAGAACCTTATAGTTCTGCCATGTGAATTTTCTCGGCAAAAGTTTTATTCCTCCCTTTACGGAGTCAAGACCGTCATTCAAGGAGACCGCAATTGTGTTCCAGAAAGGATAAACCGTAACAATAACAAGCAATGCAAGCGTAATCATGATTATCAAATCAAAAATGATATCACCTACGCCTCTTCTTCTCATTTTTCCAATTTTTATAGTAGCCATTATATCAACCTCTCCTCACCACTTCTCTTGGCGATTGAATTTGCAATAAGAAGCAGAGTAATATTAACTGCGTTCTTAAAGATACCTGCAGCCGTTGCTATGGAGAAGTTGAACAGCTTAAATCCATATTTAAGAACATACAAATCAATTGTATTTGAAACGTCAATGTTCATACCGTTTCTCAAGAAGAACGGCAACTCGAAGTTGGAGTCAAGGATGTGACCGGCACTCATGATCATCATGATGATGATTGTCGGTTTGATTCCCGGCAGAGTAATGTGCCAGATTTTTCCAAGACGACCGCATCCGTCAATTTCAGCGGCCTCATACAGACATGGATCGATAGCCGTCATAGCACCAAGGTAAACGATGGTGTTCCAACCGACTTCCTTCCATACGTAGGACCAACCGACTATATGCCAGAAGTATTTCGGGGTCGCGAGCCACTGTACCGGCTCTTTTATAAGACCAAGAGACATCAGAAGATTATTCAGAGTACCGTCTTCAACGCTGAGCACATTCGCCACCAAACTTGTAACGATAACCCACGAAAGGAAGTGCGGCAGGTAAGAAACTGTCTGCACGAATCTCTTAATACCAATGTGACGAACCTCGTTCAAGAAAACCGCAATCAAAATTGCAGTAATGTAACCAAGAATGGTACTGATGAAACTCATTCCGACGGTATTGCGTAATGAGCGAAGGAATTCTACATTCCATGTTGTACCACCGTTCACATAGTCAGTTGATTTAAAAAGTTCCTTGAACCATTTTAAACCTACCCATGTCTGATCAAAAAAGCCACTGGAAGGTTTATAGTCCTGAAAGGCCATCGTCCAGCCTAAGAGAGGAATGTATCGGAATACAATTATATAGAGAACAAATGGAACGGACATTAATAAAAGGCCTTTCTGCTTTCCTAAAAGTTTCCATTTGCTTTTTTTATTTGCTAATTCTGTCGTTGCGGCAAAATCTTCGGTTTTTTTACTTCTCATAAAGCACCTTGTTTAGAATGAAATGAAAAGGGGGATGTCTAAAAAGAATTTCTTCTTAGGCAACCCCCTCCAAAAGAGCTGACACTAAGTGCCAGTACTTAACTACTGCTCACCGCCAAATACTTCTACGCGATGATCGAGCTGCTGCTGCATGAACTTGTTATATACAGCTGTAAGAGGCTGCATCTGCTTAACATAGTCATCCCATGTCTTGTCGAAATCAGCCGGCTTGCCCATGATCATTGCGGGGAGCATCTTTCTCTGGATGTCCTCGAATCCTGTCATAGCCTTAGCAGCCTCACCCTCAAGTCCGCCGTTCTCTGCAGACGGGTTGCACTGCCACATCGGATACCAACCGGTGTTCTGTGGCGGGTTCGGATCTACGAACTCTGCGTAAGAGCTAACTCCATAAGCTGCCCACAGGTCAAGGTCAACCTGCTTCTGAGCCAATGCATATTCCCAAGGAAGATCATCCATTGAGCGTGAGTATCCGCTGGGCATCTTTCCTTCCAGTTTTGGAGCTTCCTCTGTCCAGAGTGTAGCACGGTTCTGGTTGATCCAGTTGGGATCCTTCTGCTGCTGGCGCTGCTCCTCAGTTCTGTATGCTGCACCCTTGGTTCCGGTTACAGATCCGTCAGTATCAATCTGGTAGTCCTTGCCCTCGAATCCCCAGTAAAGAACTTTCTGGTTCTCTTCCTCGAGCATCTTGTCCATGAACTGAATGATCTTGATAGCCTTTTCCTCAGGACACTTCACAGTGATACCATAACCTCTCTGGAGGTTTGGAAGTGAGCGGTCGCGATAGTGGGGCTTGAATGTCTCATCAAATACGAGTGGGAGAGGAGCATAAGTGCTGTCATCCTTTCCTGCTGTCCAAAGTGTCTGCTCAGGCTCACCCATGAACTGCCATCCCTGGATGAACATACCAAGAACGCGTCCCTGAGCGATCTTTGCATAGTACTGGTCGCGGTTGTCTGTGAAAGAAGCCGGATCAATCAGGCCACGCTGGAAATATCCGTTGGCAAGCTTGAACCATCTCTTTGCGTTGTCATCTGTGAAGATATCATAGTAAACATACTTTCCACCCTCTTTAACAACGTGTCCGTTTCCATCGTTCGGGTTTCCACCCAAGAACTGCGGCGGGTTCCACAGGTCGAATGCTTCCCAGTCAGCTGTGATGATGCTGAAAGGAATTGTCGGTGCACCGTCAACCTCGGGATGTGCCTTGTAATACTTCTCAAGAAAGTCGAAGTACTCGTCGACTGTCTTGATCTTCGGATATCCGAATTCCTTGAGAACTTTCTTCTGAATCCACCAACCGTTCTGGTTGTAGTATGTGTCAGAAGGAATACCGTCGATTACACCATAGTTGGGGAGAGAATAGATGTGCTCTTTAACAACGTTTCCGTTTGCATCCTTCTCTGAATCCTGGTCGATCATCTTCTTCCAAGCTGAAGCATAATGCTTCTTCAGGTTGGGTCCGTACTGTTCTACAAGCGGCTTGAGGTCGCGGAGCTTTCCAGCACCCTGGAACTTCTCTGAGTCAACTTCAACCATGTCGGGAAGGTCGTCAGAAGCAATAAGAACACCAATCTTCTGGTCCTTATCACCAACAAGAATGTCCCAAGAGAATGTTACTCCGAACTTCTCTTCAATCCATTTGTAGGCTGGGTTGTCAGCCGGCGGCTGCTGTCTCTGCTGGATTGTGAAAATTGAGATGTTCATTTTGCCATCATCTTTCTTTCCACTGCTGCTTCCACCACCGCATCCAATCATACTTAATGCCATTACTGCCGTAGCGGCAACTAACATTAGTTTTTTCATGCATGTCCTCCTAAGACTTTACATTTTTTACAATGTCATTCGGCAATCGGTTGCCTTGACTATCGCTTATTGTTTTTTATGATAATTCCGTTTCCGTGGAAAAAAAACACCTATTTACTTATAAAATTTGCACAATAATCTTATTTTTCTCAAGGCACTTTGAAATTTCATCAGAAAAACATTGATTTTTATACTTATTATGGTTAGAATGAAATCATGTCAGAATCAGAAAAAAATCAAGGACTCATTACCGACGGCTTTCCACTAGGGATTTTTTCCCGCGGCGCATACCTGCCATCCCTGCACCATCACATTGAGCACGAATTCTTCTATCTGGACAGCGGCAGCGCGACTCTGGGACTCAGGAACAACGAGTACGAGCTTTCAGCAGGATCGGTCGTATTCATAGAGGCATGCACCGACCACTATATCCGCCGCAAGGAGAATGACGAAAACTTCCACTACTACGCTATGGTCTTCGACAATTCCATCCTCGGAGACGGCCAGGATCCCATAAGCAGCACATTTGACAGCATAAGGATAAAGACCTTCCTGAACATACCTGAAAATATCACGTCAAACCTGAAGAATGCCGCCATACTCGAAAAAGACAAGTCCTTCGGCAGCAAGCTCACATTGAAGACCGTGCTTCTGGAATTCCTCTCCTACATCCTGCAGACGAACCAGTACCAGAAGGTCTCCACCCTGCTCAAGAACTCCAAGCATTCCGTCTCCGCCGTGGACAGCGCCATTTCCTACATCAAGGAGCATTACCGCGAAAACATTGACATAAGGGATATTTTCAACGGAACGAACTACTCAAAGAGCCACTTCAGCCGCCTGTTCAAGGAAACTGCCGGAAAGAGCCTGACCGAATACATAAACAGCTACCGTGTGGAAAAAGCCTGCCTCGACATGATTTACACCGACAAGAACATCACCGAGGTCGCGATGGAAAACGGATTCAACAACGTGCAGTACTTTTCCCGTGTCTTCAAGCAGATAATGAACTGCACTCCCAGACATTACAAAAAAAATTCCCGCAGCGTTGTGGTTCCGTCCTCATTCGCGAATTAGAAACTGATTTTCCCGAAACCTCAGTTTCCGAAGATTATCGTCTTGAGCTGTCCGCAGCCGCTTCCTACGAATTTCAGGTACAGCGCGCCAACTCCGTCGGGAATTTTTATGTCGGCAAAGTAGTCCTCCCAGAAATTCGACGAGTCCACGGTGATTCTGCCCAGAACCTCTCCGTCGATTGATGTCCTCACCTCGAAATCTCCGTGGATGTAAGTCCTCGTGCGTATTCCAATCCGCCTCACATCCTTGAAGTCGAAGTATTTGAATCCGATCGTCGTTCCCGGCACTATTCCGACAATGTAGCTCGTGTCCTTTTCCTCAAGCGGAGTACCGTCATCCTTATCCCGTCCGTCCTGAGTGATATGGGGATAATCCGCCGTCACATAGAGCGATGGCTTTTCCGTAAACAGATTGCACGCGATCGCAGCAGGATATTCGCCGCTTGATTTAAGTGGCCCTCCGTTAAGACCGCAAGACGTAATCTCGACCTGGGGAATCCTGCCGTCATCCAGCACCTTGATTTTTTCCGCGCATCCCTGCCTTGAGTACCAAGTTCCGTTCGTGTGCCTGTGGTAGAAAATGTACCACTCACCGTTCACGCGCTCAATTCCTCCGTGATTGTTCGCCCCGCAAGCAGATGGCATGTCAGCTTTCTTGTATGTGCCGATGTGCAGGTCGCAGTTGCTCACTATGACTCCACCGTAAACGAATCCGTCCGTTGGAGATTTGCTTGTCGCATAACAAAGCTCGTGCATCACCGCGGATGAGTAGACGAAATAATATGTGTCCCCTATTTTCCTGATTGAAGACGCCTCGAAAAACTCATGTCCCTTGAATCCGCCCCAGTTACCAACAGAACAAAGCTCATACGGACATCCCAGATTTCCAGCCTCTTCCCTCGCCTTCGCCGCATCATCGGAATAGCAGTCTCCCGGCACAATAATCCTCGGCTCCTCCTCCACGGTAAGCATGTCCTTTCCGAGCACCGTTGCCATGGCACCAAGCCTGTCCTTCATCATGTGGCCACAGAAAGCCGTGTACATATAGGTCCTGTCTCCCTCGGTCAAAACGGCGGGATCAAACTGAACCTGGTCTCCCTTTCTGTCACCGAGTCTCGTGCCGTCCTTGTAATGAACGTAACCGTAGAATTTAAACGGTCCAGCCGGTGAGTCAGAAACTGCGACGGACACAAATCCCACCTTGTCAAGAACGTAATACAGATAGAATCTTCCGTCGGGTCCCTGGGTCACATCCGGGGCATACAGCACCATGCGTCCCTTCTCATTCGCGGGATCCTCAAGCCTGTGATAGATTATGCCCTCATATTTCCAGTCGGAGAGGTCGGTAACGGGAGCGGACCAGCACACATAGTCACCAAGGCAGAAAACACTTCCGTCAGCCAAATCATGCGAGCCGTAAACATAAACCCTGTCACCGAACACATGCGGCTCACCGTCCGGCACATACTCCCACGTCGGCAGATAGGGATTGAAAACCTGTTTTTTCATTTTGATAGAATCTCCTTCATTTTTTATCTATATAATTATCAATTTAATCCGTCACTCCACAAAATAGCCGTCCATGAGTCCCTTGCCCTTCAGCTCAACCGGAACCGGGCCCCTGAAAGAGAACGAATCCCGGGCCTGCACATAGACCGACTCCGAAACATGAATGCACATCGGCTCACCCGATCCCTCCATGCGGCTTGCGACGTTCACGGTATCTCCCCACACGTCGTAGATGAACTTCGTCTTTCCGATTACTCCTGCCACAAGATTTCCCGAGTTGATTCCCACACGGATCTGCACCTTATACGGAGAAAGCGAGTTGAATTTCTTCACGTCCTCCAGAAGTCCCTGGGCGAATTTTATCATCCTGACCGCACCGTCATTGCCGGATTTCACGCTGAGACCCGACACAGCCATGTAAGCGTCGCCGATGGTCTTGATTTTCTCTATGCCCTCCCTTTCGGCCCGCTCGTCAAAAAGCGATGTCATGCCGTTGAGCATTTTTACGGTCTCCTCCGCGCTCATTCCGCTGCTCATCTTCGTGAATCCCACTATGTCCGTGAAAAGCACTGTCGCATTCGGGTACTTCTGCGAGATAGTCTTGTCCGGATGCTCGGTAAGCTCCTTTGCCACAGGCTCCGGGAGTATGTTCAGAAGAAGTCTCTCAGCCTTTTCATTCGCAACCTTAAGGTCGCGGGTCCTTTCGTCAACGGTTATCTCAAGCTCCCTCTGGTACTTCGCCATCATCTCAATCTCAAGCCTGTGCGCCCTCTCCACTGCCCTTCCCAGATTGAAAATCTCGAACACATAAAGGAGAATCGCCATGTCAACCGTAGTGACAGAGCCAATCGGAAGTCCGGGAGTAAAAAACTGAAAGACCGAAGCGCCAAGGATTCCGAAAAGCACGTAAAGAAGAAGCACGAAATTCATCTTCCGTAGCCTTCTCCTGTAGACGAAGATTGAGACCGAAATCAAAACTATGGAAATGAGGGGTATTACGTAGGTGACATATCTCCACGAAGTCCTTATGTAATGGTGGGTCTCATCAAGCGGATAGAGATTTCCGCTCAGCATGAGAACAAGAAGGACAGCAACATCGGCAAGGAGCAGCTCATCAACCACACGGGAGAGGACGGGAACGTTTTTCACGCCGTCCACGGAATACTTGAACAAATCCTTCACATAGAAATTGATTGAGAAGATTGCGCAGGAAGTAAAAAACATATCGAAGAATTTGAAAATCCATGCCATCCAGTAAGCGAAAGTTCCCGGCACTCCTTCGTAAATGTGGGTAAAGCGGATGGAAGTCATAATCATGGCCGAAGAGATTTCCACCAGAAAAATCGCTGTCTTCCGTGAGCGGGAGATATTCGACGTGACGAGCACCAGAACGGCCAGAGTCAAACAGACTCCGGTCAGAAAGGTAAGCACATCCAAAAGATTGTTCCTAAACAAATCCAACAAAAACTGCATATTTACCTCGTTATGCCACAAAAATGAGTAGGCCTACAGAACCTCGAAAGTAATTCTCAGACCTGTGAAAGCCGGTGCGGAATCAACCTCTCCACCCGGAACCACGAAGCGGAACATTCCCCAGTTCGTATTGCTCAAAGGTCTCAGTACGTCGTAGGTCCTGCTATAGGAGAACGGAACATTGGCCGCCGTCGGATTCTCGGAAAAACGCGTGGCGTAAGTGTCCCAGTTCACGGTCAGAACATTGTCCCATATCTCCCCCTGGTCATCTATAAGGCTGGGATAGAACCACCCAATCTCAGTGCTGCTTGTTCCGCTGACGGAAATTCTGATCCGTGTGCCCGCCGGAATGGTGACGGACTCTCCGAAAATCTGATCCGTATTCACGCTGATAAGGTAGTCATAATCCATCGCGCCGCCGCCCCACACATCCTTGAAGGGATAAAGCGATCCGTACTCCAGAGTCTTTGTGAATCCGCTCGAAAGCGCCCGCGTATTATGTCCGCCGCTCAGGGAAACCACATTCACCTTCACGTTGAGATTTGAAATCGTGATTCCCTGCACACCCTGCTCATAGCTTATGTTCATGAAAGCTTTGTCCGTGTTCACAATGTCGTAGTCAAGCACGATCGGCTTCTTTATATTGAAAGGAACACCCTGCGCAAGATACCCGTGATCGTTCGTCCATGAAAATGAATGGGCTCTCCTCCACTCGCCGTCCTCGCCCGTGCCAATCTGAATCGCAAAAAATTTCAGGTTCGCACTCGGAACACCGCTTACCTCAACCTCAAGAAGAGCGTCCCTCGGAATAATCCTGAATTTCTCGGTCAGATCCGCCATGCAGACATCGAACTGATAGTTATGCCTCTCAACACCGTTCTCCACCCAGGTGTTGTACGCAAACTTCTCGGAGCTCCTTGCGTAGGTTTTCTGTACGCCGGTTTTCACGACCTTCAATGGAATCTGCGGAACATCCGGATTCTCAGCGGCAACAGCATTGCTCAGGGACTCAGCCGCCTCAGCCTCCGCAATCTTCTCCTCCTCGGTCTTTTCCTTTCCGAATTTAAGAGTCTCACCGGCAGCGACCATTACAGTTTCTCCGTCCGAATCATCCTCCGCATCAAGGCTCTTTACCTCGACCTGACCGCTCACGACCTCCACGACCACGACGCTTTCAGGAGCCTCCACCTCACCGGCAGCAGCAGCCTCGGAAACATCGGGAAGTGAAATCTTTGCCTCCGACGAGCCGAAAACGGAAATGGTCTGACCGCCGGAATTGATTATGAGACTGTCCTCTTCCCCGGATTTGTTCGACACACGGATTTCACCGCCAATGAAATTCACGCTCTTCTGATCCTTGCTCTTGAAAATCTGGATCATGGACTTTTCGTTGAGCTGGATCTGAATCTGGCTGTCCGCAAACTCAGTGTACGCCTCGGAATTTTTTGAGGTCCTGATTCTGTCACCGTCGTAAACATCGCTGGAATTCGTAAGCACTTCCCAAATGTCGCTGTCCACGAATTTTCTCTGCGCCGTGTTCCTCTTGAAATAGATTTTGGCGATCGGCTCCTCGGACTGTTTTATGGTAAACGAATTCAAGTCGCGGTAAAACAGGAAGAACATCACCGCGGCGGCAATGGAGCAGATTACGAAAATGGCGTAATCAACTTTGTTAAGCCTGTATGTTGTACTTCTTTTCTTCATCATCTGTATTTACCTTGGATAAATCCGGAGCAACTGTTCCAATAATGGCACGAACCTCATCAAGAGACTTTGCGCCCTCCCTACCCGCAAGATTGACTACGGCGAACATTTTTATGGCATCGGTCTTTCCCTTTACGTGAACACCGGGCATCTCCGCGACAAGAACCTTGTCCTTTATGAGACTGTAAGTATTCTCGGTAATCAGAACGTCGGTAGCAAAAGGCTTGTTTAGCGCCTCAGTCCTGCTCGCAAGATTCACCGCGTCACCAATTACGGTATATTCCATCCTCTCCTCGGAACCGATCTGCCCCGCAACCACAGGGCCCGAGTTGATTCCGCATCCAATTTTCACAGGAGGAAGCCCCTTTCCCGCACGCTCGGCGTTGAATTCAGCAAGCGAATCCCTCATCATCAGGGCAGCCGTAACAGCATTCAGAGCATCTCCCTCAGGACTTCCGCTTGACTCAGGAGCACCCCACACTGCCATTATGGCATCACCGATGTATTTGTCCACGACACCGCCGGTCTGATTCACGCACTCGACCATCCTCGTCATGTACGCGTTCAGGAATTCAACCACCTCATGCGGCTGCATCTTCTCGGACATTGCAGTAAACGAACGTATGTCGGAAAAGAAAATGGTCGCGTTTCTGTTCTCACCACCAAGGGAAAGCTCACCGCTCGCCGCCTTCTGGGCAATCGTCTTGTTCGTAAATTTACTGAAGGACACCATCAGTTTCTCACGCTCCGAAAGCCCCTTTCCCATCTGCACGAAGGATGATGTAAGAAGGCCAATCTCGTCATGGGTTCTCGGCTCTATGTCAAGCTCAAATTCTCCCTTCTCAATCTTGTTGGAAGCCACAACCAGCTCCTTAACAGGATTTGTAATTCCGTTGCTGAAAATTCGGATCAGGATGATTGCCGCGAAGAACACCGCGAGGGAAAAAAGAATGATTCTGAAAGTGGTCCTGTTGATTACCGCATAAACTGATTTTTCAGAGATAGCGGTGATTACGAAAAGGTCGTCCCGTATCTGATGCACGGCCGTAAACACACCGTCCACACTCTGCTGCGTGTTGTCAATCTCAGGATTCTTCAAAAGCTCGTCAATCAGGAAAAGCAGGTCGTCGCGCACCGTCCTCGTGGAGCTGAAATCAGGATTCACAAGGACCCTCGCCTTCTCATCCACAAGAATCGTAGTGTTGTTGGAACCTGTGGACATAAGCTCGGCAAAGGACTCCGCATTCAGACCGACCGCACCGCTTTTAACGTCATTCGAAGGGCCATATTTATAGATGAAAACGAGCGACGGAAATTCAAAGAGCACCGACGCGCTGAAATACTTCGTCTTCAAATCCGACTTGTCAGAGATTGCTGATGACGCTTCCCCAGAGCCCAAAAACGCCCTGATTCCCGCCTCGAAATCCTTGTACGAAGGGTTAACAAGAAGCCCGGTCTCATCGCTAGAAACAAAAAGCACGTCCGGGTTTGAGCGGAAGAAAGACTCTCCCAGGCGCTCCCTCTCACCGGAATCCACCACTACCGAGAACGCCTCGAACAAAACATAGGAGTTCCCCTGAATATTATCCAAGGATGTCCTCACGGTCTGCGCAGTACGTCCGTTCAAAGCAAGATTGTTCTCCTCCGCCTTGATTTTGTCATCCGCGCGCACAAGGGTAGAAACAAGCGCCGTAGAAACTCCGAGCACCAGAATAATCAGAAACGAAAACAAGGCTATCTGCTTGAGACTGATGGGATACTTTATTTTCATCAAACTTTTTCCTCCGAATTGATATTCTTAAATTATACAGCCACTCAGCAAATTCTTCAAGCAAATATTTCATCTATTAAATTGTCATTTTCCACCTTATAGACAAATTCCCTCAACAATGCTAATATAATAGAAGAAAAGGAGCGGAAAATATGCGAAAACTCTGTCTAATTTTATGTATGCTGTTCGGACTCTCGCTTTGTGCGACGGCTCAATCCACAACGGAAATCTTCACCATTGATTTCGGAAGCGACGGAACCGCTTTTTACCTGATTGAATTCGATGAGGTCGGGGTCGCCGCTTTTTTGGACACGAAAGACTCGGACGTCAACATACTGATATGCGATCCGGCGGAAATCAAGCAGATAAAGAAAATCGCTTACGAAAGCAAGCTCCTCGTAAAGTCAGTGACAACGCTGGAGCAGTATGAGTCGCAGAAAATCCCTCAGACCATAGTGAAAAAATTCCAGGATTTCGGTTCCGTCACAAAAGAGGAATACGGTGAGTTTGACGACCTGGGATTCGCACGCATAAGATATTTCATCACGCAGAAAACCTACGCCAAACACAAGGATAAATTCGACAATCTTTCCATGATTGACACCTTCAACCAACTGAACGGACTGGGCGGATCAAAAGACACGGATTCCTCCAGTAAGCTTGTGGTCTGGTCATTCACCGACGAGATTGAGGGCATGATTAAGAACTACTACCAGCCCGCTCACCCGGACATGCTGATTGAATACTCAATGACACCCACGGACCAGTTCCCAAGCAAACTCGACCCGCCGCTTGCGTCCGGATACAACTGCCCGGATGTGGTTTCCCTTGAGGACGCATTTGCCCGAAGATACATTGAGTCGGATCTGCTTCTTCCCCTCGATGACGTATACGCGGAAATAAAGAACAAGATGGTGAACTACCCCATGCAGATAGGAAGCTACAACGGTCATGTCTACGCAATGTCATGGCAGATATGCCCCGGAGCAATGTTCTACCGCCGGAGCCTCGCGAAAAAATACCTGGGAACCGATGATCCCAAGATGGTGCAGAAATATTTCAACAGCCCGGAAAAACTCATTGAGACAGCACGACTTCTCAAAAGCAAATCCTCAGGAAAATGCCGCGTGGTCTCATCAAATTCCGACCTCTTCCGCGTATACCTTGGAGCAAGAAAAAAGCCGTGGATAGTGGACGACTCCCTTGTGATTGACCCAGTGATGGAAGATTACATGTCGGCCTGCAAAATCATGAATGAAGAAAAGCTTTCAGGAGGAGCCGGACAGTGGTCAGAGGCTTGGTTTGCGGGCATGAATGGCGAAGTGAATGACGCAGACGGAAAAAAATGCGAGATTTTCAGCTACTTCTTCCCGGGATGGGGACTGCACTACGTCCTCAAGACAAACGCGGTGAGCACATCGGGTGACTGGGCAATGTGCAGGGGTCCCTCCAGCTGGTACTGGGGAAGCACATGGCTTGCGGCGACAAAATGGACGAAAAACCCCGAAAAAGCAAAGGAGCTGATAAAGTATCTCGTGAGCGACGACAAATTCGCGACCGAATACGCGAAGGAAACCGGAGACGTGGTCGGCAACACAAGAGCACAGGACAGCGTAAAGAATCTGTTCTCTGAGCCATACCTCGGCGGACAAAACCACTACAAGGAATTCTGTGAGTACGCGAAGGGCGTGGACGGTACCCTCATCCAGTCAAGCGACATGCAGATTGAATCCCTTTTCAACGAAGCCGTGGAAGCCTATGCCAACGGAGAAAAATACAAGCGTCAGGCCATCAGAGATTTCATGGACCAAGTTTCCATTACATTGGGCTACTGATTTTCCGAGACCAAGTGACTGAGGGAAGGTGAGACTATGATAAGATACTGGCAGCAGGAAGACGGAAAACTTATTGAAAAAGACGAGGAAGAGCTGGACGGACGCAAAAGCACATGGGTTGACGCACGCTCAGTGACACGCGACGACATAGCTGAGCTTGAGGAAAAATACGGCATTGATCCGGAGAACATGCTGGACATCCTTGACCCGGACGAACTTTCCCGCCTGGAGAAAAATGACGAGTTCAACTACACGCTCACAATCCTGAGGCTGCCTGTCTTTTCACCCGTGGATGACATCAGCTATTTCTGCACGCCGCTCGGAATCATAATGAAGGAAAAGCTCTTCATCACAATCTGCTGGACGGACTGCGAGGTGCTAAAGGATTTTGCCGCGAACCGGATCAAGGAACTGAAGCTCAACGACTTTCCGGCATTCGCAATCCGCTTTCTCTCCCGCTCGGACACGGCATTCCTGCGCTACCTGAAGGAACTCAACCGCAGGGCCACCACAATCCAGAACGAGATGCTGCGCTCGGTACAGAATCATGAGCTGGTACAGCTGCTCAACATACAGAAGTCGCTGGTTTACTTTTCCACGTCACTCAAGAGCAACCAGATGCTGCTGGAGAAATTCCGAAAGACCAAGCTGATTAAACTGGACGAGGACGACCAGGACTGGCTGGACGACGTGGAGATTGACAACCGTCAGGCTATGGAGATGGCGGACACCTACTCGAACATCATGGCCACAATGAACGACGCTTTTGCCTCGGTTCTTTCCAACAACCTGAACATAGTGATGAAGACCATGACCGGATGGAACCTCGTGCTCATGGTGCCGACAATCATCTCAAGCTACTACGGAATCAACGTGCCCCTACCATGGCAGAACTCAGGATGGGCGGGCGCAATAATCATATTCCTTGCGAGCATATTCTTTTCCGGAGTGGCATATCTCGCGTTCATGAAGCGCAACATAACTTCCATATCAATGAAGCGTAAAAGCGTAACCAAAACGGGCCCTTCGTCGTTTAAAAAGAGAAAGGCGATAAGACAGCAAAAAAGGGATCTGATGAGACAGGAAAAACAAGCGGAGGCAAAAAAATGAAAGCATTAAACAAGGCTCTTGCGGGGCTTGCACTTACAGCGGCATTTGCGGCGGCAGGATTTTCGGAGGATTTTTCCGGAATCGCCATGAAGACTTTCACGTCCAAGAAAATGATTGAGTACACCATCGGTGAGGACGTTCAGACCATTACAGCCACACGCTACCTGAATGATTTTTCCATGAACAAATTCGAGACCACCTACGGACTCTGGTACAAGGTTCGGAGATGGGGCGAAAGAAACGGATACAATTTTGAGAACGAGGGACAGGAAGGATCCGACGGCACCATAGGACGCGCTCCGACATCGCAGGGAAAAAATCAGCCGGTGACGAGAATCAGCTGGTATGACGCGGTGGTCTGGTGCAACGCTCTCTCTGAAATGGAGGGGCTCACCCCGTGCTATACCTACAGGGGACAGATTCTCCGTGACTCAGGAAATACGGCTCATCTTGATTTGTGCGAGTGCAAGTGGGATGCCGACGGATACAGGCTGCCGACCGAAGCGGAATGGGAATATGCGGCAAGGAAAACCGCCGTCGGAATTCAGAGGGGCGATTATGCGAGCGGCGAAAACGAGAACATCCCGGCAGAGAGAGTCGCATGGATTTTCGACAACTCCACCGGAACACATATCGTGGGAAGCGCAGGAATTGACTCACCCCTTGAGGACGTTCCCATACTCCCCGCCTCTGGATATGCAAACCGCTCAGGACTTTACGATATGACCGGCAACGTGCTTGAGTTCTGCTGGGACTGGCTCGGCGAACACAGGGACAGTGCGAAGGGAAAACCCTACGTGGGACCAAAGATCGGAGAAGGACGCGTGGCCAAGGGAGGCGCATGGTCAGAGGAAACCTGCTTTTACTACGTCGGCGACCGATACTCATTCGACCCCAACGAAGCATACGACTACCTCGGCTTCAGGATTGTACAAAGCAAGAAGTAAGGGCTTAAGGAAACACCGATTAATCCGAAAGCGGATTAATCAGCGACCCCTTAAATCTCTAAATCTCGGCAAGCACACCCTTGAGCGCGTTCATCTGCTCGGGAGTACCGATGGAAATGCGGACAAAATCCTCAACTCCGGGGGTAGAAAAGTGCCTTATCAAAATGCCTGCTTTTTTTACTCTCTGATAGATTTCCTCACCTGAAATTCCGTCCTTTTTGGCAAAGACAAAATTGGTGCGGCTGTCTATGACGAACCATCCCCTCTCGCGAAGGAAGGCCGTAATGGATTCCCTTTCCGCAATCACCTTGGACGCATTCTGTGCATAATACCAGTCGGCACGGCAGGATGCGATGGCTGCGGTCTGGGTCAGAAAATCCACCGGGAAATGGTTGAACGAATTCTTTACCGTGAAGATTGCCTTGATCAACTCAGGAGAAGAGATCACAAATCCGAGTCTCATGCCCGCGAATGAAAAGCTCTTGCTGAAAGTACGCACGACCACAAGATTCTTGAACTCGGCGAGCAAGGGTATGCAACTTTCCCCTCCGAAATCACAGTAGGCCTCATCCACCACAAAAACACGGTCCTTCGGTGCGCGTCGGATCATATCGGCGACTTCGGCACGGCTCAATGAGATTCCAGTGGGGGCGTTCGGATTCGCGAAGATTATGCTGCTGTCCGTTTTGTTCGCGTCGGAAAGCATTTTCTCCACGTCAAGCTCCCAGCTCTTTTTCAAGGGAACCTGGTTCATCGGGATTCCGTAGTAGCCGCAGTAGACGGGATAGAAACTGTATGTGTGCTCCGGCATGACAATCGGGCGGTCGGAATCAAAGAATGTATAGAAGACAAAACTCAGGACCTCGTCGCTTCCGTTGCCGCAGAAAATCATGTCGGGGGTCACTTTGAAGGGAATCTTGTCCTTTTCGTTCGGGGTGCACTCGTTGCCGCTCACAGACGCATTGCAGAGAACTCCACCCGTCCTGTTGAGCATGTCCGCAATGGAAGTCCTAAGCTCATTCGCATCCGGGTCGGGATAAAGCCCCATCCGGATTGACGAAGTGGAAACGGCATCCCTAACCGCAAGGGCCACAGACTCATGGGGCGGATAGGGATTCTCGTTCGCGTTAAGTTTTATATACACCCTGTCCTTGGGCTGTTCACCGGGAACATAGGGGTGAAGTTTTTCAAATCTTTTAGACAGCATAATTCCTCCCTTGGTGCAAGACGCGGAATCAAGGAATATTTCTTATCAGCTTGACCATGTAAAGCTCGATGTACCTCTTCAACGCGGGATGATTCTTTATCTTCATCAGCGACGGAGTGTTCACCAAAGCCTCGGCGAGACTTGCGATTCTCTCACGGTTAAGATGCTCGGTTTTCAGAGTGCGGAGAGTCTTTCGTGTGTAATCGCGGATCAGAGTGTTGATGTCCTCGACCAAATCATCGTGGGCCTGCTTGCTGATTCTGTCGTTCCATTCCTGCATATATGAGTCAAGCTCGCGGTCAATCGTGCTGGATGCCGGAACAATCTGGCTCTCAACGTTTGCGGCTGCCTGGCGAAGTGCCTTTTTCTTGCTCTTCGTGTTTCCGGCATCCTTTGCGTCAAGCTCAGTCTGCTTTGCCTCTGCCTTGTCCTTCTCTTCCTGAAGGATTACGGCTGTGGCTGATTTTTCAGAATCCTTTTTCTTCTGAGCCTTTGACTTCCTGTGGATTGCGGTAAGAATCCATGAGAGAATCGGGAGCGTGTACCAGAACGGCAGCTTTATCCTTGCGTCGGCATAGATTTCATTTCGCTTGAGCAAAAGAAGCTCGCTGAAAGGAATCAGGACACCGTCGCGGTAAAGGTTGATTTTTCCAGGCGTATCATCGTCATAAGCCAAAACAGGGAGGAAGGACGCACCGAGGATTCCGTAAAGAACCGGCGAGCAGACTTTCAGCTCCCTCTCAAGACAACGCTCGAACGCAGGCTGTTCCTTCATCTCGGGCAGGGTCTCGTAATTTTGCAGATACTTGAACCACACCTTGCTCAGACTCTCGTGAATCAGCTCGCGGGCATCGTTGCTCATGCGCACGATCAAAGGCATGACCTTTTCCTTCATTATAAAGTAGGACTGAGTCTCGTTCGCCTTGAAGATGAGCAGCGCCGGCAGATTGGCACCGACGGAATGTGAGGTCAGAAGCTCAATGTGATCCTTGAGTTCCTTTTCCTTATACTTTGATGAAAGCAGGGTTCCGTTCTGATCCTTGAACTTGAGAATGTCATCCATGGAGAAATAATACGGCGGATGAAGCAGCTGCTCGTCCAGAACCTTGAACGCGGCGTCACGGAGGAGTTTCTCGGAGGCTTTGTTCTTGTAATATGAGGCGGACACCTCAATGATTCCGATGGTCTGCAGGATGTTGATGTCCTCGGCGTTGAAGTCCTTCATCTTGGTGCAGTCCTGCTTGATAAAGTAGCAGAGCTGGTTCCAGTAATAGAAGGAGTCGCCGTTGTTCTTCAGTGCAAGCCAGCAGTCCTCAGGTTTCGCAAGGAAAGAGCTGAAGAAGTTCTTGATTGAGATTTCCTTTCCGGGGTTTGCGGCACGCATTTTCTTTTCAAAATAATCGTGTGCGTCGCCCTTTCGCAACATGTCCTGGAGCTTTTTCAGACAGATGTTAATCAGCGAGGTTACTGAGATTGTGGACGGCAGGAGCATACCCGGCACACCCTTGTTGAAGAGTATGCAGTAGAGAGTGCGGTCGTCCCTCGTGCTTTCCTCGTCAAGCAGCTTGAAAACCAGCTCGGAGGCCTGATCCTTTTCGGCAATGTCCGTGGGCACATGCTTCGGCAAATCATTGACGGTCGGAAAAGGAAGGGAATAATTGCGCTCCATGTCGGTAAACGTCTCGGTAAAACGCTCGATGAAATAATTGATTACGACAATATACTGCTTTGATCCCTGGGTGATAAGTTTTATGTAACGCTCGGACTCCAGTTTTGAAAGCTCTTCCTGGAGGGAATCCGTGGAACCGCTGGTAAAAACAACCAGCTCTGGGTTTTCATCCTCATGATGCTGGGCATAACGCCTGAGGTAATCAACGAATTCCCCGAAATCAATTACAGGAACCCGCTGCTTTGAGGAGTAAAACTTCAATAAAGTCAAAATAATAGAATTTGCCATAATTTACATTATACAAAATTTTGAGAAGCTTAACAAGAGATTTTAAGCAGGAATTTTATATGTTTATAGAAGATTTTTTTTCGTGCGGCGGGGGTGGTGACTGGAAGGCTACCGGACGAATTCTCCCCAAAAAAGGAAGTCCTCGCCCGGATTTTAAATATCTTTAGGAATTCAGAGTATTCAGAGCGTCCCTCACCATTGCGGCGACCTTCTCTGCGGCTCCATCAAGCGGAATCATTTCCGGCTCAGCGGCGGTACGCATCTTGATCTCCACGTTCGGAAGATTTTTCTCTCCCACGGTGATTCTGATCGGGAAGCCCATCAAGTCCATGTCGTTGAACTTAACTCCGGGTCTCTCGTCGCGGTCATCAAGAAGAACCTCAATTCCGGCCTTGGTAAGCTCGTCGTAAAGCTTGTCGGCGGCATCCTTCATGGAATCCTTGTACTTGATCGGGACAATAGCAACCTGGAACGGAGCCACGGTCATGGGCCACTGGATTCCCTTGTCGTCATGGAATCTCTCCACGATGCTCGCAAGAACACGGTCCACGCCAATTCCGTAACATCCCATGGTCGGCACGGCAGACTTTCCGTTCTCATCCAGATATGTCACTCCCATGCTCTGGGTATATTTCTTTCCGAGCTTGAAGATGTGTCCGAGCTCGTTTCCCTTTTTGCTGTAGAAGGTTCCTCCGCACACAGGGCACTTGTCACCCACCACGACCGTACGCACGTCGCAGTTCATCCATGGTGTATAATCGCGTCCCGGCTCCACGTGCTTGATATGGAAACCGTCCTTTCCGGCACCGGCGAATCCGTCATGCATGTCGTTAACGCTCAGGTCCTGCAGGATGGGGCATTTTACGCTCACGGGTCCGACAAAACCATGACCAGCTCCGGCAACGGCACGGATTTCCTCGTCATCGGCAAGACAAACCTCGCTCGCCTTAAGAGCACCGGCAAGTTTCGCCTCGTTCACTTCCAAATCTCCGCGAATCAGGACGCAGACATAGCTCAAGGGATAGAACGCGTTGTTTCCTTCCTTTTTAAGCTCAAGCTTCTCGCAGAAAGGAGCCTTTGAAAGATCAAGGGAAGAGTTGATTACGCGGTAGACCAAAGCCTTTATGAACATCTTCGACGTGCATCCGAAGAATTTCTCCATGTCCTCAATGCTGAAAACATTCGGAGTGGCGACTTCCTCAATGGCAGCGTCCGTCTTTTTCTGTGGATTTCCGTCATTGTCCACGGCGGCATCGGGCTTGCAAGAGGCTTTCTCAACGTTCGCGGCATACTTGCAGTCAGGACAAATCATCAGAGTGTCGTCACCAACCTCGCTTTCCACCATGAACTCCTCGCTTCCGCTTCCTCCCATAGCGCCTGTGTCAGCCTTTACGGGAATAACCTCAAGTCCCATGCGCTTAAAAATGCGGAGATAGGCCTTGGCATAAGCCTGATATGTCTCATCAAGCGACTCGTCTCCAGTGTGGAGGGAATATGCATCCATCATGTTGAACTCGCGGCCCCTCATCACACCATAGCGGGGACGAATCTCATCGCGGTATTTTGTGTTTATCTGATAGCAGTTGATCGGAAGCTGCTTGTAGCTCGTGAGTCCCTGTCTCATAATCGCCGTATATGCTTCCTCGGCGGTGGGGCTTACGACCATGTCCTGCTCTCCGCGGTTCTTTGCCTTGAGCATCTGAGGTCCCATAGTGTCCCAGCGTCCGCTTTCCTTCCAGATATCTCCCGGAACAACCACGGTGGGCTTGAATTCCAAGGCTCCGGATGCGTTAAGCTCCTGCTTGATTATGTTCTCAACCTTGCGGTAGGCCATGAGCCCCAAAGGCATATATGTGTAAAGTCCGTTTCCAAGCTTGCGGATTAAATCGGCTCTCATCATAAGCTGATGACTAGCAATCACAGCTTCGGCGGGTGCTTCCCGCAGTGTCCTGAAATGAATGTTGGATGTTTTCATGGTTCACTATTATATAGAAAAGAATGATTATAGGCAAGTGGCTATCTGATCACGGCTTCCACGAGCTCTTTCAGGGTAGGATCCTGCTTTACGTCCGAAGTCTCCAGATTCTGCCTGATTGTGTACACTCCGTCTCTGAGTACGATTGTCGATTTGTTTTTTGAATTCTTCTTTTTCATGTCTTCCTGCTCGGCAAGTCTCTCCAAAATGCAAAGCGACTTTCCCATTAGGCCATGAGCGGCGGCCTGATTATGAGGAAAATTCACTTCCGGCGGATTGGACAAATCTTGCATCTTATGATTAAACTGGCTCCTCTCACTGATTATCGGTGTTTCCCTGTCCGACCTTAGAACTATTCTCGTCCCAAAAGGATGAGTCGTCGTCGTCCAGATCTGAGAACGAGGGGGTACCGAATTCCTCCTCCTCAAGCATTTTCATAAAGCTGCTGGAAGGGCCTCTCTTTTCCAAAGTCACAGGGGGCTTTTCCTCTATGTCAGAAAATTTAAGGACTGGTTCATTTTCCCTGACATTCTCTCCGGCAGATTGTGTCCCTGCTTCATCCAGATTCTCATCCAGATCTTCCGCCAATTCTTCAACCGGCTCTGCGTCTGAAACTTCCTCAAGCTCCTCCACCGGCTCTGCATCCCCAATTTCCTCAAGTTCTTCAACCGGTTCCGCATCTGAAACTTCCTCAAGCTCCTCCACCGGCTCCGCATCCGAAATCTCCTCAAGTTCCTCAACATCATCCGGAACATTTTGAATCTGATTCTGAACCACGACCGGCTGCAATGACGCGGACTGCTGCACATGAACCTGGGGATTGTTCAGCTGCTCAAGAGACTGCTTGTAATTTCCGCTTATAATATGAAGGAATTCGTTCCAGCTTGTGTCAAGGGCATCGGAAATCTCGCGGCTGTGCTTTCGTCCGGTGCGTCCAAGGCTCCTTATAATCTCGGCGTTCACGTCCTGCTTTCTCTTCTGCACCTTTTTCTCAAGAGACTTCCAATCCTCCGTGTCGCGTCTCTCAAGATACTCGCGGAAAAGCACGGTCTCAAATTTGTGGATTCTCTCGCGGATAATCACGGAGTCATCGTGCTTCAGATTGAAAAGCATGAATATAATAAGGAAGATTGTCAGGAAAAGACACAGGAGCAGGAGGATTTTTTCCATCTCGGAGAAAGTGAACTCGGACTCGTTGCAAATCCAGCCCATCTTCGCATATCGCGATATTGTGCCGCTTACCAAAATCAGTATCTCTCCGGAATCTGTCTGAACCAGCTGCTCGGTTCCGTAAAGTTTATCGTTCCATCTTTTCTGAATCTCGCCCGAAAGCTTGTCCCTGCCCACGTTCGGGAGCCCGAATGCGAAACCTGTGTTGGCTGCGGACTGAGTGTTCTTTTCCTCGTCCATGTTTGAAATCAGCTTGGAGCGTGTGTTGAGCTGCACCACGTTCTTTGAGATGATGCGGCGGAGGAAATCGTCGGTGGAGGTATAGAAAATCATCGTGCCCCGGTAAGCCGTGGAGCGGTCGAAATACGGCATGGAGAAGATTATTCTCTCGCGGATTGAGTCACAGTATATGGAAGAGCGTGTGGCAATCTCCTGCTCGTTCGCGGGGTAAAGTCCGTTGTCGGTGGAAGCGAGGAATTCAAACGGAAGCTCGTCAATCTCGTCATAGTTGCGGTAGGAAATGAGCTCGTCTGATTTTGAGAGGATGTCCGAGGGGAAAGTGCTGTAGTGGATGTGCTTTCCGTCGCTTTCAATCAGGCGTATTCCGTCCAGCGAGGGATTTTTCTCCATGAGCTTTCCGGTCAGCTCCTCCCTTTCGTCAATGTCGCTTTCGGTTATGTCCCTTTCAATGAAGGACTTAGCCTCGTCGGAAAGAGTGTACGTGGCAAGGCTGAAAATGAGGTCGTCGGTATATTCGTCGTACTCGCTTCCAATGGAATCAAGGGTGCGGGTAATGTTTTCCACTACCCTAGGCTCATAATAATGCATCTCAATGTAACGGAACCCGCCGAAAAAGGCCGCCGCGCAGATGCCTGAGAAAAGTAAAATTGTCAACAAAAGACTTAACGCCGTTCTATGTGAAGAGGACACTTGTCTGCTCCCAAAGTCTAAATTTATCCACTCTTTTATCGGCAGATTGGGGGTCGAGGTTTATTTAATTTATAGATGACGGCGAAAATGCCCCGCACACCGCCATGATTGCATCCCCTATATATTTGTTGATGATTCCGTGGTTTTCGGCAAGGGACTCGGTCATGTCATTGAAGGTGTCCGCAAGATTTCTCATCTCGTCGTTCGTTATAATGGAAAGTTTTTTAGTATAGTCACCGGCGGCAATACGCTTTGTCACGAACCCCGCCTCCGTTACGACCTTTCCTCAATAACATCCAGGTATTTCCCTTGCAACGCTTCACACTCATCTTTCCACTCTCCACTTTCCACTTTCATCTCTCCACTCTCCACTTTCCTCTTTCCACTCTCTAAAAAATCTGATATAATTTGCGTCATGAAACTTGAAGCGAGATTCACGACATCTGAAAACAAACTTTATACCCTTGGCGGAGAAGAATGTGCTCTTTCCTCCGAGATGATTGCTGCGGAAAAAATCCTTGGCGGACAAAGCTCCCTGCCCGAGGGAAAGGGGCCTTTTGCACTGAGCGTCAACTGGACCACCGTGGGACTTGACGACCAGAGCTACAACGAGGAATTCCTCGCATCATTCCGCGACTTCCTTAAACAGCTTGAGGAGCAGGACCGCTATGTGATGATTGTACCGGTGGCGGACAAAAATCCCTCGTCGGCTGAGGAAAAATCCGCTCTTACGGCAAGCATGAAACATTGCGCGCGTCGCCTGAAAGACTGTGCCTCCATCGTGGGATTCGCAGTCCCTGGGGAAAGCGACCCGGAGGAATTCATCTCCGAGCTGAGACAAAAGCACCAGCACTACGCATTTTTCAGCCGCGACACGAATCTGCTCCAGGACAAGAGCATCGTAAAATTTTAATCGGGCGGAGGACAAAATGGATTCCATACAGAAACTCTACTCCGACGTGGAAAAAATCAGAAAGCATTGCAGGGCGGAAAAAGGGAGCTCCTACGACGGACTTGAGGTTGCAGAGCAGATTAAATCACTTTTGGAAAGAACAAATCCGGCACTTCCGTCGCTCGCGGAATCTTTCGCCGAATACTGGACAAACACATACATAAGGCCGTCCGCGAATCCTGCCGACGAACCCACGAGGGAAAACGTGGACAGACTTGCCGCCATGCAGTCCCTTCTGGAAGGCTCGGTGGAATTTACCGAATGTCTCTCAAAATCAGACTGGAAGGAACTCTGCGCGCTCACGAACTACGAGGCCGAGGATCTTCCCATAGACACACTCAACTCAATGATGGCAATTTTCGTTGACAAAGGCGCACTGTGATGAGGGCGACCGACCTTTACGAAAGCTGCTTGCAGTGTCCGAGAAAATGCGGCGTAAACCGATGCGGCTCCAAACACGGATTCTGCGGAGAGACAGTGGCACTTAAAATTGCTGCCGCGGGATTGCACTTCGGGGAGGAACCTCCTGTCACAGTCTTCAACGGAAGCGGCACAATCTTTTTCACCGGATGCACGCTCAGATGCTCCTTCTGCCAGAACTACCAGATAAGCCAGCAGGGAATGGGAGCCAGTGTGGACCGTGAGAGCTTCGTAAAAATCTGTCTCAGGCTGCAGGAACTCGGCGCGGAGAACATCAATCTTGTGACGGGAAGCCACCACATCCCCATGATCGCAGAATTCCTTGGCGAGGCAAAAAACAAGGGTCTTTCCATCCCGGTCGCATGGAACAGCTCGGCATACGAATCCGTGGAGATGCTTGAGAGACTACGGGGGCTCGTTGATTTGTGGCTCCCAGATTTGAAAAGCCTGAACCCGGACATGAGCGAAAGACTCTTCGGCGCAAGGGACTATCCCGATGTGGCCTCCAGTGCCGTCCGGTGGATGATTCAGAACTCACCCATGAAAATTGTGGAGATTAGAAAAAACGGAGAGACAAAGGAAAAAATGCTCTCCGGCGTAATTGTGCGTCATCTCTTCATGCCCGGAAGACTTGAGGACACCGCCGATGTGCTTTCATGGCTTAAGGAAAATGCCGACGGAAAATCCTACATTTCACTGATGAGCCAGTACACGCCCGTCCCCTTCAAAGAGGATTCCCAATCTTCCGCCAAAAGACAAAAATCCCTCGCCGCATTCGAGAACCGACTTGTGAGCGAAACCGAGGACAACGACATCCGCGACCTGATTGAGGCCTACGACTTCGACTATCTTTTCTATCAGGAACTCAGCGACGACACTTCCTGGCTCCCGGACTTCAACCGCACCCAGCCCTTCAGCAACGCACTCGCGAAACCCTGCTGGCACTGGCGCGACGGATTTTTGGAAGTGAAATAAAAAATCATGGTCTGTGATCCCCATAGAACAAATCGTCCCCGGTCAGCTCTGCCATTACGATGCCACTGTAGCTGTTCTTCTTAAGGCCTGAGAATGTCAGCATGGTAAGCCACACTGATTTTTTAGTCTTCGTTTCGTTTCTAAAGGTTTCTATTTTATTGGAAAGATTTTTCTCATAATTGGCATCGATTGAAAATTCATCCTGCGAATATTTTATCTCGCACAGATTGATTACGTCATCCTTCCTGTCAATTAGCAAATCAACCTGCGCTCCGGGATCAGATTTTCTGCTCGTCCATGTCGTCTCCCTGCTTGACACACCGGAAATTCCCAGCGCCTGTTTTATCTGCCTGATATGCTGAAAACAGACCCTTTCAAACGCGAGCCCCGCCCATGCATAATAAGCCGGGGTTCCCATAAAGTCAAGCCACGAACCGATTTCCTTGCGTTCCAAAAAAGTCAGATGAAAAAGGCAGAGCGAATCAACCAGCTGAAAATACCCTCCGTTTGTTTTCTTTGAAAAATCGCTGTACCGCCGTATGAAGCCGCACTGCTCCAAATCATCAAGACATTTTGTGAGTTCCTTGCCTGTGACTGTCTTCTTGCTTTCAAGCATCTGGGACCGTGTGAGCCCGCACCTTTTTTTGCCAAGCAGACGGATTATATTGATGTAGGACTCGGCATTTTTGAAAAGAGACTTGAACAACTGCGTGAACTCATACCGCAAAGGTCCGTTTTCCCCGAAAAAAAGCATGTCAACATTCTGTGCCAGACTGTATCTCGGTTTCAGGTAATTCAGGTAATACGGAATGCCGCCGAAAATCATATAAGCTTCGACAACCTGTTTCCGGGTCATCTGCATTCCATTTGAAACAAGCAGCTGCTCGCACTCCTCCAAGTTGAACGGCATGAGATGTATCTGTCTCGTCAGACGGTTATAGAATCCTCCGGTGTCCTTCACAATGTTGTTGATTATCCACGAGGTCGCCGATCCGCAGATAATCAGGAGCAAGTCCTTTTGCGAGGAAGCCCAGCTGTTCCAGAAATAATCCAGGGCACTTTTAAAATCTGATTTCGCGCCTGCCATCCACGGAAGCTCATCCAAAAACACAACTCTTTTTCCAGAGCCACAATTTTTTTGCACACCGTCAGACTCAAGCAGATTTTTCAGCCGTGAGAATGCCTCGAACCAATCCTTAGGAATTGTCTTTGTCTTGTCACCATATCTTATCAGCGACTCATTGAACACTCTCAGCTGCTGACGCAAATTAACGTTTTGAACCCCTGTCGAATAAAAGGAAAAAGTGTCATTGAAAAATTCTTTTACAAGATAGGTCTTACCGACTCGTCTCCGTCCGAACAACGCCACAAATTCCGCTTTTCCACTGTTCAGACAGTCGGACAGTATTTGAATCTCTTCCTTTCTTCCAATCATGCCCAAGCCCCCTACACACTTTATTATAACTTTTGGGGAAATATCTGTCAATACTTCGAGATAATTCCCCAAAACTTAGTTAGAAACCATCCTTTTGGGGAAATATCTCAAAAAAAAAAAAAACGGCACCCATGCTTGGATGGATGCCTCATGTCTTATCGTGGACACACAGGATTTCCCTTAGTGTCGCGGTTGAGTTTTGTCTTTGTCAGATCTATGCTTGAGTAGAACTGCTTTATGTTAATGTCAACATCCACAAGCTGTTCCCAACTCAATCTATTCAAATCGGGGTAGTTTTCAAGCCAGCACTGCTCCTTTAAATCAAAGACACCTTGGAATCCTCCGTTTTCCATGGTCGGGCGCAGCCTTACAACAAAAACATAGTCCCCGTCCTTCAACGCCTTCATGTAGTATTCCCCGAACTCCACCGGTACATTGTACATTGCGGTATTGATTTTTGCATTGGGATCATACGGAAGTCCATAGGAGTTTACGCTCGCGTTTGCAACCGGAGCCGAACCAATCTTGTTTCCGTTGACATCACGGTTCAATTCTGTTTTTGAAAGGTCAATCTTGGTATAGTACTTTGAGAAATCAATTGGATAGTTTTTAAGCTTCTCGTCAACAACATATGCCCAGCACTGTTCCTTTAAGTCATACATACCAGCCTGATAAACACCTATGAATTCAATATAATCATTAGAATTTTGGACGACAACATAATCTCCCATGTTAGTTTGTTTGCCGACATTCGCCTTGTTGATTACGGCGTTCTTGTCATATGGAAGTCCATAACTGTTGTAATTTGCACCACTTGTCTTTATTTTTGAAACAGAGGCCTCAATACCCGCTACCCTGGAAAGAATGGTATCCGCCGAGATTCCATAGCCAGAGTCAAGCCAGCGCATCTTGTTCGTTGAGTCGATGTAGACAATATCATTGCTCATGGAAGTGCTGCCATGAATACCACTGGCCGCCGTATACCAATTCAAATAACCTCCCCAAGTGCCATAACTCTTGGGTGTGCCGTCAGGATTGCACTCTGTCTCTATTGCATAATTGATGTTCAGAGAATCTGGGAACGGATGTGCATTGCCATAGTTTATAACCATGTCCCGGTGTTCCTTAGTCTTTGCTCCCAATATGTTCACTATCACAATGTCAACATCCTTGAACCGGTCAGGATGAGCGTAAGCCTCGTCAAGCAGGCTTTCCATAGTATCGCGGGCGGGGCTTTGTGCAAAATTAGCCTCACACCAAACATGGGAGAAGATTATGACTTTCGGTTTTCCCTCAGCCTCATTGCTTATCCTCTTTTTGGAATCGATGGATGTAAACATAATCTTGCGGAAATTTGCCCTGCTGAAGTAATTAATCTTCGGTCGGACAGTATTTGTCGCAGTTGCTATTGAGTCAACCCTATGGAAAATAATATCTTCCGTCGGAGTATATTCAATAAACTGATATTTGTTGTTTGAGTCTAAGTAGACGGTCATGGGCAATTTTGCCTTGGATGCATCGATTCCAGCAGAAGTCAAATAGCGGTTCAGCAGCGAGCTGTTGCTTGAATCCGTGGCATAGGCATATTTCACATAGTCTGCAAGTACACCTGCCCTTTGCAAGAATCTCTTGACATTATCACGAGAAGCCCCTGTTGCCTCCACCATGACGACATCTATACCCGCATCTGTAAATCTGTCCTGCCAAATGATCATGTCAAATGGCGATCCATTTTTTGAATCAAAAAAGCAAAGAACCTTTGGCTTTCCCTTAGCGATGTTGTTGTCCTTTCCACCATCTATCAAAGTAAATTTGACCTCAGACTGATTCGGCTTGTTAAAATAGTCTCCCGACCAATTCTGAAGGAGCGTGTGCTCGGTATTATACTGCATTGCAATAAATCCACCGTAATTAATGGTTGCCAAGCCTGTTGAGGACGTCTTGAATACAAAATCAGTGTTTGGAAGTATAGCGGCCATGCCAACTCTTGAACCATTACCGTTCGTGCCGTCATAGCCTGTGACGATTAAGTTCTTTTCGCTTGAACGTGAGAAGTTAAAAGTATAAGTCTGAGAAGAAAGCAATATGTTTGTAAACGGCATCTTGTTGATTTTCAGCGCGCTTATTTCAAACAGCGTGTTGTACACCGCTGGTACCCAGGCATTCGGATTTACCTTGAAGAAGTCATACAGCTCCTTTCCGTCAATGCCGGCTCGTGTGAACCTTATGTCAACATACGGGAGCGCAATAAAGCGATCCTTTGTGAGTCTGTCTGAAATGAATGATTTTCCACTTTCATCCGTCCAATGAGAGAATGCAAAGAGCCACGGATCGCAGTCAAAATAATCGCCTTTGAATGTGGAAATGTCATCAAGATTTTTTACGGCTCCCCATGTCACGTCAAAGAGAACGTCCTTTCCGTTTATGTGAACCACACCCCAGCCGTGTTTTTCCAATTCCATTCCAGGCTTATAGTCACTCGCGTTCTTGGCATATCCAGAAATGTACTCTGCGTTGAGTCCGACGGATTTTGCCATCTGTATGTAAAGCAGGGTATATCCCTGACATGTTCCCGTGCGGTTTTTCCATGTGCCGGCAGCAGTGTAAGAGTCTTTCTTGAAACTGTAGTCATACACCACGTTGCATGCGATCCATGTGAAGAGAGCGCGTGCCTTTTCCATTTCGGTCTTCGCAGGGGCAATGATTTTTTTTGCGGCTTCCTCAATGCTCATTGATGTGGGGCACTTGATTTTCTGAACCTGCGCATCAAGTTTGTCGTATGAGACCACCGTCGGATGCTTTCTTGCGGTAAAGACAAAATTCTCGGAGACCTGTGCGTCGGGAACGTATGCGGATGTTGTGCTCGGCTGCTGGACACTCGGCGTTGAATTCGATGAGCCAGTGGAAGCTGTGGGTGTCTCTTGATGCAAGTTTCTCTCCCGCTCCTTTTCCTTAGCTATCCTTTCTTCCTCTTTCTTTTTCAACTGCTCATTGTAGCCCTTGGTGTAACCTGACTTGTAGCTGTCACTGTATGCCGTGTAACTGCTCGGCACTGTTGGTGATTTTGCACTTCCCTTTAGTCCAGCGTCATATCCTGCCTTGTAAGCTGCGTCGGTCAGTTTCTTTCTCTCTGCGGCTCCTTCGCTGTAACCTGCTTTCCAGTCGCTCGCGTAGGCTGAATGTGCCTTGGGTACGGACGCTGACTTTCCGCCCAGACCTGCGTTGTATCCGTCCTGCTTGGCGGCCTCGGCGGCTTGCTTTGCTTTTTCCGCTGCCAGTCTTGCGGCTTCTTCGGTCTGTCTCTTGTACTCCGCTGCTCCCTCGCTGTAACCTGCTTTCCAGTCGCTCGCGTAGGCTGAATGTGCCTTGGGTACGGACGCTGACTTTCCGCCCAGACCTGCGTTGTATCCGTCCTGCTTGGCGGCTTGTCTTGCTTTTTCCTCTGCCTGTCTCTTAGACTCTGCGGCTCCCTCGTCATATCCCGCGTACCATTCGCTTGAGTAATCGGCATGTGCTTTAGGAAGAGTCCTGCCCGCGCTCACATATCCCGCGTCATATCCCGATTTTCTTGCGGCATCCTTTTCCTTCTGGATTTGCGCCTCGGTTTTATCCGGCCTGGATGCTTTTACCACAGTCACGTTCGCAAGATGGGTTCCGTCCTGGGTTCGCATCAGAATCGTTTTCGTAAGGTTTATCTTTTTATAGAAGGCTTTCAAATCAACCTTGAGCGGGTCCATCTTGTCCTCGTCCCAGTCAATCCAGAACTGCTCGCCCAGATTGTACTCGCCCGCCTCGTCCGTCAGCTGCTTGTCGGTATAAAAATATGCGATTTTCTTTTTCGCGTCCACCTTCACAAAATAGCCGCTCATCTTCGCACCGTTCTTTATGGATTTCACCACGGCCCCGCGGTCATACATCTGTCCGCCAGAGTTTTTTTGTGCGAAAGCGGGAATGCACATGGCAAACAAAACCACGAGCGAGAGTAAAATGCGTCTCAGTCCACGAGCACACACCCTTCCCTGCATTTTCAATCCATCTTCCTCAAAACACATAATGAGTCCTCCTTGCGGTTTCGGCTATGTTTAAGTTTTACTTAAAAAAAGACAATTTCCATTCAAGTATAACACGAGATTTAACCTATGTAAATTAAAAAAATTACAAACGGTAAAAGTTACGGTTGATTTTATATTCAATACGATGTATATTTTATTTGCATTTTGTACGATACTCTATTTAATAGAAGAAATTTTAAAAGTTCGGATGGAAAAATCTATGGCTAAGAACAATGGCGAAAAAAATAAATCAGGCAAAAAGGACGGAACTTCCTCTCTCTTGGGTTGGGGACTCTGGCTCCTCGCAGCCATCATTTTGATAATCATTTTTGTCGCGAATCAGAAAAAAATCACGTCGAACCTGAAAACCACGGGATTCTTCGACCGGCTCTTCGGAAAAACACCCGCGTTCATAGAAAATGCCGAGGTCACTGAATCCACGGAAAAAAACGACGTGGAGGCATTCTCATCCGACTTCCAGATTGCTGTTACGGCAGCCTCATCGGAGCTTGGAGGTGAGAGCGGAGTTTCCTATTACAAGGATCCGACAGTGTCATCACGTCCGAAAAACGAAAACCCATCCTTCCCCGCGGCAGACGATGCGGAGGCAGAGCAGGCGTACATGTATGCCATTGAGGGAGACGGAAGCGCAGTTCCCGACATCTACGACACTCAGGATCTCTCGGTGATTACAGCCCAGCCAGTTCCCAAACAGAATCCGGCAACACCTGCAGATGCAGTCACCACGGCACCGGTACAGTCCCCCGTCGCGGATCCACAGGCAGTGATGAACCTGAAGCTGTATTTCATATCCCTTACCCCAGACGGCACCCTGCTCAGGAATGAGGTTGTCCGCACGATGAAAAAATCGGACACGCCGCTTACCGACGCCATCAACGCATTGATTGACGGTCCCACCCAGGCGGAAACCCAGGCTTACGGATGCCAGACGCTGGTTTCATCAGGCACAAGGCTCCTCGGCTCGTCCATAAAAAACGGTGTGGCCACGTTGAATTTCAGCGAGCAGTTTGAGTTCAATCAGTACGGAATTGAGGGATTGATCGGAGAGCTGCAGCAGATTGTCTTCACCGCCACGGCATTCTCCACGGTTGAGAGCGTGCAGTTTTTGATTGAGGGAGTCCACCGTGACTTCCTTGGCGAGGGAGTAAAAATCAGTGTGCCACTCACGAGAAATTCATTCTAACTGATTGTGTTGTTCCGACCGTTCCTTAATAAAACAAGGGCCTGCTGTACTCAAGCTTGAACCCGGAGCCCTCATGTCCCGGATAGGTCTTGGCATCTTTCGGGAAACGCTCATAAATCATCTTTATGGAACGCCTGATTTCCTTTCCGTCCCCAAAAGGCAGGTCGGTTCGTCCGGTTCCGTCGTAGAAGATTGTGTCCCCCACTATAAGCTCATTGCTTCCGGCATTGTAAAGACAGACGCTTCCCTTGCTGTGTCCCGGCGTGGAAACTATCTCCCATTTTTTTAGCTCATCGGCACTTTGCCCGGGGATTTTTCCGCTCTCACACGCTGATTTCACCGGCTCGGAGTCAAAAAGGCTCTTTCCGTCCGAGATGAATCCGTCTGCCTCAGGCATATCCTCAACGGACTTCAAAAGAACAGGCACGCCGCATACTGAGAGGGATCTTTTTTGAAGCTCCAGTCCGTCCTTTCCAATCCAGGCTTTGTCCGCCTCATGGATTAAAACAGGAACCTCGGGATAGAGCTTTTTCAAGTGGGACAGACCGCACACATGGTCGAAGTGTCCGTGGGTCAGAACAAACGCCACGGGATTCAATCGCTCCTCCGCAAGGATTGAGGATATTGCTTCCTCGTCCTCGGAAAAGGAACATGCGGCCGGATCCACTATAAAAACATCGGAACCGCTCAGGCTCACAATCAACGTGTTTACCTGAAACGGTCCTGTCGGTATTACTCTAATCAAATAATTTCACCTTGAAAATCAGCCGTTCACACCGAAGCGTGACTTCACCTGGCCGTCATCGGTTGTCTCGAAAAACGGCTTTATGTTCTCGTCATTCGCTGTGCCTGAGGAAACAGATGTCTCACGCGCCGCAAATTCACTCTGTGCCGCCGCAATGCGCTCCGCCTCTGTGTTTACGGAAGTGTCTGCGTGTGCGGTGTTTGTCACATTCTCAGGAATCGGATCCGTGTTGATGCTGGAATCGCTGTATGATGACTCAGTGCTTGGGGCGGATGTCTCTGAGCTTACGGAAGTCTCTGAATCAGAGAGTCCCTCGTCGCCCTCACCGGCCTTTCTTGAGTAACCCACGTTCAGCTTGCGTCCCCTGTAGTCATATCCGTTCAGGGCGTTGATTGCTTTCTCGCAGTCCTCGGCATAAAGCTGCACGAACGAATAGCTTGTGAGCACCTTGATGTCACCGATTCTTTCCCTGTCGAGTCCGGCCACGCTTCCGAGAAGTCCGAGCAAATCCCTGGGGTAAACACGGCGGTTGCGTCCGATGCTGATGAAGATTGATTTTGCCAGCTCCGGCGCGATCTGTACGCGTGGTGTGTGGGGTCTTTCCTCACGCTCTCCGTCCTCATGTGCAGCGCGGGAATCGACACGTCTCTCGTTGCGGTCCCTGCTGAACCTGTCGTTTCTCTCCGTCTTTTCGCGTGTGGCGAAGCGGTCATTTCTGTCATTGCGGTCGCGTCCCTGGAAGCGGTCACTTCTGTCGCGGGTTGAAAAGCGTCCTCTGGATGTTGCGGCCTTGATCAGCCATGCTGTGACGTAATTTCTTCTTGAAAGAGGTACGTTTTTCTTAAAAAGTTTTTTAATTTCTTTAAGAGCCTCAATATCTGAATTGGAAGCACCCTGCTCCACGCTCTTCACTGCATCACTCAAAAAAGCAGCAATCTGTTCTTCGTTAACGGCGTAATCATTGTTGTAAGCCATTTTTTTCTCCTAATAAAATATTGGGTATAAATTTCCCATTAAAATAGCCGCGGAATCTCAAAAAATCGTTGACAAATCCGCAGCATAGCCCGTGACTGCCCTGAAAAAACCAAAGTGCTCAAGCAGAGGTTTAACGACATCGGGGGCCATTGCGTCTGATATAAAAATCCACCGGACTCCATCAGCCTTCAAATGCTCAATCCATTTTGAAAGCAGGATTCTGGCAATTCCTAATCCGCGAAATCTTTGAACGACGAAAAAATCCGTAATGAAAACGGTATTTTCTGCTGGAAGCGGACACTGTGCTGACAGTATGCAACCGGAAAATTCTCCGTCGGGAGTCCTGCAAACCAAACCTGATTTTCCGCTGCTTTCCGAAAGCTTGGAGTGCCTGTCCTGCAAAAATGCTATGGCTGCCTCCACATTGCGGTCAATGGTCGTTGAGGATTGCCGGCAAAAATCGTCCGAAACCTCCTTTATTCCGCGCTCAAGTTCCTCCTGGTCTTTGGAATAATTCCAATCACTAAATACAAAGTCATTCTCAAGCAGCTCGTCAGTTTCCTGAACATCATCTCCTGACTCAGATTCCAGACGCTCCATTCCCCAGGATTCACGCAGACTGTTGTACCAAGAGGCGACGCGTTCCTTCATCTTTTGATTTTTGAAGGAGAACCATTTTTTCTCAACCTCAGGATACTCTTTTAAAACATTCTTAAAATTTCTGAACACCCCCCTTCCGCTGTTCAAAACCCGCCTCAAATCAGTACGGGCAAGCGGTGAATGAAGATTATTTGTGAAATCGGCCATAAGCTCATAGCCGTCTTCGCTTGTCCAATGCGGGAGATTGTAAAAGATGTCCCCGGATTCAGAGTCGTCTGTCTCAAGTTCCAGCTCGCGCATCATCTCGTCGGAAAGGATGGAGCTGTCCCTGGAATCTATGTACCAGATTGAGCTCTGATCCTCCATTGAAAAGATGATGTTGTCACTCAGTTCATCCGTAAGTTCAAATTGCATTACAGTCCCCGCGCGTCCCTATTTCTTCAAATCAGAACGCTTTGAGATGACCGAGCTGATCAAACCGTAGGTCTTTGCTTCCTCGGCATTCAGCCAATAATCGCGGTCAGTGTCCTTTGCGACCTTTTCAACGGGAGTTCCCGTCTCGTTCGCGATAATCTCATTCAGCAGGGCCTTGGTCTTTTCGATTTCGGCGGCGTGGATCTCAATGTCCGTGGCCACACCCTTCATTCCGCTTGAGGGCTGGTGAATCAGATAATGGCTGTGGGGAAGTCCAAGACGGCGCTCCTTCGGTGCTGCGAGCAAAATCAGGGCTGCGGCAGAGGCGATGAGACCCCATCCGATGGTGTAGACCGGCGCGTTTATGAAGCGGATCGTGTCGAAAATGGCGAATCCTGCGTCAACGTCTCCTCCTGGGCTGTCAATATAAATGTAAATAGGCTCGTCGCTATCAGCTTCAAGAATCAAAAGCTGGCGGACCACCTTATCGGCATTTTCCTCATTGATTTCACCGCTCAAAAGAATCTGGCGTGTTTTAAGAAATTTTTCAGCAAGAGGATCAGGACCTGATTCCTTCTTCTTGTCCTCTTCTTCTTCATCTTCACAACTGATGTTTTTAATAGAACTGTTCATTACTTCTCCAGTCCGGCAAAATTGATTGGATGCATCCCACTCTGATTGGAATTCCCCCGTAGACCCCTAAATCCGGACAGGTTTAGAGGTTCCCTATGTTTATAGTATAATAAAATTTTTCCAGAATGTCCACTATGAAGTAAAAAGAAAAAAAATCAGCACGGTCATTTTTTCTTTTTTGTAATTCCAAGCACAGTCCATCTGAAAAAGGGAATCCGCGAGATGATAAAATACAATCCATAAGCCAGGGCAAATCCCAAAACGGTGCTCAAAAGATAAGAAGCCCATGCCGGAATGTAAGCTGGTTTTGCAAGGAAAAGTGCGACGGCGGAAATTCCAAGATAATGGAAAACATAAAGTCCCCAGCTGTGAGAACTCATCCATTTTGTAAAGGGGGTCTCAAAGTCGAAGAATTTTGCAAATACTGAAATCATGGCAAGGCTTCCAAACCATGTAAAGAAAAGATAGAGCGGCGAGCGGTACACGGGAGTATCAGCGTAGTTCTGTCCGAAATAGACAATGCAGAATGCAACGCACAGACCCACGGCAACAATGGCAAAAAGCCAAAAGACTTTCTTCATCCGCTCAATCACTTCATCATGTGAAAAAACAAAATATCCGAGCAGGAACGCAAGGAAGTACAAGCCGAATCTGTAGCTGACAATCAATGGGGTGTTCAAAATCTGACCTGCCCCGTACACAAGAACGCTGATTATAATCAACACCCAAATAGGAGTCTTTTTGCAAAGATTCCAGAGGCGATCCTTGTCTATTTTTTTGACAAGGACAATCGCAAGTGAAAAAAGCCAGAGCATTTGGAGATACCACAAAACACCTATTCCGCTCAAAATGCAGGCGATGATTTTTCCGACCAAGGGCATCTCAGGATTGTCGGTAACTCCAGAAAGAGAGATATTGATGTAGCCCTGTATGAATTGAAATGTGATTAATCCAAGCGTCACCGGCACAAGCAGCTTGTTCGTCCTGCTCTTGATGAATTCCTTTCCAGTGTGATTGTTAAGCGAATACCTGGAGCTGATTCCCGAAACAATAAAAAGGAGCGTCATAAACCACGGATAAACAATGTACTGGAACACATCGTAATACTGGACATCAAGATTCGTTATCTTTCCGAGCGTCCCCCTGATTCCCTGTCCATTGTACATATAAAAAACATGGTAAAAGACGACAAGGACAACTGTAAACCATCTTAAATTGTCGATATAGTGTTTTCTACCAACTACGCCACCATCTGTAATTCCGTTCATGCAAAGCCTCCGGCAATATTAAAAAGAGAGTATCGGATCCAGCCCGACAATGACAAGTTTTTTTAAACTCGACTTTATATCTTCTATATTAAGCCCCAATATGGCTATTGTCAAGAAAGGAATGTCACTTAATTCGGAGGACAAAAATTTTCCAGAAACTCAAGCAGGATTTTTTCTTTTTCTGGACTGAGCTTTTCACATTTTTTGATGATTTCGGAATGTTTTCTGTATAATCTGAGCTGCTCTGCCGTTTCCTGCTCATTGGTCTTTGACGAGCTGTTTGCCCCCGTGACAAGATACTCCACGCTAACCCCGAGCACCGACGCGATTTTTACGGCAAGATCAGCAGATGGAGAACTTTTACGCGTTATGCCTTTTGAAATATATGATTCTGGAAATCCTGCTAGACTGCCTAATTCTTTTCGTTCCATTCCTTTGAATTTTAATTCCTGATCAACATTTTCCCAAAAGTTCATGTAAAAAATCTATAACTTTTTGGTATTTTCCACTTTATTTTATGGTCATTTGGTATTATTATATTATAAAATTACCTATTGGTATTTTTATAATCTTTACACCCTTTTGGTACAACAGGAGCCTATATGACAAGCAAGTCAGGATTAAGAAAAGCGGACTCTGAGAGAAATGATGAGTATTATACGCAAATATCTGATATTGAAAAGGAATTATTTCATTATAAAGATTTTTTTGAAAACAAAACAATTCTTTGCAACTGTGATGATCCGCGTGTCTCGAACTTTTTCAGATTTTTTGCATTGAACTTCAATAATTTCAAGCTCAAGCGACTGATTACCACATGTTACAAAAATCAAGATGCAGATTTATTCAGCCAGCATAATTGTGAAAAGGCTGTTTGGATAGACTACCGAGGAAATCCGAACGATTCAACTTCAACAGATTTTTCAACAATCGAAATAAAGCAACTTAATGGAGACGGTGACTTCAGGAGTCAGGAATGTATAGAAATATTGAAGCAGGCTGATATTGTTGTGACCAATCCCCCTTTCAGTCTTTTCAGAGAATACATTATGCAGCTTGTTCAATTTGATAAAAAATTCATAATCATAGGAAATAAAAATGCTGTCACTTATAAAGAAGTCTTTAATCTGATTAAGGAAAATAAAGTATGGATAGGATATAGAAATATGAATTCTGATTTTTGGTTTGAAGTTCCAGAAGGAAATGTGTATGAAAAACTCGTAAGCGGCAAAAAATTAAAGCATATAATGGCCTGTTGGTATACAAACTTACCGACACAAAAACAACTAGAGGAAATCATACCATATAAAGAATACACACCGGAAGAATATCCAAAATATGACAATTATGATGCGATAGATGTTGGACAAGTTTTGGACATACCAAAAGATTATTATGAACCGATGGGAGTACCTATTACTTTTTTGGACAAATATAATCCAAATCAATTTGAAATAATTAAATTCAGAAAAGGAAATGATGAAAAGGATTTATCTGTAAATGGAAAATGCCCGTATTTTCGCATTTTAATCAAGCGGAAGAAATAATTATATCGTTGGGGGCGTTACGGGGGAATCCCCCGTTAGAGAGGGTAGCGGCCAACGCAGTGGACGCGAGGGGGAGACTTCCCCCTTTCAGGAGGATATTATGAAAATTACTTTGCACACAATCAAGGTCAGGAATTTGGTGGACGGATATCAGGACAATGATGAGAATGGTGTTGTCGGATTTGGCGGTAAACTGGACATTCGGCCTCCGTACCAAAGGGAGTTTTGCTATAAGGACAGTCAGCAGCAGGCGGTGATGGATACGGTGACGAATAATTTTCCATTGAACACGATGTACTGGGGTGTGCGTGAAGACGGTCGGTATGAGGTTTTGGACGGTCAGCAGAGAACCATTTCAATTTGCCGCTACGTGACCGGAAGTTTCTCACACAATATGCGTTATTTTTCAAATCTTCTTGAGGATGAGAAGGAGCGGATTTTGAATTATGATTTGCAGGTTTATTTTTGCGAGGGGACTGAGAGCGAAAAACTCAGTTGGTTCAAAACAATCAATATTGCCGGGGAAAAACTCACTGAGCAGGAAATAAGGAATGCCGTTTATGCAGGCTCATGGACGGCGGATGCGAAAAAGATTTTTTCAAAATCAAATTGTGCGGCGAAACTTTTGGGAGACAAATATGTGAAGGGAAATCCCATCAGGCAGGAGCTTCTGGAAACGGCATTGGGATGGTACGCTGGCAAGGATGACAAGCTGATTTGCGCTTACATGGGAAAACATCAGCATGATTCCAATGCGAATGAACTGTGGGTTTATTTTCAATTTGTTATTGCATGGGTGAAGACTTTGTTTCCGAATTACAGGAAGGAAATGAAAGATATTGACTGGGGCATTTTATATAATCAGTACCACGGCAATGATTATGATCCGTCGAAACTTGAGGATGAGATTCTTTCTCTGATTGACAATGAGGAAGTGACAAATCACAAGGGCATTTACTATTATCTGTTTGACGGAAAAGAGAGCCATTTGAGTTTACGCGAATTCGATGACAAAATGAAACGCAAGATGTATGAGAAACAGCAGGGAATCTGTCCGCTTTGTAAGAAACATTTTGAATTCGCTGAAATGCAGGGCGACCACATTGTTCCCTGGAGTCGTGGAGGCAGGACTGTTCTTGAAAATTTACAAATGCTGTGCCGGGCGTGCAATAATGCAAAGAGCGACAAGCAGGGATGGCTTAAATAAACTGATTTTTTGTGGTATCAAAAATACCGTCATGCCCGAACTTATTTCAGTATCCATCGCAAGGGTCGCAAGGGATTTTGAATCAAGCTCGGGATGGCGTGTCTTTTTTTTCAGAAGCTCCGTTATTTTCCAACGCTATAGCTTGAAAGGATGCCGTCGAAATATTTTTTGTTTTTCTGGTAGACGGAATCGAAAACCGTGAGCGTAAGATAGGCATAGGAGCCGTCGGATTTCTTTGTCAGAATCTTGAAGTCCCTTGTCACGTCTCCGGTTTCAGGCTGATAGAACACGTTCGTGAGCTTCACCACATTTTTGCTGATTGTCTGGGCCTTGTGCTGGCAAAGGACATAGGAGCCGCTGGTACTCTGGCTGAGCTTACGGATCAGAGTGTCCCTGAAAAGAGTCTCCTTTCCCACATAGGAATCCTGCTTGGGAACCGTGTTCAATGTAAGGAGCGCGTAGTCACCAAGGAGCCAGAGATTTTCCACCGACTGCGACCACTGTGAATCTATGACGATGCTCTGATTTTCAAAACTCGCGGTGACTTTCTTTGATTTTGCCTTGTTCTTGAAATTGCGCGCCTTGTCTTTCGGAAGCCCTTCCACTCCCTTGTAGGAAGAAAAGCTCGTGTCGGTGGATGAAACCAATGCGCCCACGGTCTGCAAGCTGAAAACCGCCGAGCCGTCCGCCGCACGTATGGAATCAATGTTGAAGACCGGAACCTGGCTAGAGAACACAATCGTGACGCTGCCGCCGAACTGAGCGAAATCCTGCTTGATCTCAACCTTATCAATTCCTTCAAGGGACACTTTCTGAGAGCAGCCGGTGAATTCATAAAGCAGGTCATGCAGATAGTTGCAGATGTCGTAATCTTCCTGGGTACTTGCGCCGACAACCTTTTCTCCCGTCATCTCGAGGGAAGCGGATTCGGGATTCACGTTGAAATAAAGCGTGATGTCCTTTTCCATAAGCCCCTTCTTTGAGTCAGCCGGAGCATAGTAACGCACCGCGTAAGTACTGTCATTATAATAGATGAAACCGATTATTGACGTGCGAGTAAAAGATTTGTCCGAATAATAGACATACTCACCGGAAAAGTCGGGGATATACTGAACCACGCCGGGAACAGCCGCAGCGGAAAAAATCAGCGCAACCGAAAAAACAAGCGCGGAAATTAGTTTTTTAAAAAGAGATTTCATTTATTCCTCCAAAAAGCCGGAAAATCTATCCGTTTCTACCATTTAAACTCACAAAGCCGGATTATGTTACTGATTTTTCATCCTCAATGTGAGTCAGGATTACCCCAAGGCATTTTGATTTTCGGATTTTTTCCCCGGATTTTTTATCCCCTCGCCCCGAAATTAGAGATTTTTGAGACTTCCTGATTTTTTTTCACTTTTTTTAAAGATTTTTTCTAATTTTGATTACCGTAGCAGAGATTTAAATACCATTATTATATGCAGGCGAAAAAAACGGTATGCGCGCACCGCAGCCTGAGACAAAAAAAATGAACGCAGCACACGCCGCGGAGGAAATTGACATGAACAGTTTGAATCAGATTATCATTGAAGGAAACGTAGTCCGTCAGCCGGAACAGAGGAACGGAGGCTCATTAAGCATCTGTACCTTCCCGATCGCAGTTAACCGCACCACGAAGTCGCAGGACGGAAAGCTGAACGAGGAAGTCTCATTTTTTGACGTTGACACATTCGGAAACATCGCAGACTTCTCAAGCAAGTATGCCACGAAGGGTCGCGGAGTAAGAATCGTTGGCCGGCTCAAGCAGAACCGATGGAAGGACGACGAGGGAAAAAGTCACAGCAAGGTAAAAATCATCGCCGAGCACATTGACTACAAGCCGGTTCCGAAGAAAAACCAGCAGCCCCAGAACGCCGCGGAGGAAACGATGAGCAAGCAGCAGAAGATGGCACTCCTCCAGGAAGCAGCTGACGCGGTGGCATGTGAGCAGGGTGAGGACGTGGTGTTCTAAAAGTCCCATATATATAGAAGAAAACTGACGGGGAAACAAACTGATACGCCAGCACCAGCCAAAATAATCATGTGGTCGCAGGACTAAATCAGCATGCCCCCAGGACGGTTTCAGACGGAAAGCAACCACGCAATCCTCTGAGACCGTCTTTTTTCTTCTGAAGAATTATGATAAAATACTGGATGAAAGACAGAAGTCGTTCCTTAGGCTGGTAATGAGCAACGAGAGCACGAGCGCTTTCTGATTTTTCACTCCACCACCCTATACCCGGCAACTCCGCCCTTCTCGGTGGAAAACACAATCGCAATCTTGAAAATCTTTTTCCCGCCCGCACTGAATTTTTCTGGATATCCCTTTCTCACAATCTGCTCCAAAGCCGCATCCGCCACTTCGCCCCAGTCTTTTCCGCAGTCCATCTTGAGCTCAAAAATGTAAACAGTGTCGCCAGTCTCCAGCGTTACGTCAATCCTGCCCCCGATAATCTGCTGCTCGCTTTCCACATCGAATCCGGTCATCCTGAGCATCGCATGGAACGCCACCTGATAAGCGTACTCCATGTTGCCTTTCCGTCTGGTTGGCAAATCAGATATGGCGGCCGAGAAAAGTGTCATCAGCGATTCAATGTCCCTTGTGCGGATTGATTTTCTGAAATTTTCCACCGCAAGTCCAAGCCTATCCTCAGGGATATTTGTATAGAGCGGAAGAAGAAATTCAACGAACCCGTCCTGGACCTCCTCATTCGGAAAGCCGAGCGTAAAAAGATCGGTCTCCCTGTCATAGTCCTTTATCGTAAGATAGCCCGAATGATAAATAATCGGTGTGAGAGATCCGCCTCCGACACGATAATCCGAAAAAGAACTTGATTTCAACACAACGCCGTCAAGAACATCCGTCAGATCATAGTTCGACTCCTCAATCAGGCCGAAAAGCATTTTTGGCGTGGCTGTCTGAAACCAATAGGAATCAAATTCCTTTTTGTTGAATGAGTTCAAAAGGCTGAAGGGATTGTAAACGTCTTTCCATTTTCTTGAAAAATGATATCCGTCGTATTTTTGCTTGAGTCTTGCCCTCAATTCCTCCGCGCTGATTTTTTCAGAGTCCGCAAAGTCCTTTATGTACTCTCCGAGATTTTCATCCAACTCAGCCTGGGAAATTCCGCAGATTGTGTTGTACTCATTGTCCATGCTGATGTCATTGAGCTGGTTCAATTCGCTGAAAATGCTCACCTTCGCAAATTTTGTGATTCCGGTCAAAAAAACAAATTTCAAATATTCATCACAACCTTTTAAAACTCCGTAAAAATTTCGAAGCAAGATTCTGTTCGGCTCATAATTTCCTGTATTCAATGCATCGAGCATCGGCTTGTCGTATTCATCAACAAGGACAACGATTTTTTTGCCTGTTCTTTCATTTGCCGTTCTGAGGATAGATTCAAGGCGGATGGGATAGTCATCGATTTTCGGCGTTATGCCATATTTCTTCTCATAAATGGAAAGCACACTGTCAAGATAATTTTTCAACTGCACATTCGTTTCATAACCGTTCCTACCAAAATCAATGTGAACCACAGGATGCTCTTCCCATTTTGTCTCAAGCCCGGCGATTTTCAATCCTTCGAAAAGCTCCTTGCGTCCTTCAAAATATGACTTCATCGTAGAAATCAAAAGGCTCTTTCCGAAACGACGTGGACGCGCCAAAAAATACGGCTTTCCCTCCGTGGCAAGTTTATAAATGAGATCCGTCTTGTCCACATAGAGATAATTTCCATTGCGGATTTCCTCAAAATTCTGTATTCCAATCGGTAAATTCTGCTTCGACATGGAAACATTATACCACAAAAATGACGAAAAGTCCTAAAAAAGTGCAGGAAAAGCAGAAAATTGTCATACTGAACTTGATTCAGCATCCTTTTCAATTTATTTTTCTCAGACGCGAAATTTTAACCCATGGTACCATGGGTTAATCCCTTGACAAAGGGATTAAAAACGAAAACATCACTTACGCTCGTTTTCGTTTTTAAGAATTTGTCAAAATCAATTTCAAGGAGTAAACTATGTCAGTTGTAGTTTGGAAAGTACCTGAAAACATGTGGATGGCGGACAATCAAGAAGGTGAACAGCATCTCTTCGGTAGTGAGGCTGCCGCCATACAAAGTGCTGTTGATATGGAAAAAAATAAACCAAATCCAGAGTATGTTTTGGTTTATAAAAAAGATGGGAAAGGATTTAAAAGTAAAATCCCTGTATAAGGATTAAAATCCGCAAGTTATAAATAGGAAACAATAATTAAGGGAATCTATAAAAGCATCTGTCTTTTGAGATTCCCTTTACAGCAGCCTCCACGGAAAATCAAGAAACTTTACACGTTTTCCTTGGAACTTTTACATTTTCATCCTGTCGTAAAGCACGTTCTCCTGGCCGGAAGATTTCCAAATCTTCTTTTTATAAAGTAATGTCCATCTGGTCTGTCCCTCGGAATAATCTTTGTCAGACTGCGGAAAAAAAGAGCGACAGAAATATTTTCCAGTTGATTGGTCCAACGAGAGAAAAACAAACACATTACGAGTCAGAACCTCATTCTTCATCAGAAAATCAGCTTGAACAGCGGAAAAGACATTCAAACGTGAGTTGTATTTGAAGACCGTATCGTTGCTGTCCATGATTTGTTCAAGATAGGAAAGATATTCAATTCTATCAGTAATTTCACTATAAAATTTTGAGGATTCGAGCATCTGTTTTTGCAAACTTCCTCTCAGTATTCTTCTGAATATTTGCTCGCGACTTTCAGACAAAACTGCACTTAAATCTTTCAGGTATTGCAATCCGGCCAAATGAAAGAAATGAACTTCATCAAATACAATCGATAGCGTGATATTTTTGTTTTTCTTTCCCAAGACAATTTGATACTCAATGTCAAGGAGTTTAGCATAAGATTTTGCAGCCTGTAAAATATCCGCCATCGCCACTCCACAAAAAAAAGCCCCGCGCCAATCGCAGAGCTTTCCACATTCCATTTTCCTTCAGCTGAGTAAATCAGCCTACATCTGGCTTTTGGTAAACGGAGAACCGTCGTAAGACTATGCAAAGCACCGCACTTCCAGATTCGACACTTTGCTTTAAAACGCCTAACAGACACTCAAGTTGTCTGCCGCCTTGATTGGCAAGGACTTATCATCTATAATATACAACATTCCCCGTCTATAGTCAAGGGAAAAAATCACCTGCCGGATTTCTTCGACCTGCCTTTTCCTGCTCCACCCCGCGGCTGACGGTTTGAGGACATGGCGTTCTTTTCGCTGATTGCACGGTATGCCTCCATCTTCTCAGGATTGTAGAAACCGTCCTTCCAGTTGAAGCGTGAGGCTCCCTTTATGGGCGTGCGGTTCTGGATTATGCTGAGGATGTCCTTCAGGTCTCCCTTCTTAACCTTTGTCTTTGAGAAATCAATGAGTAGACACTTCCATCCCTTGTTTTTGAGGGTGTCCATCTTGTCGAGCAGACTGAACGGATATTCAGGCATGACGAAGGAGCCGTCGGGAGTCGAGTTGACCTTGAATCCCATCTCCTCCTTGTCGCTGAAATATGTGAAGTCATAGTCGGCGGGAAGCTTGAACCTCATGCGGAAAAGCGTGGGATATGCGAACACCGGAAGAAGGAGCCTGCATTTTTCGGAGGAAGAGGTGAATGTGTCCAAAAGGTTTTTCTCCGAATTCTCATAAGGCATCTGGAAAAAGGATATTCCCTCGTTCTCAAGAAAACTCAAAGCCCAGCGGTTGAATGTATAAAGGAAAGGACCCGCAATCATCTGGGTTCCACGTCCCTTGAGCAAATTGATGTGGGCAAGATTGTTCACGACGTAATTCGTGTAGCCCATCTCAATCAGCTTGTCCAAAACTTCCTTCAAATGCGGGGCATTACCCTCGGGCATATAGGGATCGAGCGCAATGTAAATCATCTTTTTGCTGTAAGGAAGAAGCGGCTTTTCTGGACTTCCCTTGTGCAGAAGGTCAAATTCCATCTCATTGTTCAGCTCAAGAATCACGCGGACAGGATGAAGCATGCCCACGATGTGCGCGTCCGAAATGGTCGAGACCTGCACGTAGAGTCCTTCCGGGAAAGATTTCATCTCATCCTTTGAAAGCGGAGTCAAATCAAGGACAGGAAGACGCTCGGCACCAGGCTGCATACGGAATTTGGACAAATCCTGCGGCAGAACCCTCTTGTATCTCTTGGACATGGATTTTGTCTGGAGAAGATAAACCTCGTCATTCCTTGTAAATCCAAGCGGCACGTCAATCCACCTGCGTCCCTTCGAGTCAGTCTTTACGATTCGGACCTTGTGGCTCTCACGGCCTGTGTCATCCTTTCTGTGCAAGCGGATGCTGTCACCCGGGTCTGGATCATAATCACCGCCGGAGACAATCGCCATCTGGATCCCGCCCTGCTTCTCGTCGTCGCTTCCCTTCTTCTGATACTGGAGCGCCTCGTTTCTCTCATCCTCAGTCGCGGCCCTCAGCTCGGAGATTTTTCCAAGGAAGATTCCGGTTCCCCCCGCCTGATTCGGATTCAGGATTTTCTCACCGGCCTGTAAAATTCCATCCTTCTGATTTTCAAATCCGTACCAGTAGTCGGTCTTGCTGCGAGCAAAATCAGTGCTCAGAATTCTCTTTCCCTCGGCGATCGCCCCCTTTCTGTCACTTTCCCAGTGATCCATCACATACCGGTATGCGGCCGTAACAGCTCCCACATACTCGGCGGATTTCATTCTTCCTTCTATTTTAAAGCTGTCCACGCCAATTTTCATCAGCTCAGGCACGTGCTCAATCAACTGGAGGTCGCAGGGTGAAAAATAATATCCGGGGACATCGGTACCGGACTGCTCTGCGTTGTAGATGCGTCGGCATGCTTGAGTACACATTCCGCGGTTTGCAGATTTTCCTCCGAGGTAGCTTGAAAAAAGACAGAGGCCGCTTTCACTTACACAAAGGGCACCGTGGACAAAAATCTCAAGCTGGGCGTTGGTCGCACTTTTTACGGCACGGATTTCTTCAAGTCCAAGCTCACGAGCCAAAACCACACGCTTCAATCCATGCGCACTAAGTTCATTTGCGGCGGCGGCAGATTCCACGTTCATCTGTGTGGAAGCATGAAGCTCAAGATTCGGGAAAAATTCCTGACACATGCGGATTACACCAAAATCCTGCACAATCAGTCCATCCGGTCCAATCTTGTTCAGATAAGAAAGGAAGCGATAAAGACGCTCGGTTTCTCCTTCCTCACAAACAGTATTTACCGTAACATAAATTTTTTTCCCAAGGCGGTGTACGCTTTGTACTGCCCCCTCGAACTCCCTCCACGCAAAATTTGAAGAGCGAAGTCTAGCGTTAAAACTCTTTAATCCTAAATAAACAGCATCGGCACCTTCACCGATTGCAGCGTCCAAGGCCTCAACATTCCCGGCCGGGGCAAGTAACTCAGTCATACCCTAAGTTTAGCACAGATTCGGAAAAGATTCTATAGGGGGAGGTGAAAGGTGAAAATTGAAAACTGAGAGTTGAAGGTTGAGAGTTGTCATGTTGAACTTGTTTCAGCATCTCTAAAAAGGTGAGACGGACGGCATCGCTTTTTGAAAGGCAATCCCTTTTCTGCAAAAGTTCCTCGCTTTTGGAACCGGCTTTCCGTCATGGCATGGCTGCGATTTACCTGCAATCCGACGTAAGTGGGAGAACCCCTTGTTGAGGGGAGAAGTAAAATTTGAGGATTGACACAGCACTTTTTTTTTGTATAGTAAAACTACGGCTGATGTTTCTCGCATCAAGCGGTGGATTTCGAAATCTCAAGGAGGATTTTTATGAAACATTTTTCTAAGGTGGCGGCTGTGCTTGCCGCATTGATTCTTGCGCTGACATTCGCAGGATGCGAAAAGGACCCTGACAGCGACGAACTTTCCGGCAAAACTTATACCGCTTACGATGGTTATGTGGTGGTTGAGTTTGGCTCAAATGGAACATTCACAGAGACTAATAACGTAGGAGAGCCGGAAGAAGAATCATATAGAGGTACTTATACTGTAAATGGAAACACTGCAACATTAACGACTACTGAAGGGGATGCAATTACAGTAACTACCAGCGACAACTGGAACACATTTGTCGTAATAGGAGATGATGGCTATACAACTACTTTCACACGCCAATAATGCATCACTCCAAAACCTAAACTGTTTTTGACCAACACTGTCAAACGGACATTCCGAAATTTCCTTCCGAGGATTTTCCGGGATGTCCTTTTTTTATACGCTTTACATGGAAGATTTTTCGGCCCTATATATTACTTTTCCGCAGCGTTTGATGTGCTCAATCAAATCCGGGTTGGTGAGCTTGGAGAAATCAGAGATGTCGTAGAGATACGGAAGGGAAGATTCATAAAACATGGAGTTGACTTTTGCCAAAGCGGAAAAATCAAAGGAAGGTGAGGCAACTATGGTCATGTCGATATCGGAGCCAGGCTTGAAATTTCCCTTAGCTCGGCTGCCATATAAAATCACCGACTCAATCTGCGGAAACTGAGAGTATATTCCACGTATGATTTCCATGTGTTTTTCGGAAAGCCCGAACTCATTCATGTTTTTCCATCTCCGTTTTCAGCGCCTCAAAAAGCGGATCATAATTTTCGCATATTTTTTTCACGATGTCTTTCGCAGTTTCATCGTTGTAAGTATGGCTCGTGAGGTTTCTGCTTTCAATCATTTCCATCCACAAATCCGAATTTGAAATCAGAGCTTGGTTATAAGCATTGCGGACTGCATCCCTGCTTCCGATTATCCCCGACACTCCCTGATACTCAAGAAAGTCCTTCAAAAGTTTCCATGAAAGCTCATGGGTAAATTCAAAGCTCTGTATAAGCCCCTGCTGCTCAAGCTCGGACAAAGCACGTTCCTTAGAAAGCTCCACCGCGCCATGCAAAAAGGCAAGAGCTTTTTTATAGCTTGATAGCCTCTGTTTCCACCGAATGTCTGTCATCTGATCCACGGCTCGTATTGTATCACAAAATGGACAAATTTTTAAGGGGTCGGATATATTTTTCAAATGAAAAATTTTTTAAATTTAATCTTGACACTGTTAAGATTATGGAGTATATTACAAGTAGAAGTTAACACTGTTAAGATATAGTATTACATTTTCAAGGAGAAATGCAAATGAAAAGACAGAGTTTGAAAAAATTATGTGCAGGACTTATTCTTCTGGGAACCGTTTTTGCAGGAGGCCCTCTTTCCACCCTCACGGCGCAAGACACTAAGGATTTTGATTTCGATGTGATACCGACACTAAAATTCGAGATGCTTCAGCTTGGGGAGGGAAACTATCTTTTCAGCCCGTCAGGCAGCCTGCAGCTCATGTGGACTAAAAATGAGGAAAGCGACTCCACCGCTCCCGAAAAGATTACCGGCAAAGTGTCTTACTCGCAGGACATTTTTTCCAAAGGAATCGAAGGATATGACGAAAAACAATTTCACGGACTGGGGCTTTTCGGCAAGGTCGTATGCGGAAAGAATTCCTTCCTTCTGAAACTTGACGGACGTGGCGCGAATCCTTTTGAGTCGTACAAAAACTTTGAGGGACTTCTGATGTACGGCCGCCAGCTTGTAAAAACGGACACGCTCACCCTTACGCTCGGAGGAGGACTTGCCGCGACGGACACGGGAATCAAAATCAAGGGAGTAAATATTTTTGTGGTTCCAATGCCAATGGTTTACTTCAATTATTCGGGCGAAATCATCGCGACAGAATTTGAGTTCATCGGGCTTCCGTCACTGAGGTTCACACTTCTGCCGAACAAGATGTTCAGAATAAACTGTAACTGCTCCCTTGCCGGATTCGACCTGCCGACCGACCTGCGCTTTGACTGTGCCCTGAGCTGCTATCCGCTCAAGGAAGGCTCCATGAAAGACTACCTGAGTTTTTCTGCGGGAATCTCCAACAACGTGAGCAAGTTCAGAATTGACATGGACAATTCCCTCAAGTATCAGTATTATTGTGCTTATGGAGAAATCAACGCGACGGCAATCTCTGTCCGGGCAGGTTACGCATTCGGCGGAAAACAGCTTCTGAGCGCAGACGGAGTCAAGACAAAAAGGGACTATGACGGCGGTTTCTATGCCACAATCCAGGGCATGTATAAATTCTAATCAGACGGAGGAAAGGGAGATGACGATGAGCGTGAAAAATGCTAAAATTATTCTTGGACTAATGATTGCTTTGGGAGCGGGATTTATGACGGGTTGCACAAGCGTTGCCGCAGTCGGAAGCGAGCCGGCGAAGGGACTTGAGAACACTGAGAAAATTTTCATTGACGTAAACGGAAACATAAACGGAATGTTCATAACGATGACTGACGAAAACAATCCCGTGCTTCTGTTCATCTCTGGCGGCCCCGGTGTTCCTGAGGTCTGGCTGAATGAGGCTTACGCAAAAAGATATCCAAACAAACTCGCGGAGCATTTTACTGTCTGCTGGTGGGATTATCTTGGGGAGGGGATTTCGTACAATCCGAAAATTAAAAGTGAGGAAATCACGATTGAAAGGCTTGCGTCCGATGCACATGTTGTTGCGGAATATTTGAGGAACACATACAAAAAAGACAAAATCTATCTGATGGCACACTCCAGCGGAACGAACCTGGGGCTTTATCTCGCGCAGACGAATTCAGAGGACTTCCACTGCTACTTCGGCATGGGACAGGACTTCGTAAAATCGGAACGCAGATACGAGGAAGGATACAAATTCATGAAAGCTGAGTTCGAAAAACGCGGAGACAAAAAGGCGCTGAAAGAGATGAACAAACTCGTATCATTCTCCGAAGACGGTGAGTTTAAAATCAAGAAGCCGGAGAGCATCGGAAAGGACTGGGAGAAGATTTTGCTCATGGCGGGCTGCGGAACGACAAGGGAAATGCGCTCGGACGTGAAGGATATTTTTTTCAAGCAGATGTCATGCAAGTGCTACACGTCATCGGAAAGAATCAACTACTGGAAGGGAAAGTCTCTGCTCGGAAAAAGCGAGTACCGGAAATATTCAGTCGAGCCGGACAAACCAGCCCTGATTCCGGTCTATTTTTTCAGCGGACATTATGACTACACCACTCCGGTCACGCTGTCCAATGAACTGTACGAAAGACTTGAAGCACCCGAGAAAAAATTCTATACTTTCTACAATTCCGCCCACTCACCATTGTGGGAGGAAAATGACTTGGTAATAGAGGCGATGCTGGAACATGTCAGATAAATATCACCACGGGGATTTACGGAACGCGCTCATTGAAGAGGGAATAAAAATGATTAACTCCGGCGGGGAAGGATCTCTTTCCATGAGGAAACTCGCAGAGAAATGCGGCGTGAGCATGGCGGCCCCATACGCACATTTCAAGAGCAAAGATGATTTGATCAACGCCATGAAAAATCATGTCACGGACAATTTCACGGAACATCTGGAAAAATCCGTAAGCAAAATCCGGGACGGCGGCATTGAGAAAAAAATCATCGCGCTTGGAAACGCATACGTCCTCTTTTTCATGGAGCACCCGGAATACTTCACCTTCCTGTTCTCGCGGGGCTACATCCACGTGAACCTGGATTTCAGCAAGTCCGACGAAAACAATTTCAAACCCTTCCTGATTCTCAAGGATTTGTGCGCGCAATATTTCGCGGAAAAAAAGCCGGAGCTCTCAGACTACGAGAAGGAGCTCGAGATAATCAGGATATGGGCATCGGTGCAGGGGCTCACGTCAATCATCTTCATGAACAACGTAAAATGGAGCCGGAGCTGGAAAAAGGAAATCAGCAACCTGCTCAGGTAACACTGGCGCTGGGGAAAACGCTATATATAGCGTTGGGTTTGAATTTTTTTCTATAATCTAAGACGTAAAACTAACTATGCATATTGGTAAATATATCGTTGTTATCAAGAATCTGGTTTCACAATATAAAAACAATTGTTTTCATAATCTGTTATTATAAATGAAGTCGAATCAAAGCTCCAGTCAGGATGCAGTAGAAATTGGCTGTTGCATTCTATAGTCTCTGTTTGGATGGACTTGTTTTTCAAATTCAAAATATAACACCGCAATTCGTTGTTATCCGTAATCGACTCATAAAACACAAAGAGTTTTTTGTCTGGTGAAATCAAACA